>DATLGD010000111.1:0-9217 GCA_035540755.1 Mycobacteriales bacterium | reverse complement strand
CCCAGCTTGAGGCCGTTGCTGCTCAGCAGCGGGGTGCTGCGCGGCTTGTGACACGGCCCGAGCGGGCCGCTGCACAGCGCGTAGCCGGTGGCGTAGGCGCCGGTCCACCAGTTGTTCGCCGAGTAGAGCAGGTAGTACCGGCCGCGGTAGAGCACCATCGACGGGTTCTCGATCATCGGCCCTTCCCAGGCCTGGGTGGTGCGGGTCAGCTCGACCTGGCCGCCGACCAGGCCGAGGCCGTCGGCGGTGAGCTCCTGGGACCACAGCTTGGTCGGCGGGTTCCCCCCGACGCCCTCCCCGGCCCAGTGCAGGTACTTGCGACCGGTCTTCGGGTCGACGAACGGCTGCGGGTCGATCGAGCCGGGCGCGTCTCCCTGGCAGATGAGCGGGCGGGTCATCCACGACGGGTTGTAGAACGGTCCCTGCGGGCTCGTCGAGGTGGCGACGGCGATGCAGGCCCTGTCCGGCTTGGTCTCCAGCAGGCCGTAGTAGGCGTTGAACCGGTTGGGGCCGAACTGCGCGACCCCGGGGGCGGTCACCCATGAGGTCATGTGCATGCCGGTGTTGCTGTGCTGGCCCCAGCTGGCGACGTAGGGCAGCGCGTCGTTGAAGTACGGGTAGGCCTTGCGCAGTTCCGGGCAGCACTCGGCGTCTGAGCGGTAGTAGTCGCGGGCCTGCCAGGTGATCTGGTCCTTCGAGCGCATGACGGGCAGGTAGCTGCCGCCGGTACCGGTCGCGTAGGCGTAGTAGTCGCTCCCGACCCGGATGACACTCGGGTCGGGGAAGTTCTGGGTGTACACGGTGTTGGGCTGGAACCAGGCTGCACCGGCGTAGCCGGAGGCCGGGGCCGCGAGGGCCAGCGTCGCACCGGCCATGCCGAGGGCGGCCACGACGGCCGCGAGGCGGCGGGCGGTGGTGCGGGAGGGGCGGCGGGCGGGGCGTCGCAGGAGCGGCACTGCTGGAATCCTCCGTCTTCGGGGGTTGCGGTGACCACCGCTCTACGAGCGTCGGCAGACCGAGGTGGGCACTGAAGCGCCTCGTGCACCCTTCTGCACGGAGTGTCACCTTGTGATGCTGTTGCGTGACAACCCCCCGCTCGTGCGGACTATGCCCGCCCGTCCGGATCGGCCTGCGCGGCCAGCGACGCCAGCCGGGACACCGCCCGCAGGTACTTCTTGCGGTAGCCGCCGCGCAGGAGCTCGTCGGGGAAGACCGCGTCGAGGGGAACGCCGCTCGCGACGACCGGGACGGCGCGGTCGTACAGCCGGTCCACCAGCACGACGAGCCGGAGGGCCGCCGCCTGGTCGGTGACCGGGTGCACGCCCCGCAGTCCCACCAGCGGCACTCCGTCGACGAGCGCGCCGTACCGGCTGGGGTGCAGCGCCGCCAGGTGGGCGAGCAGCTCGTCGAAGTCGTCGGCGGAGGCGCCGTCGGCCTTCTCGGTGCGGGCCCGCACCTCGTCGTCGGACAGCGGCGGCGGGGACGACGGCAGGCCGCGGTGCCGGTAGTCGTCGCCGTCGAC
This sequence comes from Mycobacteriales bacterium, assembly GCA_035540755.1. Classification (GTDB taxonomy): domain Bacteria; phylum Actinomycetota; class Actinomycetes; order Mycobacteriales; family SCTD01; genus DATLGD01. The sequence goes on along the minus strand of DATLGD010000111.1, from coordinate 7,695 downwards.
GCGCACCGGCTCGAAGTGAGCGGCCAGGCCCTGGATCTCACGCAGGAAGTCCTGGGCGGCGAAGCGCCCCTCGCCCAGGGAGCCGGGCAGGGTGTTGGAGGTGGCGGCCAGCCGCACGCCGGCGTCGACCAGCCGCGAGAGCATCGTCGAGACCAGCACCGTGTCACCCGGGTCGTCGAGCTCGAACTCGTCCACGGCCAGCAGCCGGTGCCCCGACAGCGCGTCGACGGCGGCGCCGAACCCGAGCGCCCCGACCAGGTGGGTCAGCTCGACGAAGGTGCAGAAGGCCCGCGGCTCGGGGGCGGCGTGCCACAGGGACGCGAGCAGGTGCGTCTTGCCGACGCCGAAGCCCCCGTCGAGGTAGACCCCCGGACGGCCCGGCGGTGGCCTGCCCCGCCCGAACAGCCGTCGAGGCGGCGGCTGCAGGCGCCGCGCGAACTGCTCGAGCACCTCGACGGCCCGTGCCTGCGACGGCTGCGCCGGGTCGGGCCGGTAGGTGGAGAAGCGGACGTCGGCGAACTGCGGCGGCGGCACGAGCCCGGCGACCAGGGTCTCCGGCGGGACCTCGGGGGCCCGGTCGACCAGGCGGAGGGCAGGCACGGTCGGCGAGCCTAGAGTCCGCCCGTGCGCCGCCTGCTGCCCCCGCCCGCTGCCGGGGACCCCGCCGAGCCCGACCTGGACGAGGTCTACGCCTGGCCGCAGGCCTGCGTGCGGGGCCTCATGGTCGTCGGCGTCGACGGCGCGGCCGAGGTCGACGGCTCCAGCGAGGGCCTGTCCGGCCCCGCCGACCGCCGGGTCCTGTCGGTGCTGCGCGGCACGTCCGACGTGGTGCTCGTGGGAGGGGCCACCGTGCGGGCCGAGGGCTGGCGGCCGCCGAGGCCGTCGCCGCAGCGGCGGGCTCGGCGGGCGGCGCAGGGCCGTCCCGAGGTGCCGGCCTACGCCGTCGTCAGCCGCAGCGGGGACCTCCCCCGCGGCGAGAGCGACGGCGAGGTCCTCGTGCTCGCCGGCTCGCCGGAGGAGGTCCTCGACGCGCTGGCGGCCCGCGGGCTGACCCGGGTGCTGTGCGAGGGCGGCCCGTCGTGGCTGGGGTCGGTGGCGTCCGCCGGCCGGCTGGACGAGCTGTGCCTGACCACCAGCCCGCTGCTGGCCGGGCCCGGCCGGGCCCCGCTGCTCGACGGCAGCCCGTGGCCGGCGCCGCGCCCGGTCAGCCTCGTGTCGCTGCTGGAGGACGACGGCTGGCTGTTCGCCCGGTATGCGGTCGGCTGACGCCGCGACCGGCTGACGGGGGTCAGGCCCCCTCGACGTCGCCCTCGGCGCCCTGGCCGGTGTCCTCCGCGCCCTCGGCCGCAGCCGACTCCTCCTCGGCCGCGCCCGTGCCGCCCGGCGAGCCGTAGGTGGTGCCGGGGCTGTCGTCGCCGGGCGAGAACTGGTCGGCGGTCTTGCCGGTCGCGGACAGGCCGGCGCCGGCGAGGTCGGGATCGGGGTCGCTCATGCCGGTGCACTACCCCGGCAGAGCCGCCAGGAAGCGCCGGGCGGCCGGCGCGGCCACCGACCCCCCGCTCGCACCGGTCTCGACGAAGACGGCGAAGGCGAGCTCGCCGCGGAAGCCGGTGAACCAGGCGTGCGTCGGCGGAGGCTCCCCGGTGCCGTACTGGGCGGTGCCGGTCTTGCCGTGCACCGGCGGCCCGGGCAGGTCGGCTGCCGTCCCGGTCCCGGAGGTGACCACGGCCCGCATCATCCGCCGCAGCGGCTCGGCGGCCTCGGCCGGGATCGGCGTGCTGGCGCCCTCGCCCGGCAGCAGCCGCGGCTGCTGCCAGGTGCCGGAGGCCACGGCGGCCGACATGGACGCGATCAGCAGCGGGCTCGCCTCCACCCGGCCCTGGCCGATGGCTGCGGCGGCCGCCTCGACGTCGGAGGCCGGCTCGGGCACCTCGCCGCCCTCGACCGCGATGGGCAGCAGGTCGGTCCGGCCGAACCCGTAGAGCTCGGCAGCCCGGGCCAGCGCTCCGTCCGGCAGCTGCCCGGCGAGGCTGATCAGCGTGGTGTTGCACGAGCTGGCGAAGGCCCGCTCGAACGGGACCTGACCGAGCGCGACGAGGCCCTCGTCGTTGCGGAAGGCGCGGCCGCCGACGGTGACGTTGGCCGGGCAGTCGACGACGGTGTCGGGTCCGGTCCCCTCGAGCAGGGCGGCCGTCGCGGTCACGACCTTGAACACCGATCCGGGCGCGTAGGAGGCGAAGGAGGCCGGGATGCCGCTGACCGGCGAGTTGGCGACCGCCCGCACCTCCCCGGTGGCGACGTCGACAGCCACCAGCGCCGCCCGCGAGGCCAGGCCGGCGATCGCCTGCTCGGCGGCCGCCTGCACGTCGAGGTCGAGCGTCGTGACGACGTCCTCCCCGGGAGCGCCCTGGTACTCCCGCAGCACCGTCAGCTCGCGTCCGTCGAGGGCGTCCGCCACGACCACGGCGCCACCGGGCTGTCCGGCCAGGCGGTCCTGCAGCACCCGCTCCAGGCCGGTCAGACCGGTCGGCTCGCCCGCCAGCACCGCTCCGGTTGCCTCGGGCGCGGCACCGACCGTGCCGAGGACGTTGGCGGCGAGGTCGGGGCTGGCCTCGCGCACCGGCCGGCCGGCCCGGTCGAGCACCTGCGCCCGCGGTGCCGGGTCGCGCCGGCGGTCGAGCCGCTGGCCGTTCTCGAGCGCCGGGTGCAGACTCGCCGGCGTGAAGGCCACCCGCCAGCCGTCGTCGGTGTCGCGCACGGCGAGGGTCCCGGAGTAGGCGTACTCGCCGAGCCCGGCCAGGCGCAGCACGGCGTCGAAGGGCACCGTGCGGCCGTCCTCGGACAGCTCGCCGGGGGTGAGCTCGGCCTGCTCGACGAGCAGGCGCTCGTCCGTGCGCCGGTAGGCGTCGCCGGGCGCGTCCGCCCCCGCCGTCAGGGCGTCGAGGTCGTCGTAGCGGCGCTCCTGCCAGGCGCGCAGGAAGGCCTCGGCCGCGGCCGCCGCCTCCCGCCGCTCGCGGGCCGCCCGCTCCCGCAGCACGAGCACGCCCCCGGCCACCAGCGCCAGCACCACCACGGCCGCCGTCCCGGCGATCCACCCGCGTCGTCCGCGCACCCGCCCCACCTCCGGCCACGAAGTGGACACCACTCCCCCGCGCGCCGTGCGACCAGGTGGTTCTAGGGTGCGCGGATGGCGGAGAGCACGGCGGACGGCGCCGCCGGGACATCGCCCGGCGCCGAACCCGCGGTCGTGGGCCCCTACCTCGCGCAGCGCCTCGGCGACGACCGCTGGCGGGCCTGCGAGGTCCGGCTCATCGCCGGCGGCAAGAGCAACCTCACCTACCGGGTCGACAGCGGCGCCGGCTCGGTGGTCCTGCGGCGCCCGCCGCTCGGGCACGTGCTGCCGACGGCGCACGACATGGTGCGCGAGCACACCGTGCTGACGGCGCTCGGCCCGACCGCCGTCCCCGTGCCGCGCACCCTGGACCTGTGCACCGATCCCGGGGTGCTCGGGCAGCCGTTCTACGTCATGGAGCGGGTGGAGGGGCACGTCTGCCGGGAGGAGCTCCCGCCCGGCTACGCCGACCGTCCCGAGCAGCGCCGCGCCGTCGGCGAGGCCCTGGTCGAGGTGCTCGCGACGCTGCACGAGGTGCGCCCCGACGAGGTCGGGCTCGCCTCGTTCGGGCGTCCCGACGGCTACCTGGAGCGCCAGGTGCGCCGGTGGCTGAAGCAGTGGGACGCCACCCGCCTCGACGGCCTCGAGCGGCTCGACGCCCTCGGCGCCGACCTCGCCGCGGCGCTGCCAGAGACCCAGCGCCATGCCGTCGTGCACGGCGACTACCGGCTCGACAACACCCTGCTGCACCCGACCGAGCCGGGGCGGGTGGCCGCGGTCCTCGACTGGGAGATGTCGACCCTCGGCGACCCGCTCGCCGACCTCGGCATCCTGCTCGGCTACTGGTCGCAGGCCGACGACGACGGCCCCCGCCGCGAGGCGCTGGTGGTGCCGGCGGCCACCGTGCTCGAGGGCTTCCCGACCCGGGCCGAGGTGGCCGAGCTCTACGCCAGCCGGACCGGCCTGGACCTGTCCCCGCTCCCCTGGTACGTCAGCTTCGCGGCGTTCAAGCTCGCGGTGGTCTGCGCCGGCATCGTCGCGCGGGTGCGCGGCGGCGCCATGGTCGGCCCGGGCTTCGAGGGCATCGAGGACCGGATCGGGCCGCTCGTCGAGATCGGCAGGGGCGTGCTCGCCGACCGGCAGGTCTGACCGCTCAGACGGACGAGCCGGCGCGCCGGGCGCTCGCCCGGCGCACCTGCAGCGCCCACAGCACCAGGGGCACCTGCAGCGGCAGCCGGGCGACGGCCAACCACCGGGGCACGTCGCCGGGGTCGAGCGCCATCTGCACGTTGGCCGGGAAGACGGCCACGAGCAGCACGGCCGCCGCCGTGGCGCCGGCCCGGCGGGTGCGCGGTGCGGCCACGGCGGCGCCGACCAGCAGCTCGACGACGCCGCTGCCGTACGTCCACGCCCGGGGGGCGGGAAGGAACGACGGGACGATGGCGTCGTAGGGCCCGGGGGCCAGGAAGTGCGTCGTGCCCGCGCCGACGAGCAGAGCGGCCAGCAGGTACGGCGAGGCGGTCCGCAGTCGGTCGGTCATCGCCGGAGCGTTGCACTGGTCGCGCCGGCGGGCATGCCGACGGCATGCCCGAGACCTTCCCGCCCGCACAGAGCGCGCTCAACCTCCGCCTGCTCCTGGCCGGCGGCGGCGCCGTGATGTGCGCCGTCCTCGGCGTCCTCACCTGGCGGGCGTTCGGCCTGCCGCCCGCCCTGCTGCTGTTCCTGCTGGCGCTCGGCGCCGTCGTGAACGTCGTCGTCCTGCTGCGCCGGCGCTCGCAGCGGGCCTCCGCCCACCGGCACAGCGACCACCGGCACGACTCGCTGTTCGAGTAGCGGCACACTGCGGGGCGTGGACCTGCCTGTGCGCCCGCCCGTCAAGCCGATGCTGGCGACTGCGAAGCCCGACGTGCCCGACGGCCCCGGCTTCCTCTACGAGCCCAAGTGGGACGGCTTCCGCTGCATCGTGTTCCGGGACGGCGACGAGGTGGAGCTCGGCAGCCGCAACGAGAAGCCGCTGACCCGGTACTTCCCCGACCTCGTCGAGGCGGTCCGGCGGGAGCTGCCCGAGCGCTGCGTGGTCGACGGCGAGATCGTCATCGCCCGCGGTGCCGGGCTCGACTTCGAGGCGCTGCTGCAGCGCATCCACCCCGCCGACTCGCGGGTGCGCATGCTCGCCCAGACCACGCCGGCGTCGTTCGTCGCCTTCGACCTGCTGGCGCTCGGGAACGAGTCGCTGCTGGACACGCCTCAGGGTGAGCGCCGCCGGCGGCTCGAGGAGGCGCTGGCCGGTTCCGGACCGGCCGTGCACCTCACGCCCGCCACCGACGACGCCGCTGTCGCCCGCGAGTGGTTCACCGTCTTCGAGGGCGCCGGCCTGGACGGCGTCATCGCCAAGCCGCTCGACGCCGCGTACGCCCCGGACAAGCGCGTGATGACCAAGGTCAAGCACGCGCGCACCGCCGACTGCGTCGTCGGCGGGTTCCGGTGGCACAAGACGGGCCCGGTCGTCGGGTCGCTGGTGCTCGGCCTGCACGACCAGGCCGGTGCGCTCCAGCACGTGGGCGTGGCCGCGTCGTTCCCGATGGCCCGGCGCAAGGAGCTGGTCGCCGAGCTCGAGCCCTACCGGCTGGCCGACGGCGAGCCGCACCCGTGGCTCGGTGAGGCGGTCTCCGAGCGGGCGCCGACGTCGTCGGCAGGCAGCCGCTGGAACCGCGACAAGGACCTGTCGTTCGTGCCGCTGCGGCCCGAGCTGGTCGCGGAGGTCGCCTACGACCACATGGAGGGCGCGCGGTTCCGGCACACCGCCCAGTTCCGCCACTTCCGGCCCGACCGCGACCCGGCCTCGTGCACCTACGCCCAGCTCGAGCGACCGGTGCTGTTCGACCTGGGCGCGGTCCTGCGCGGCGAGCTGCGCGAGACCGCCCCGTGACCCTGCTGCTCAGGCTCCTGCTCGTCGCTCTCGCCGTGTGGGTGGTGGCCGAGGCGCTGCCCGGCATCACCGTCGGCGGCACGGCGGTCGACGTCCTCGTCGTCGCGGGAGTGTTCGCGCTCGTCAACCTGCTCGTCAAGCCGATCGTCCGGCTGCTCACGCTGCCCATCATCTGGCTGACGCTCGGGCTGTTCCTGCTCGTCGTGAACGCCGCGATGCTCCTGCTGACGGCGGCGCTCACCGACCGGCTGACCGTCGACGGCTTCGGCACAGCGGTGCTGGGCGGGCTGCTGATCAGCGTCGTCACCTGGCTCGGCGAGCGGGCCCTCGGCCTCGGCGCCCGCGACCGGAGGTAGTGCAGACGTGACCCCCACCGCGCAGGGCAGCACTCCGCTCGACCGCCTCGTCGACCTGCTCGACCTCGAGCGCATCGAGGTCGACATCTTCCGCGGCAAGCAGCCGACCGAGTCGCTGCAGCGGGTCTTCGGCGGGCAGGTCGCCGGCCAGGCACTCGTCGCCGCCGGCCGCACCGTCCCGGACGACCGTCCGGTGCACTCCCTGCACGCCTACTTCCTGCGACCCGGCGACCCCAGCGTGCCGATTGTCTACGAGGTCGACCGCATCCGCGACGGCCGCAGCTTCACCACGCGGCGCGTCGTCGGCATCCAGCACGGCAAGGCCATCTTCAACCTGCAGGCGTCGTTCCACGTCGTCGAGAGCGGCATCGAGCACCAGAGCGCCATGCCGGAGGTGACCGCGCCGGAGGCCCTGCCGACCCTGTCCGAGCGGATGGCGCCCTACGCCGACGAGATGGGCGGCTGGTGGGTGCGGCCACGGCCGATCGACATCCGGTACGTGGGCGAGCCGCCGCGCGTCGCGAAGGACTCCGGCCACCGGCAGCCGTCGTCCCGGGTGTGGATGCGGGCGGACGGCACGCTGCCGGACGACCCGCTGCTGCACGTCTGCGCCGTCACCTTCGCCAGCGACATGACGCTGCTCGACTCGACGCTGCTCAACCACGGCCTGGCCTGGGGCACCGGCGACGTCCTCGGTGCGAGCCTCGACCACGCGATGTGGTTCCACCGGCCGTTCCGCGCCGACTCGTGGTGGCTGTACGACCAGGAGTCGCCGTGGACCGGCGCCGCCCGCGGCCTGTCGCGCGGCTCGATCTACACCCGCGACGGTCAGCTGGCCGTCAGCGTCGTGCAGGAGGGGCTGCTCCGGCGGCTCTGAGCGGCCGGGCCGGGGGCGCAGTTCAGTCGTCCGGCACCGGGTCCGGCGGGTCGCCGCGCTGGCGCCGCTTGCGGCTGGGCTGCACGCGCAGGGGCTCGCCCTCCTGCTTGGCGAACTGGGGCGGGAACGGGGCCTCGCCCTCGCCCTGCTGCTCGTACAGCTCGAGCAGCGGGCTGAGGTCGTGCGCGACGTCGTCGATGCCGGCGTGCACGTCGCCCTTGTCGGCGAACCGGTCGCGCATGGTCCAGATGTCGAAGTCGGCGACCTCGCAGTCGGGCACCTCGTCCCAGGTGACCGGGGCGCTCACCGTCGCGTGGGGCCGGGCCCGGACGCTGTAGGCGCTGGCGATGGTCTGGTCCCGGGCCATCCGGTTGAAGTCGAGGAAGACCCGCTCGCCGCGCTCCTCCTTCCACCAGCGCGC
>DATLGD010000110.1:0-7397 GCA_035540755.1 Mycobacteriales bacterium | reverse complement strand
ATGAGCTTCGGGATCGACTCCGGGTCGAGCATGTCGTGCAGCGCGTCGTAGAGCGGCCGCAGGTAGGGGTCGATCTTCTCGAACAATGTGCCGGGCAGGAAGCCCAACCGCTCCCCCGCCTCGACCGCGGGGCGGGTCAGGATGATGCGGTTGACCTGCTTGGCCTGCAGCGCCTGCACGGCCTTGGCCATCGCCAGGTAGGTCTTGCCGGTGCCGGCCGGCCCGATGCCGAACACGATCGTGTGCTGGTCGATCGCCTCGACGTAGCGCTTCTGGTTGACCGTCTTCGGCCGGATGGTTCGGCCGCGGTTCGACAGGATGTTCAGCGTCAGGACGTCGGCGGGGCGCGCATCCTGGCGGAGCACCGCGAGCGCCCGCTCGACGGCGTCGGGGCTGAGCGCCTCGCCCTTCTTGAGCAGCGCCAGGAGCTGCTCGACGAGCAGCACGGTCAGGGCGTTGTCGGCCGCCGAGCCGGTGACGGTGATCTCGTTGCCGCGCACGTGCACGTCACTGGCGACGAGCCGCTCGACGGCGCGGAGCACCTCGTCGCCGCTGCCGAGCAGCGCCACCATCGACAGCTCCGGCGGGACGACGATCCTGCTGACCACGCGGTCGGCGGCGGGCGCGGCACCGGGGCCCGGTGCGCCGGTCGGGACGACCGGCAGGTCGGCGTTGTCTGCCATGGGTGCGGCGGGGCCGTCTCCTGCTCTCTGCGGGCTGCTGTCGAGGAGCGCAACGCTACTCGCGGGCGAGTCCTTCCGCGCTGCTGCGCTTCGCGCCCGCCGGCACCGCGCGGCTCAGCCCGGCGGCCAGGACAGCGGGCGGCCGCCCAGCACGTGCACGTGCAGGTGGTGGACGCTCTGCCCCCCGTCGTCGCCGGTGTTGGCCACCAGGCGGTAGCCGCCGTCGAGCCCCTCCTGCCTCGCGACGGCGACGGCCGCCGCCATGACCTCGGCGGCCAGGCCCGGATCGGCGTCGACCGCCGACGCCATGTCGGCGTGGTGGTCGCGCGGGACGACGAGGACGTGCGTGGGCGCCTGCGCGCCGATGTCCCGGAACGCCAGCGTGCGGTCGCCCTCGTGCACGACGTCGGCCGGGATCTCGCCGGCCACGATCCGGCAGAACAGGCAGTCGGTCACGACGAAGGCTCCTCGCTCGGGTGTCGGGTCAGGTAGAGCCCGGCGCCGCCGGCGGCGCCCAGCAGCAGGGCCAGGGCCACCACGGCCTGCACGAGGCGGGTGAGCGGGTCGGCCGGAGCCGGCGGGTCCACGACCGCCTCGGCCACCGGTGTCTGCTCGACCAGCTCGGGAGCCGGGGACGGCGTCCCGGTGCCCTCAGGCGAGCCCGTCGAGGTGGGCTGGGCGTCGTCGTCCGCGTCGGCGGCGCTGCGTGTGGCCGCCGGGGTCGGCGCGGACGGCGCAAGTGTGCGCGCGGCGCTCGACGAGGGCGTCGCGGTCGTCGTCCGGGCAGGCGGCGGCTCTGGCTCGGGGGGCGGGGACGGCGGCGGCGGCGCCGACGACGGCTCCGGCTCCGGCTCCGGCTCCGGCGGTGGCTCGGGCGACGGGGAGACCGGCGGGACCGGCAGCTCCGGGCTCTGCTGTCCCGCGTGCACCGGGCCGGCGGCGACCACCGCCGCCGGCACGAGGAGCAGGGCGGCGACCCCCAGGCACGCCCGTGTGCGCAGCCGGCCGGGGATCACGGCGGCGAGTCTAGGTGCGCCGTCCGACCCCCGGGAGCATCACGCCCAGCGGGCGGTGCGCGCGCTCACCACAGCGGCCGCGGCGGCACCCGCCGTCGAGGTCCGCAGCACCGTGCGGCCGAGCCGCACCGAGCGGGCGCCGGCGTCGGCCAGCAGCTCCAGCTCCCGTTCGGAGACGCCCCCCTCGGGGCCGACGACCAGCACGACGTCGCCGTCGGCAGGCAGCGCGGTGCCGGCCAGCGGCTCGGCCGCCGCCTCGTGCAGAACCAGGGCGAGGGCGGCCGCGCTCAGCCGCTCGGCGAGCTGCCTGGTCGACAGCGGGTCGGCCACGGTCGGCAGCCAGGCGCGGCGGCTCTGCTTGGCCGCCTCGCGCGCCGTCGACCGCCACCGCTCGAGCGCCTTGTCGCCGCGCGGGCCGTCCCACCGCACCACGCACCGCTCGGCCGCCCACGGGACGACCTCGTCGACGCCGACCTCGGTGGCCAGCTCGACGGCGAGCTCGCCCCGGTCGCCCTTGGCGAGGGCCTGCACGAGCACCAGCCGAGGGGCGGGCGGCGGCTCCTGCACCCGCTCCACGACGTGCAGCTCGACCACGTCGCGACCGACCGCGGCGACGGTGCACGAGGCCCGGCCGCCGCGGCCGTCGACGACGTCGACGGCCTCGCCGGCCCGCAGGCGCCGGACGGTGGCGGCGTGCCGGCCCTCGGGGCCGGTGAGCACCAGCGGGGCGGCGGGGTCGACGGGACGGTCGCCGAGCAGCTGGTCGACGAGGAAGACCGGGCGGGACACCGCTACCGGCGCAGCCGGCCGAACAGCCCGGTGCCCTTGCCCGACACGCCGGGGCGCTCCTCGCCCCGCAGCCGGGCGAGGTCGCGCAGCAGCTCCTCCTGCTTGCCGTCGAGCCGGGTCGGCACCTCCACCTGCAGGTGCACGTGCAGGTCGCCGCGCCCGCTCTGCCGCAGGTGCGGGACGCCGCGGGCCCGCAGCGTCAGGACGGCGCCGGGCTGCGTCCCTGCGGCGACGTCGATCTGCTCCTCCCCGTCGAGCGTCTCGAGCGTCAGCGTGGTGCCGAGCGCGGCCGCCGTCATCGGCAGGGTGACCGTGCAGTGCAGGTCGTCGCCCTCGCGGGTGAAGACCTCGTGCGGGACCTGGTGCACCTCCAGGTACAGGTCGCCGGGAGGGCCCCCGCCGGGGCCGACCGCGCCCTCGCCGGTCAGCCGGATCTGCATGCCGTCCTCGATGCCGGCCGGCACCTTGACCGTGATCGTGCGCCGCGCGCGGACGCGCCCGTCGCCGCTGCACTCGCCGCACGGGTGCTCGATGGTGGTGCCGGTGCCGACGCAGCGCGGGCAGGTGCGCGACGTCATCACCTGGCCGAGGAAGGAGCGCTGGACCTGCTGCACCTCGCCGCGCCCGCGGCACACCTCGCAGGTCGACGGATGGGTGCCCGCGGCGGTGCCGGCGCCGGCGCACACCGTGCAGAGCACGGCGGTCTCGAGCTGCAGCTCGCGCTCGTCGCCGAACACCATGTCGGCCAGCTCGCACTCGAGCGGGATGACGACGTTCTCCCCCTGCCGCACCCGGCTGCGGGGGCCGCGCCCGCCGCCTCCGCCGCCGAAGAAGGCGTCCATGATGTCGCCGAGGCCGCCGCCGAAGCCGGTGAACGGGCTGCCTGCGCTGCCCTGCCCGGACTGCAGGGGGTCGCCGCCGAGGTCGACGACCTGGCGCTTCTGCGGGTCGGACAGCACCTCGTAGGCCGCCGTGACCTGCTTGAACCGCTCCTGCGCCTCCGGGTCGGGGTTGACGTCCGGGTGCAGCTGGCGGGCCAGCTTGCGGTACGCCTTCTTGAGCTCGTCGTCGGTGGCGTCGCGCCCGACTCCGAGCAGGCCGTAGTAGTCGGTGGCCACGGTCAGACGGCTCCGCTCGCGCTCTCGGCCCGCACCTCAGGCACCCGCCAGCAGGTCGCCGACGTAGCGCGCGACCGCACGGACCTGCGCGATGTTGCCGGCGTAGTCCATGCGGGTCGGGCCGACGACGCCGAGGCCGCCGTAGGTGGTGCTCTCCGGGCCGTAGCCCATGGTCACCACAGAGGTGGACCGCAGTCCCTCCACGTGATTCTCCTCACCGATCTTGACGTGCACGGTGGTCGGGTCGTGAGCCTCGCCGAGCAGCTTGAGCAGGACGACCTGCTCCTCCAGCGCCTCGAGCACCGGCCGCAGCGTGTTCGGGAAGTCGAGGGCGTGCCGGGTGAGGTTTGCGGTGCCGGCGACCGCGATGCGCTCCTCCGGCTGCTCGACGATCGTCTCCAGCACCACCGACATCACGCTGGTCAGCACGGGGCGGATGGCCTGCGGGGCAGCGTCGGGCAGGTCGGACAGCGCGGCCGGCGCGTCGACCAGGTGAACGCCGTGCAGCCGGCTGCCGAACGCCGTGCGCAGGTCGGCGACCTCCTCGTCGGACAGCGGCGCCGGCAGCTCGAGCACGCGCTGCTCGACCCGGCCGGTGTCGGTGATGAGCACCAGCAGCAGCCGGGTCGGCTCCAGGTGGACGATCTCCAGGTGGCGGACGGCGCTGCGCGACAGGCTGGGGTACTGGACCACCGCGACCTGGCGGGTCAGCTGCGCGAGCAGGCGCACGGTGCGCCGCACGACGTCGTCGAGGTCCGAGCCGCCCTCGAGGAAGGACTGGATCGCCTTGCGCTCGGCGCCCGAGAGCGGCTTGACCGAGGACAGCCGGTCGACGAACAGCCGGTAGCCCCTGTCGGTGGGGATGCGCCCGGCGCTGGTGTGCGGGTGGGTGATGTAGCCCTCGTCCTCGAGCGCGGCCATGTCGTTGCGGACGGTGGCCGGGCTGACGCCGAGCCGGTGCCGCTCCGCGAGAGCCTTCGAGCCGACCGGCTCGTTGGTCGAGACGAAGTCCTCCACGATGGCGCGCAGGACCTCGAGCTTGCGGTCGTCGAGCACTGCACCTCCAGCCGCGCGGTCTCCTGGCACTCCGGTCAGGCGAGTGCCAAGTGTACGGCGACGGTCCCCTCCGCACGAGCCGTCGGTGCCGCCCGCGCCTGTGCGGCGGTCGCGTCCGGTGCTGCTGAATCACGCGATCTGCCTGCGTCCGCGGGCGATGTCGGGCAGGCTGGTGACCCCCCTCGACGCCCGAAGGACCACCGTGAGTCTCCGCCTGCCCTTGCGCCTCGCCGTCGCCGCTCTCGCCGTGACAGCCCTGACACCAGCGACGGCCGTGTCCGCCGACGTCGTGGGCTTCGTCGACGTCGTCGCGACCGTCGGCACGGACGGCCGGCTCTGGGTGCGCGACAGCACCGACCCTGCCTGGGCGCCCCTCGGTGGCGATCTGAGGGCGACGCCGTCGGTCGTGCCGGCGCCCGACGACGTCTGGTTCGTCGGGCTCGGCGGCGACGGCAACGTCTGGATCCGCGACAGCGACCCGAGGCGGGGCTGGCAGCGGCTGGGCCCTGTCGGCACCCGCTGCGAGGGGCCCTCGGCCGTGGTGTCGGTCGACGTCCTCGCCGTGGCCTGCCGCGGCGGTGACGGCGCCGTCTGGGCCGGCAGGGCGACAGTGCCGGCGGACGGCTCCCTGCCCAGGATCGCGGCGTTCCGGTCCCTCGGCGGGGTCGTCCGGCACGGTGCCGCCGTCAGCGACGTCTCGACCGGTTCGACGGCGCAGTTCGCCTACCTGGCGGTGGGCGCGGACGGGTTCCCCTACACGCACACGGCCTCGGGCTGGAAGCTGTTCGCGACGGTGCGCTGCGCCGGGCCGGTGTCGACGGACGAGTACTTCCGGCGGATCGCCTGCCGGGCGCCCGACGGGTCCCTCCACGCCACGCGCCCGGGGTGGAGCACCGGCTACCACCCGCTGGGCGGGCAGCTCACCGGCCAGCCGGGGGTCTCGGTGACCGGCGGCCAGACCTCCGCGTACTACGTGCTGGCGCCCGACGGCGGCCTGTGGCGGCGGGAGCGCGAGGAGCCGGGGCCCGACCAGTGGCGGCGTTTCGGCGGCACCGGCCGCTACGGTGTCGCCGCCGCGAGCCTCGAGGTCACGGACGGGACGTAGCGCGCTCCCGACCCGACGAACCGGGTCCCTGCCGGCCGGCCACGCACGGCGCCCCCGCGAGCGAACGTCCGGCGCTCGTGAGCCGGTGCCGGCGGGGAGGCATGCTGCAGCCATGAGAGTCGTGGCGGGCAGCAGTGACCGGCCGCGGATCGGCCTGGTGCTCGGCGCCGGCGGTGTCCTCGGCGGAGCCTGGCTGGCCGGCGCCCTCGCGGCCATCGCCGAGAGCACCGAGTGGGACCCGGCCGGTGCCGACGTGATCGTCGGAACGTCGGCCGGCTCGATGATCGGCGCGCTGCTGGCCGGCGGCGTGCCCCCCTGGTTCATGGTCGCCCACTCGGCCGGCGACACCTTCCCCGGTCTGCTGGACGCGGGCGGGCAGCCCACCGACGATGCCGACCGGTCCGCCGGCGGCGTGCTGGTGCGCCGCAAGGGCCTGCCCGACCTGCGCCCGTCGTCGCTGGCGATGGGCCTGCGCGCCCTGCGCCACCCCCGGCAGCACCGGCTCGGCGCGGCGGCGTCCGCGTTCGCACCTCGCGGCGTCATGAGCACCCGGCCGCTGCGGGAGACGGTGATGCGCGTCGTGCCGCAGGGGTGGGCCGACCATCCCGCGCTGTGGGTCGTCGCCACCGACTGCCAGACCGGTCGCCGGGTCGTCTTCGGCCGCGACGACGCGCCCCCGGCCGGGCTCGCCGAGGCGGTGGCCGCCTCCTGCGCCGTGCCAGGGCTCTACCGCCAGGTGCACATCGGCGGCCGTCGCTACGTCGACGGCGGTGCGTGGTCGACGTCGAACCTGGACTGCGTGGCCCGGGCCGACCTCGATCTCGTGCTGTGCCTCAACCCGATGTCCACCCGTCCGGAGGAGCTGCTCGCCGCCGGCAAGGGCCCGGTCCGCGGCGCGGTGCGGCGAGCGAACGGCAGGCGGCTGGGCTGGGAGGCGCGGCGGCTGCGGGAGCGGGGCACCGCGGTCGTGCTCGTGCAGCCGGTCGCCGCCGATCTCGCCGTCATGCGCGGCAACCTGATGAGCACCGCCCGGCGCCATCTGGTGCTCGAGACCGCGCAGCGCACCGTCGCCGCGCAGCTGGCGGACACCGGCCTGCACGAGCTGCTCGCCGACCAGCCACGGGCGCCCGGGCACCGGCTGCGCCGGCCCCCGGGCCCGGTGCAGGACTGGCCGACAGCGGCGCTGCCGCCGCGCACCTCGGTCGCCCGCGAGCGGGCCCTGCACGAGGGGTGACCCTCCCTGCCTTCGGCGTCCGCCCCGCCGGCCGAGCAGTCGCCGTCCGACCTCAGTCGACCAAGTCGCGCACGACGGCGTCGGCGAGCAGCCGCCCGCGCAGGGTGAGCCGCGCCCGGCCTTCGGCGAGCGCGGCGGCCTCGAGCAGGCCGTCGTCGGCGTACCGGCCCGCCGCCTCGCGCCCGGCAGGCCGCAGGACATCGACCGGCAGGCCGTCGCGAAGCCGGAGCTCGAGCAGCACGCGCTCGACCCGCCGGTCTTCCTCGTCCAGCTGCTCCCGTGCCGCCGCCGGCGAGGTCCCGGCCCTCAGCCGCTCGCTGTAGGGCGCCGGGTGCTTGACGTTCCACCACCGCACGCCACGAACGTGGCTGTGCGCTCCGGGCCCCACCCCCCACC
>DATLGD010000109.1:0-22479 GCA_035540755.1 Mycobacteriales bacterium | reverse complement strand
TTCCAGCCGTGGTGCTTGGCGCCGTGGCAGCGGCGGGACCGGTTGCGCAGCTGAGCCGCGGTGGTCGGTCCCGCGGGCCAGGCGTCCTCGTGGTCGAGGTCGTTGACAGTGGCGGGGGTGTGGCAGCCGATCCCGTCGCAGCCGCCGTCACGGAGGTCGACGTACTCGCGCACCGCCTCGGAGGGGTCGTGGCCGGGCTCGGTGCGCAGCGCCGGGTCGTCGGGGAGCACGACAGTCGTCCCGGTGGCCATGCCGAGGAGAGCCCGGTGCACGGCCGCGGCCAGGTCTCGCGCCTCCGGCGGGGCCGGGCGGGCGGTCCGGCGGCGGTCAACACCGGCAGCCCCCGGATCCGGGAGGTCGTCGACGGTGAGGCCCGCCCCGTCGAGGGCGTCGCGCAGGCGGCCGGCAGCGACTGCGGCGGCGGCCTGCTGCATCTGCCACCAGGCGGTCGCCCGCTCGCGAGCGGTGCCGCCAGCAGGGGCAGCGTCGCCGCGCACGCCGGGGACGACCGGGTCCTCGAGGGCGAGGAGCCGACCCGTGTCGGCGTCGACGCACGCCTTGCGCAGCTCGGCTTCCGGGACGAGGACCAGACCCTGCCCCGGCGTGATCCAGCCGTAGCCGTCGAGCCAGACAGGTTCGCTGCTCAGCCCGACCGACGTGCAGGACGGGACCTGGACGAGCACCGTGGTGCGGCGTCGCCGGCGCCGGGACACCCGGTTGCCGGCGGGAGCGGGGGTGTCAGGCAGGTAGCGGTCGACGATGCTCGGAATACCGATCGGCGGCAGGACGCCGTTCGACCGGTCGAGCAGCTCGAGCGCCAGCCCGGGCAGGTCCGCGAGCAGGTCGGCGCGGCGCTGCGCGTCGGTGCGCGGGTCGCCGTCGCGGAACAGGCTTCGGCCGAACAGCGCGGTCAGATCCGCGTCGAACCGCCGGCCCTGCACCGCAGTGAGGTAGGCGCCCTGCAGCGCCATGCCGTCCGGCGCCGGCTTCACCCAGGTCGACCGGTCCTGCGTCGCCTCGTCGTGCCGCTCCTGCGCGGCGACCGGGTCGGCGCGCAGCACCTCGCGCTCCGCGCGGCGGCGGAGCTCGGCGGGGGTGTCGTGCGCACAGAGCGGCAGCACCGCTGCCTCGACAGCAGCGCACACGTCGGGCGTGCAGGTCTCGGTGACGTTGATGAGGGCGAGGGCGTGCTTGACGCGCAGCGACCCGTTCTCGAGCGCGGTGTGGGTGGCGGGCAGCCGGTTCACCAGATGGTCGGCGTCGGCGAGCAACGACTCGGCCGAGCGCTGGGACACCTTGCAGGTGCCGGCGACCTCGATGACCAGTCCGGCCCAGGGCGCGCGGCCCCTCCATCCCTGCTTCTTCGCCGACGCTGCGGCGAGCATCCGCGCGAGCACCACCGCCCGCGCGGCGTAGCGGCGCGCCTCGTCGACGTCGTGCGCGGCGAGCGCGTCGAGGTCCGCGGCGCTCCACGCCTCGTCCGTCGCCACCGCCCCCACCTCCTGTTTCGAACATGTGTTCGATACCCGAAGAGTACCGGTCGAACCCTCCTCCGTCAGCCTCCACAAGAAGATGTGGACGCGTGTCGTCCGGTCTCGGCGCTGCGCGAGACCGCCGAGCTTGGCCCGAACCGCCGTCCGCGCGCGGCGCAGGTGTGGCAGGCTGCGGACGCCGCAGGGGCCGCACCGGCAGAGCGAAGAAGTCGGGCCACCACCTCCCGTCCACCGGCTGTGGACGACGTCGCCGCAGGTCAGGCGGGCACCGGCGGGTCAGCCGGTCGGCCCGTGCACAGGACCCGCACACCGCGTCCACCGCGCCGCGCCACGCCGGTCACACCCTCTGCCCACCGGCGTCCACCACGGCAGGTGCGCGTCGGCCGCGACCTGCCTACGGTCGGGGTCACCGACCGACGCGGACGACCGGAGGCTCCTGTGCACACCGCCCTGACCCCCGATCCCGCGCTCGACGACGCCCTCGACCGCATCGCCGAGCTCACCGGCCGCCTGCACGCCGTGCGCGACCTGCACGTGCCGCGCCGGACGGTGCTGGGCGGCCGGGTGTGCCGGGCCTGCGCCCGCTCCTTCCCCTGCCCCACCACCGAGGCGAGCAGCCGGCGTCAGGCCGGCACCAGCCACAGCACCTCGTAGGCGCCGAGGTGCAGGACACCGCCCTGCGCCTCGGGTGGTTCGCCTGACAGGACGTCGACGAGCGCGCCCTCGAGGGGCAGCTCCGACGCCGGCCACTCCTGCGGGTGCTCGCTCATGTTGTGCAGCGCGACGAGCACCGACCCGGGCACGCGACGCGCGAAGCCGAGCACTGCGGGGTTGACCGGGTCGAGCAGCTCGGGTTCCGCCGAGGCGTGCATGGTCGGCTGACCGGCGCGGACCTGCACCGCGTGGCGAAGGCCGGTGAACACGCGGTGCTCGAGCGTCCCCTCGACCGCCCGGCGCGCGGCGAGCTCCCACGGCATCCTGGGGCGGTGCGCCCAGCGGTTGTCACCCGCGTGCTCCGGGTCGTCCGCCCACGCCTGGTCGTTGCGCAGCGCGAGCTCGTCGCCCATCCAGACCAGCGGGACGCCGCCCAGGCCGAGGGCGACCAGGTGCGCGAGCAGGAGCCGGCGCACCGCCAGGTCCAGCAGTGCGTCGTCGCCCCGCTCGAGGGCGACCTCGACGCCGGCGAGCGACGCCGCGGTGCCGCTGATCCGCCGATCGCCCGTAGCGGGGTTCTCCTGGAACACCAGGCCGCGCGCGTCACTCCCCTCGAAGACACCGCTGTAGAAGTCCGACAGGAACGCGCGGTGCGCCGGTCCGCTCCAGCCGACGGCGGCGGCGTCCTCGTCGTCGATCGCCCAGCCGATGTCGTCGTGGCAGCGCACGTAGGTGCACCAGGCCGTCGTCGTCGGCTTGGCCGGGAAGCGGCGCAGAGCGGTCGTCATCAGCCGGGCGTCGCGGGCGGCCAGCGACGACCAGACGTGCACCATCGCGCTGTTGTGGTAGGCGAGGTCGCTGACCTTCCCCGCGTGCGCACCGACGCCGAGGTACGGCACCAGCTGCTGGGGACCGACGATCGCCTCGGCCTTGAACAGCAGCGCCGGCGCCGCGATGCGCCCGACGGCGCGCAGCGCCTGGGTCAGCGCGTGCACCTCCGGCTGGTTCTGGCAGTCGGTGCCGAGGCGCTTCCACAGGAAGGCGATGGCGTCCAGGCGCAGCACCTCGACCCCCGCGTTGGCGAGGAACAGCACCAGGTCGGCGAACTCGCAGAACACCTCCGGGTTGTGCCAGTTGAGGTCCCACTGCCAGGCGTTGAAGGTGGTCCAGACCCAGGCCCCTGCCTGCTCGTCCCAGGTGAAGCTGCCGGGAGCGAAGTCGGGGAACACCTCCGGCAGGGTGGCCTCGAAGGCGTCCGGCTCGGTGCGGTCGCCGAACAGGTGGAAGTAGCTGCGGTACTGCTCCTCCCCCGCGCGCGCACGCCGCGCCCACTCGTGCTCGGCCGCGACGTGGTTGAGCACCAGGTCGAGCACCAGGGAGATGCCCTCCGCTCGCAGCGCCCCCGCCAGCGCGGACAGCTCCTCCACCGTGCCCAAGTCCTCCCGCACGCGGCGGTAGTCCATGACGGCGTAGCCGCCGTCGTCCGGGCCGGGGCGCGGCTGCAGCAGCGGCATCAGGTGCAGGTAGGTGACGCCGAGCTCGCGCAGGTAGGGGATGCGCTCCACGACGCCGCGCAGGTCGCCGGCGAAGCGGTCGGCGTAGGCCGCGTAGCCGAGCATCCGCGGCGACTGGAACCAGTCCGGCTCGACGTGCCGTCGCAGGTCCAGCAGCCGCAGGTCGGCCGACCTCTGCGTGAACGAGCTCGCGGCCTGCTGCACGACCCGCGACGCGACCTCGTCCGCACGGCCGTCGTAGGCCGCCCGCAGGCCGGTCACGAGGTCGGGCCAGTGCCGGTCCAGCCGGGTCAGGAACACGGTCCGGTCGTGCTCGGGCTCGTCCGCGAGCGCCGTTCGCGCCGCCTGGACGACAGCGAACGGTGCAGCGGTCGCAGGCACGGGCACCACGGGATCGTTGCGCACGACCGGCTCAGCTCGGGTACGGGTTGCCCTTGAGCAGCCTGGCGAGGTGCGCCAGGTGCGCCGCGACGTCGGCGTTGGTGCCCTGCGTCGTCTCCGGCTTCGGGTCGAGGTCGGCGTAGTCGGTGCCCTGCATGGCCTCCCCGACCCAGTAGGTCGACGCGGCCGCCGGGATCGTGAAGCCGACGTCGTTCAGCGCCTGCAGCACCTCGGCGGTGACGTGGTGCGCGCCGTCCTCGTTGCCGACGACCGCGACGCCGGCAACCTTGCCGTAGGTCATCATCCGGCCCTCGTCGTCCTTGTAGGACAGCTCGGCGTCGAGGCGCTCCAGGACCATCTTGCAGACCGACGACGGCTGCCCCATCCAGATCGGCGACGAGATGAGGAGGATGTCGGTGCCGAGCATCTTCTGCCGGATCGCCGGCCAGGCGTCGCCGTCGCCCTCGTCGGCGGTGACACCGAACTTCACCGCGTGGTCGACGACGCGGACGAGCTCGCCCTCGACGCCGTGGCCGGCGAGGGCCGCCAGCACCTCCCGCCCGATGATCTCCGAGCTGGACTCGGCAGGCGAGGGCTTGAGGGAGCAGCACAGGACAAGGGCGCTCAGAGGGGGCATGCCACGTCCCTGCCCTGACGCGGGCCGGGTCTACCGCCTCGCTGGCAGCATGGCGGGGTGCGTCCGGAGCCCAGCGTCCTGCACCTGGACCTCGACGCCTTCTACGCCGCCGTCGAGCAGCGCGACAAGCCTTCCCTGCGCGGCAAGCCGGTCGTCGTCGGAGGCACCGGCGGCCGTGGGGTCGTCGCCACCGCCAGCTACGAGGCCCGCGCCTACGGCATCCGCTCGGCCATGTCGACCCAGGAGGCGCGCGGCCGGTGCCCCCGCGCGGCCGTGCTGTCTCCCCGGTTCCCGGCCTACAAGGCCGCCAGCGACGTCGTCATGCGCCTGCTGCACGAGCTGTCACCGCTGGTCGAGCCGCTCTCGCTCGACGAGGCGTACGTCGACCTCGCCGCCGGGGACCTCGCCGACCTGAGCGTCGACGGCGTCCGGGCTGTCGCATCGGACCTGCGCCGCAAGGTGCGGGAGGGCACGGGGCTGGTCGCCTCGGTGGGCGCGGGCAGCTCCAAGCTGGTCGCGAAGATCGCCTCCGATCTGGACAAGCCGGACGGCCTGCACGTCGTGGAACCGGGCACCGAGCTCGACGTGCTCGGTCCGCTGCCGGTCGGCCGGCTCTGGGGCGTCGGCCCGCGCACCGAGGCCCGGCTGCGTGCCGCCGGCATCCTCACCGTCGCCGACGTCCGGCGGCTGTCCGAGGCCGACGCCGTCGACCTGCTCGGGTCGGCGCTCGGCACGTCGGTGTGGCACCTCGCGCACGGCGACGACCCGCGCCGCGTCGAGCCCCACCGCGACTCGAAGTCGGTCAGCGCGGAGGACACCTTCGAGCGCGACGTCGTCGAGCCGAGCCGGCTGCGGTCGCTGCTCGACGCGCTGTCGGACCGGGTGGCCCGGCGGCTGCGCGCCGACGGCCTGTCGGGCCGCACGGTGACGGTCAAGGTGCGCCAGCACGACTTCGCCACGCTGTCGCGGTCGGCCACCCTGCGCGGCCCCACCGACGACGTGCGGGTGGTCAGCCGGGTCGCGCGGCGGCTGCTCGAGGAGGTCGACACCACCAGCGGCGTGCGCCTGCTCGGCGTCGGCGTCAGCGGGCTCACCGACTGGACGCAGGACGACCTGTTCGACGCCGCCGAGGGCGACGTCGAACCCGCCGCCGTCGCGGTGGAGGTCGAGCCGGCCGTGGCAGCGCCGACCGCTCCGATCGTCTGGCGGCCGGGGCAGGACGTCGTGCACGCCGACCTCGGGCGCGGCTGGGTGCAGGGATCGGGGTCCGGGCGGGTGACCCTGCGGCTCGAGACCCGCGACTCCGGTCCCGGGCGGGTGCGGACGGTGGCCGTCGACGACCCGGCGCTGGCACCTGTGGACCCGGAGCCGTTCGTGCCCGCGGCTGCGAGACTGGAGCCGTGACCGCACCCGAGCAGCACTCCCCGCCCGTCTACGCCTGCGCGGCCGGCGCCGTCCTGCACGGGCACGCGGCGGACACGCTCGAGCCGGCCGTCGTCCTGCACACCTTCCTGCCACCGGGCGCCGGCGAGCAGCTGGAGGCGCCGGGCTCGCGCGTCGACGTGCACGCCGACGGCGTCGGCTCCGGCACGCTGACCGTGCGGGTTCTCACCGAGGGTCGCTCGCTGTCCTGGTCGCTGCCGATCGCGCCGTTCGTCGCGGCGCTGCCCGGCCAGCCCGGCGACGACGGCCGGATGGTGCTGCTCGCGGTCGTCGACGGCGAGCCCGCGCCGGGGCACTGGGCTACGGCAGTCGACTGCGAGCAGCTGGCCGCCGAGCTGCAGCTGCCGGTCGCCGACCTCGCCGAGGCCCTGCGCGGGCGGCTCACCCCCTGGCTGGCCGACGACCTCGAGGGCCTCCTGCACGACGACGCGCACGACCGCGCCGTCGACCGCTCCCCCGCCCAGACCCTCGCCGACGCCGTGCTCGCCCACTACCGGGGCGACCTCGACGCCGAGCAGACCTCCGGGCGGCTGGTGCGCGCCGTCGAGCTGGCGCCCGACGAGTACGCGGTCGAGCTCGGCGAGCTGCTGTGCGCCGCGCTCGTCAGCGCGGTCGGCGGCAGCGAGCCGACGCACCGCGAGGCGGTGCTGGCCCGCACCGGCCCGTTCGAGACCGAGGCGCTGCGCCTGCTCACCGACCTGCCGCCGCTGCTCGACCGCACCGAGCCGGTCCGGCACGCCGAGGTCGCGCTGACCCTCCTGCTGGCCGGCGCCGACCGCGAGGAGACCGTGCGCGCGGCGGTCGAGGTGGTCGCGCGGCTGTCCCGCGAGGCGTTCGGCAAGGACCTGTCCGACGCCGAGCTGCTGCGGCGCCTCGGCATGGTCGACGACGCCGGTCTGGCCCGGCTGGCCCGGCTGTGGGTGCAGCTGGCGGCTGCCGCCGGTGAGTCGCCCGCGAGCGACGCCGGTGTCGCAGCGCGGCTGGCCCCCCGCGTCACCGCCGAGGGCGCACCCGGCTCGGGCTGGCTGCGCGCGACGGCGGTGGTGCTGGCCGGCACGGCGGTCGAGACCGCCGGCAGGTCCGCCGACCGCGTCGCCGAGCCGCTGTCGGTCGTGCGCCGGCTGCTCGACGACGGCGGCGAGCTGGACGAGTCGGCGGCCGCGGACGGCCTGCGCGCGTGCCTCGCGCTCGCCCGCTTCGTCCGCTCGCGCGCCGGCATCGGGCCCGGTCGCTGGCTGCGGGGCCCGGCGCCGGCGGCCGCGGCCGCGGTGACCGCCGAGCTGCTCGAGGGCCTGGACCGGGAGGTCGCCGTCGACCTGCTCGTCGAGCTGCTCGAGGACGACGTCGAGGGTCCCGACCTGCTCGACGGCTTCGTCTGCGCGACGGCCCAGGTCCTGGCCGAGGTCGACCCGCGGCCGGACGAGACGCTGCGCCCGGCGCAGGTCGCCGGGCTGCTCGGCAGCGTGCCCTCCGGCCCCCGGGGGGCGCGGTGGCTGCTCGTCAGCGTGCTGCGCGAGGCCCCCCTGCACGACCACGCCGCCGCAGACCTCACCCCCCACCTGCCTGCTGAGCAGGTCGATCCCGACCGGGCCTCCTCGCGCGCCGGGACGCCCGGGGTGATGCGGGCGGGCCTGCTCGCCCTGGAGGCCCTCGTCGCGGCGTTCGGCGACGAGGCGCACCTGACCCGGACCGAGGTGCTCGGAGTCGTCCTGCCGACCGCCCTGCTCGAGCACGACCTGCTGCGACGGGCGGCCTGACCCCGGCTACCGTGCCGCGCATGCGCATCGTCATCGCCGGGGGTCACGGCGCGATCGGGCTGCGGCTCGGGCGCGCCCTCGCCGCGCGGCACCACACCGCCGTCGGGCTGATCCGCTCTCCCGAGCAGATCGAGGACCTGCGCGCGGCGCGGGTTGCGCCGATCGTCCTCGACCTCGAGCAGGCCTCGCTCGACGACGCGGCGGGGGTGCTGCTCGGTGCCGACGCCGTCGCCTTCTGCGCGGGCGCCGGTCCGGGCAGCGGCGTGGAGCGCAAGGACACCGTCGACCGCGCCGCCGCCGTGCTGCTCGCGGACGCGTGCGAGAAGGCCGGCGTCGAGCGCTACGTGCAGCTGTCGTCGATGGGCGTCGAGACGGTGCGCGACGGCGCGACGCCCGAGGGCGCCGACGAGGTCTTCGTCGCCTACCTGCGGGCCAAGCTGGCCGCCGAGGACGACCTGCGCCGGCGCGACCTCGCCTGGACGGTCCTGCGCCCCGGCCGGCTCACCGACGACGAGGGCACCGGGCGGGTGCAGCTGTCGCACTCGGAGGACCGCGGCGAGGTCGCACGCGACGACGTCGCTGCCGTGCTCGCCGCCCTCCTCGAGGAGCCCGGCACCGCCGGCTCGGTGCTCGAGCTGGTCGGCGGAGACGTCCCGGTCGACGAGGCGGTCGCCGCCGTCGCGGCGGGGAAGTAGCCCAGGCCATGGGCGAGACGCCCGACGCCGTCGTCATCGGCGCCGGGCCGAACGGGCTGGTGGCCGCGAACCTGCTGGCCGACGCCGGCTGGGACGTGCTGGTGCTCGAGGCGCAGAGCGCGCCCGGCGGTGCGGTGCGCAGCGCAGAGGTCACCGCGCCCGGCTACCTGTCCGACCTGTTCAGCGCCTTCTACCCGCTCGGGCTGGCCTCGCCGGTGCTGCAGCGGCTCGAGCTCGAACGGCACGGCCTGCGCTGGACGCACGCACCGAACGTGCTGGCGCACCCCTTCCGTGACGGCCGAGCGGCACTGCTCTCCCGCGACGTCGGGACGACGTCGGCGTCGGTCGAGCAGTTCGGCGACGGCGACGGCGACGCCTGGGCCGGCATGGCCGACGAGTTCACCCGGCTGTCGCCGGACATCCTCGGCGCGCTGTTCGCCCCCTTCCCGCCGGTGCGCTCCGGGCTCGGCCTGCTGCGCACCCTCGGCGCCGCCGACGCCCTGCGCTTCGCGCGGTTCGGCCTGCTGCCGGTGCGCCGCCACGCCGCCGAGGAGTTCCGCGGCGAAGGCGGTGCGGTGCTGCTCGCCGGCAACGCCCTGCACACCGACCTGTCGCCGACGGCGCCCGGCAGCGCCGTCTTCGGCTGGCTGCTCGCGATGCTCGGGCAGACGGTCGGCTTCCCGGTACCGGAGGGCGGCGCGCAGCGGCTCACCGATGCGCTCGTCGCCCGGCTCGAGGCAGCCGGCGGCCGGCTCGAGTGCGACGCGCCGGTGCACCGCGTCGTCGTCCGCGACGGCAGGGCGGTCGCGGTGCAGGTCGACGACGGTCGCGAGGTGAGGGTGCGCCGGGCGGTGCTGGCCGACGTCACCGCGCCGGCGCTGTTCCTGCGGCTGGTCGGTCCCGAGCACCTGCCGGCCCGGATGGTCGACGACCTCCGCCGCTTCCAGTGGGACGACGCGACGGTGAAGGTCGACTGGGCGCTGTCCGGACCGATCCCCTGGCGGGCCCGGGAGGCGGCGACCGCCGGCACCGTGCACGTGGCCGGCGAGATGGACGCGATGACGGTGTACGCCCAGCAGCTCGAGCGCGGGCTGGTGCCGAGCGACCCGTTCGTCATCGTCGG
The DNA here is from genome assembly GCA_035540755.1 of Mycobacteriales bacterium. GTDB lineage: Bacteria > Actinomycetota > Actinomycetes > Mycobacteriales > SCTD01 > DATLGD01. Next base: position 12,782 of record DATLGD010000109.1, on the reverse strand, counting down.
GCAGATGACCACCGCCGACCCGACCCGCTCCCCCGCCGGCACCGAGTCGGCCTGGGGCTACACGCACGTGCCGGCGACGCTGCGCGGCGACGCCGGCGGCGACGGCCTCACCGGGGCGTGGGACGACATGGCCGAGCGCGACCGGTTCGTCGGTCGCGTCGAGCGGCAGATGGAGGCGTTCGCCCCGGGCTTCCGCGACCTCGTGGTCGGGCGGTACGTGCAGTTCCCGGGCGACCTGGAGAGCGCGAACCCCAACCTGGCCGGCGGCGCCGTGAACGGCGGCACCGCCGGCATCTCGCAGCAGCTGTTCCTGCGCCCGACCCCCGGCCTCGGCCGGCCGGAGACGCCGGTGGCCGGGCTCTACCTGGCGTCGTCGTCGGCGCACCCCGGCGGGGGGGTGCACGGGGCGTGCGGCGCCAATGCCGCCCGCGCGGCGCTGAAGGCCGGCGGCACCGGCCGGCTGGCCCTGGCGGCGACCCGCGTGCTCAGCGGCGCCCGGCGGCCTTCGCCTCGAGCCGGCGCAGCGTCTCGACGTTCCGCGCCTTGACCACGAGGTCGAGCAGCGGGTTGTGCAGCAGCTTGGCCGGCCCGCGGTGCGGCTTCTCGTCGATCGACACCAGCGTGCCGCCCTCGGCCGCCTCCGCGGTGATGGCGATGTGCGCGGTGCCGGCCGGCCAGGCGCGCGCCTCGACCTCGAGCCGGGTGTCGGGAGCGGACACGAGGACCACGGTCTCGTCGTCCTTGCGAAGCGGGCCGTAGCCGACCGTGTAGTGCAGCTTGGCGCCCTCGTCCGGCCAGGCGGCGTCGACCGTGCGGATGTGACGGGTGCCGACGACCCAGTCGCCGTAGCTGTAGCCGTCGCGCAGCACGTCGAACACCTGGCGCGGCGTCAGGTCCTTCATCACGCGTGTGGTCACAGCCATGATCGGCTGCTTCCCCCGCGGGCGCGGGCTCAACCGGTGCGGTCGGTCACGCTGTGCCGGTCGGCCATGATGCGACCGAGCCTCGCCATCGGGTCGGAGCCGAGCCGCACCACGAGGTCGAAGACCTGCGAGACGCCCGGCACGGACAGCAGCCGGCCGAGCTCCATGACCCGAGGCACGGCGACCGTGCGCCCGGAGCCGCTCTCGAGCTCCTCGCGGACGACCTCGGCGACGCTCTGCGGGCTGGTGCCCGGTGAGGTCGGCGCCTCGCCCTCGTCGGGGTGCTCGTGCTCGGCGCGGGACAGGAACTCCGTGGCGACGAAGCCGGGGTTGACCGAGTGGACGCGCACGCCGGCGTCCTTCACCTCCCGGCGCAGGCCCTCGGTGAAGCCGTCCAGCGCGCGCTTGCTCGCGGCGTAGACCGTCAGCGGCGGCAGCGTCGCCCAGATCGCCGACGACGAGAGCATGACCACGTCGCCGTCACCTCGCTCCATCATCGCCGGGAGCACCAGCCGGGTGAGGTCGACGACCGCGGTGCTGTTGGTCGCGAAGATGCGCTCGACGTCGCCGGCGTCCATGTCGACGACGGCCCCGACGTAGCCGACGCCGGCGTTGTTGACGAGCACGTCGAGCTGGCCGAAGCGGGCGACGGCCTCGTCGACGAGCGCGCGGCGCTGCCCGGCGTCGCGCAGGTCGGCCGGCAGCGGGACGAGCCCGGGCAGCTCGGCGGCGACCTGCTGCAGCCGCTCGGCGTCGCGGGCGCAGCCGGCGACCCGCAGGCCGGCGGCGAGCAGCAGCTCGGCGGTGGCGCGGCCGATGCCGCTGGTGACGCCGGTGACGAGCGCGGTGCGGCCGGTCAGGACGCGGGACATGGGTCCTCCAGGGGGTGGGTGGTCTCTGGCATGCCCCGTAGGGTCGGTCTGCCCCGCCCGGAAAGCAGATCAGGAGACCGCGTGACCGCCGACGTCCAGGCGACCGTGCAGCGCATCTACGACGACGTCGTGCGCCGCAACCCGGCCGAGCCGGAGTTCCACCAGGCGGTGCGCGAGGTGCTCGACAGCCTCGGGGTCGTGCTGGCCCGGCACGCCGAGTACACCGAGCGCAAGACCATCGAGCGGATCTGCGAGCCCGAGCGGCAGATCATCTTCCGGGTGCCGTGGCAGGACGACAGCGGCGAGGTGCACATCAATCGCGGCTTCCGGGTCGAGTTCAACTCCGCGCTCGGGCCGTACAAGGGCGGGCTGCGGTTCCACCCGTCGGTCAACGTCGGCATCGTGAAGTTCCTCGGCTTCGAGCAGGTGTTCAAGAACGCGCTGACCGGCATGCCGATCGGCGGTGGGAAGGGCGGCTCGGACTTCGACCCCAAGGGGCGGTCCGACGGCGAGATCATGCGGTTCTGCCAGTCGTTCATGACCGAGCTCTACCGGCACCTGGGCGAGTACACCGACGTCCCGGCTGGCGACATCGGCGTCGGCGGGCGCGAGATCGGGTTCCTGTTCGGCCAGTACAAGCGCATCACCAACCGCTACGAGGCCGGGGTGCTCACCGGCAAGGGCCTGTCCTACGGCGGCGCGCTCGTGCGCACCGAGGCCACCGGCTACGGCACCGTCTTCTTCGCCGCCGAGATGCTCGGGGTGCGCGGCGAGAGCCTCGACGGCAAGACGGTGACCGTCTCCGGCGCCGGCAACGTCGCCGTGTACGCGGTCGAGAAGTCGCAGCAGCTCGGCGGTCGGGTGGTCACCGTGTCGGACTCCGCCGGCTACGTGGTCGACGAGAAGGGCATCGACCTCGAGCTGCTCAAGCAGGTCAAGGAGGTCGAGCGGGCGCGCATCAGCGCCTATGCCGAGCGGGTGCCGTCGGCCCGCTACGTCGAGGGCGGCAGCGTCTGGGACGTGCCGTGCCAGGTGGCGCTGCCGTGCGCCAGCCAGAACGAGCTCGCCGAGGACGCCGCCCGCACGCTGGTGCGGGGCGGCTGCGAGATCGTCGCCGAGGGCGCGAACATGCCCACGACACCCGAGGCGGTGCGCGTCCTGCAGGAGGGCGGCGTCGGCTTCGGCCCGGGCAAGGCCGCCAACGCCGGCGGCGTGGCGACCTCCGCGCTCGAGATGCAGCAGAACGCCTCGCGCGACCGCTGGACGTTCGAGCACACCGAGCAGCGGCTCGAGGAGATCATGCGCGGCATCCACACGCGGTGCCACGAGACCGCGGCGGAGTACGGCGACCCCGGCAACCTCGTCCTCGGCGCCAACGTGGCCGGCTTCCTCACCGTCGCCGAGGCGGTGCACGCGCAGGGGCTGGTCTGACCGACCGACCCGTCCCTGCCCGCCCGAGGCGGGTCAGGCGTCGCGGCCGGTCAGCTTGTCGCGCAGCCGGTCGACCAGGCCGACGCCCGGCCCGACCATCTTGTGGAACAGCTCGGCGTTCGGCGCGGCCGGGTGCGGACGGGTCGGCGCGACCTTCTTCGCCGTCTCGACCTTGCCCTTCAGCTCGACCAGCTGCTCGTCCGGGACGTGCTGGCGCAGCTGCGGGAACTGCTCCTGCTCCTCGTCCTGCACGTGGTCGCGCAGGATGCGCTCGAGCTCGCGGACGTGCTCGACGAACTCGGGCGCGGAGGTGTCCGCCGCCTCGAGCTTCTTCATCGTCGCCTCGAGCTCCTTGTGCTCCTTCGTGTCGTGCTCCACCGCCTCGTCGCCGTTCGGCAGGTGGTCGCGCATCGCCGGGTAGACGTACATCTCCTCCGCCACCGAGTGCCGGACCAGCTCGCCGATGAGGCTGTCGGTGAGGTCCCTGCGCTGCTCCTGGTCGGCGGCAGCGAGGATCTGGTCGACCAGCTCGAGGAACTCGCGGTGGTCAGTGGTGAGCACGTCGATGACGTCGCGATCGTTGCTGTGGTCGGTGCTCGCGGTCATGGGTGCTCCTCCGGGATCGGGCTGCGCGGACAACTCGACGCCTACCCCTCGCCGTCCGCCTCACGCCCGCCGTCAGGACAGCCGGCGTCGCAGCCCCGTCGCACGGGCGACGGGACGCTGCACCGCGGCCTCCACGGCGGCCGCGGAGCCGAGCACGTGCACCTGCGAGGCAGCCCGGGTCAGCGCTGTGTAGAGCGTCTCGCGGGTGCCGAGCGGGGACCTCGCCGGCGGCAGCAGCACGGTCACCCGGTCGAACTGCGAGCCCTGGCTGCGGTGCACGGTCATCGCGTGCAGCGGACGGACGTCGGACAGCCGCCCGAGCGGCAGGCGCACCACACCGTCGCCGCGGTCGAAGGCCGCCACCAGCTCCCCGTCGTGCAGCACCACCACGCCGGTGTCGCCGTTGTAGAGCTTGTTGTCGTGGTCGTTCACCGTCACCAGCAGCGGCAGCCCGGCGTACCGGCCGTCCCGCCGCGGGACCACGCCGACGGCGTCGCGCCACCAGCGGTCGACGGTGCGGGTCCAGTCGGCGACGCCGCGCGGGCCGCGGCGGTGAGCGCAGAGCAGGCGGTGCTCGGCGAGCACCTGCAGCGCCTCGTCGGCGCGGTCGTGCAGCGCGGCGTCGACCAGGCGCGTCCCCCGCTCGACGGCGTCGCGGCGCAGGCCCTCGAGCAGGGCGCCGGTGACCGGTCCGTCGTCGGCGACCTCGTCGAACCGCACGCCGGAACCGCTGTGCCGCAGGACGTCGAGCGTCTGGTCGACATCTCCGGCGCGGACCGCCCGGGCCAGCCGGGCGATCGGGCCGTCGGCGTCGAAGCGGCGATCGACGGTGAGCAGCGCGACCCCGTCGCGTACGCGGGCCGCGGCGGAAGCCGGCGACGTCCCTGCACCGTCCGCGTCGTGCGGGACGACCGCGCGCAGCCGCGTCGCGAGTGCCTCGGTGCGGGCGCCGTCGCGCGCCGGGGCGACGAGGTCGGCGAGGACCGCGCCCGCTTCGACCGACGCCAGCTGGTCCGGGTCGCCGACGAGCACCAGCCGCGCAGCCGGACGCAGCGCCTCGAGCAGCCGGGCGAACATCGTCAGCGACACCATCGACGCCTCGTCCACGACGACGACGTCGTGCGGCAGCCGGTTGTCGGGGCCGTGCCAGTAGCGCGCCGAGCCGCGACGCACGCCGAGCAGCCGGTGCAGCGTCTTGCCCTCCAACCCGCCGAGCAGGACGCGATCGGCGTGGAGAAGCACCGGGTCGTCCGCCGCGGCGGTGCGCAGGGACTCGGTGAGCCGCGCTGCTGCCTTGCCGGTCGGTGCGGCCAGGGCGAAGCGGGGCGCGCGGCCGGGCGCCGTGGCGGCGAGGGCGGCGAGCAGCCGGGACACCGTCGTGGTCTTGCCCGTGCCCGGACCGCCGCCGAGCACGGCCACGCGAGACAGCACGCACACGGCGGCGGCGAGTCGCTGGTCGTCCGGCGACGTCCCGGGCCACAGCCGGGCGAGCACCTCGCGCACCGCGGCGTCGCCGACCTCCACCGGGGTGCCGGCCCGCCGCAGCAGGTCGTCGGCGACGGCGACCTCCTGCCGCCAGTAGCGGTCGAGCCACAGCTCGCCGTCCTCGAGCCGCAGCGGGGCACCGGCCTGGTCGCCGGTGGCCACCAGCGGACTCCCCTCGACCGCGGCGCGCCAGGCGCCCGGCTCCGGCCAGGGCGGCAGGGCGGGCACCTCGCCGAGGTCCTCTGCGTCGTCGGCAGTGACCGTCGCGGGGACCTCGTCCAGCCGCAGGGCGACCGAGCCCTGCCGCACGCCGCGGACGCACAGCGCAACCGCGAGCAGCACCGTCTCGTCCGCCTCACCGCCCAGCGCGCCGAGCCGCTGGGCGACGTGCACGTCGGCCGCGTGCAGCACCCCGGCCTGGTTGAAGGCGCCCAGCAGCCCCGTGGCGCGCAGCGCCCGGTCACTGTCGACCACTCTCATGGGCGCCTCCCCGCCAGCAGGTCGGACAGAGCCGTCACGAGCTCCGCCGGCGGCCGCCACGACCACACGCCCGGCGGCGCCGCGCCGTCGTCGGGCAGCGCGTCGCCGACCATGCCGCGCAGGAACAGGTACAGCACACCGCCGAGGTGCCGCGCGGGGTCGTAGCCGGGCTGACGCCAGCGCAGGAACCGGTGCAGAGCGACGCAGTACAGCAGCGCCTGCAGCGGGTAGTGCGCGGCGAGCACGGCGTCGTCGAGCGCCTCCTGGCGGTAGTGCCAGGCCGTCAGCGGGACGTCGCGGTCGGCGAGCCGGTTGGTCTTGTGGTCGAGCACGAGGAAGCGCGGTCCGTCGACGCGCACGACGACGTCGATCGACCCTGACAGGTAGCCGCGCAGCTGCTGGCCGGCGAGCAGCGGGTCGCGCAGCAGCCGGGCGTACGGGCGCACCCGGTCGCCGGCCGGCAGGTGCGCCTCCAGCAGGTCGGCCACCTCGCCGAGGCGCACGTCGGCGACGGGCCTGTCGCCACCGGCCAGGGGCAGCTCGAAGGACAGCTCGAGCAGCCGGTCGGCGGGGGCGACGTCGCGGAAGCGCCGGCCGCCGGCGAGGGGACCGAGCGGCGTCGAGACCGCAGGCAGGAGCGCGTCGGCGAGCTGCTCGGCCGACAGGTCGACCGTGCGGTGCTGCAGCTGCTCGGCGCACGCCTCGACCAGTGCGGCCCGGGGGTCGTCGCCCGACAGGTCGGCCTCCTCCAGCACCGCGTGCACCAGCGTGCCGAACCAGGCGCCGCCCGGGAGGTCGGCCATCGGCGACGGCACGGCGCGCAGCGGCGAGTCGCGGTCGGCCTCGCCGGCGACCGGCGGCTCGGGCTCGTCGTCCTTGACCGGCACCTGCGCCTCGGAGCCGACCGCCTCGTGCTCGTGCACCGCGCGGGTGAGGCCGGTGTAGGACGTGCGCCGCCAGCCGGTGTCGAGGTCGCGGTCGAACACGGCCGCGGCCAGCACGCCGTCCGGCGGCGCCGGCACCTCGACCTGCACGGCAGCACCGGCCGCGAGCACCACCTGGTCGACGCGCAGCCCGGTACCGCTGGCAGCGAGCTCCGCCAGCCGCTGCTGCAGCGCGGCGTCGTCGGGGACGTCGACCTCGACCGGCACGGCGCTGACGTCGCCGGCGAGCAGCAGCCGGTGCAGCGGGCCCTTCCTGGTGTTGAGCGTCGGCGCCCACCACAGGACCAGTCGCGACACGGCGCGGGTGGCGGCCACGTAGAGCAGCCGGAGCTCCTCGCCGGCGTCGTCGACGTCCTGGGCCGTGCAGGCCACGCCGTAGTCGGCGGCGTCCCTGCCGCCGACGTGCAGGAGGCGACGCTCGCCGTCGTGACCTCGCGGCAGCCGCTCACCGGTGCCGCCACCGGGGGCGTCCCAGCCGAACGGCACCAGCACGACCGGGAACTCCAGGCCCTTGCTGGTGTGCACGGTCACGACGGGCACCGCGGCGGCGTCGGTGTCGAGGCGCCGGGAGCGCTCCTGGTCGGCGTCACCGCGCGCATCCTCGACGCGGGCACGCAGCCACGACAGCAGCCCGCTCAGCCCGAGCTGGGCGGTGAGCTGCTCGCTGTGCAGCGACTCCGCGACGTGCCGCAGGTCGGTGAGCAGGCGCTCGCCGTCGGGGCGGGTGAGCAGCCGCTCGGCGAGCGCCTGCTGCTCGGCGACGGCGCCGAACATCGCCGCGACACCGCGCTCGGTCAGCAGCTCGGCCCATTCGCGCAGGCGCAGCGCGAGGGCGTCGGTGGCGGTCTCGCTCCCGGTGTCGACGTCGGCGGCAGTGGACCCGACGAACGGCGTCAGCGCCAGGCGACGCACCCGGCCGGTCCGGTGCGGCCGCTCCAGCGCCTCGAACAGCACGAGCCAGTCGGCGGCCGCGGCGGTCGCGAACACGCTCGACGTGCCGGTGAGCACCGATGGCACGCCGACGGCGGCCAGGGCCTCGCGCACCAGCTGGGCCTGCGCTCCCTTGCGCACGAGCACCGCGACGTCCGCCGGTGCGAGCGGCCGGCTCTGCTCCGACCCGCGGGGCGTGACGGTGGCGCCGGACGAGAGCAGGGCCACGACCTGCGCGGCGACGTCGGCCGCGACGGCGTCGCGCACCGGGCCGACCTGTGGCAGGCCCGACTTCGTCGCCGGCAGCCCGTCCCGGGACAGGACGCGCAGCCGCACCGGTGCGTCGGCGGCCGGCGACACCACGACCGCGTCGTGACCCGCGTCGACCGGGCGCACGACGATCTCGGGGTCGCCGAGAGCCGCACCGCGCAGCAGGGTCTGCAGGCCGGCGAGCAGCCGCGGGTCGCTGCGCCAGTTGGTGGCGAGCGTGGCCTGCGCGCCGGCGGCGCCGCGAGCCGCGAGGTAGGCGCGCACGTCCGCGCCGCGGAAGGCGTAGATGGCCTGCTTCGGGTCGCCGATGACGACCAGGGTGCGGTGGCCGTGGAAGGCCCGCTCCAGCACCTCCCACTGCACCGGGTCGGTGTCCTGGAACTCGTCGACGAGCACGACGCGATAGCGGTCGCGCAGCCGCCCGCACGCGACCGGACCGCTGACGTCGTCGGTCAGCGCGTCGCGCACCCGGCGCAGCAGCGCGTCGAAGCCCATGACCCGCAGGGCGCGGGCGCGCCGCTCGACCTCCGCGCGCACCGCGGTCGCGAAGCGCACGCGCAGGTCGACCGGCGAGTCCGGCTCGGCGTCCTGCGGGACGAGCGTCGCCTCGGCGTCGCTGTGCGCGGCCCGGCCGAGCTGCAGCGCGACGTCGCGGGAGAACGGCGGCGGATCGGCGTCGCGCAGCCCCCAGAAGCGCAGGTAGAGGTCGTCGCAGGTCTCGACGACGAGGTCGTCCAGGCTCTCGACCAGCGCGGTGCCCGGGTCGAGGTCCGCAGCCGTGCCCAGCCCGTGCAGCACCTGCAGGCAGAACTCGTGCGTGGTCGCCACGGTGGCGGCGTCGAAGGACGCGAGCGCCGTGGACAGGCGCTCCCGGCGCACCGCGACCTCGTCGTCGCTGCCCTGCGCGAGCAGCGCGACGACGGCGTCGCGCGATCCTCGTGCGGCGGCGGGGTCGGCGAGCGCGTCGCGCGTCTCGACGAAGCGCTGCCGCACCCGGGTGCGCAGCTCGCCGGTGGCGGCCCGCCCGAACGTGACGACGAGCAGCTGGTCGAGCCGTACCTCGCCCTCGGCGACGTACCGGGTGACCAGACCGGCGATCGTGTAGGTCTTGCCGGTGCCGGCGCTGGCCTCCAGCACCGTGGTGCCGGTGGGCAGCGGGCCGGGAAGGTCGAAGGCCTCGAGCACGGGCGCGGTCATGCGGTGGTCCGGCGCTCGTTCTCGAGCAGCGGCTGCCAGAGCCGACGGGACAGCCGTGCGAAAGCCGTCGGCTCCTGGTCGTAGCCGCTGCCGGGCTCGTCCACGTCGAGAGCCCGGTCCCAGAGCTGCTCGAACGACAGGGCGCGGCCCCAGACCAGGAGGTGCTCGTCGTCGACGTCCTCGCCCTCGACGTTGAACCCTGAGGCCCACTCCTTGCGCGCCGGCCACCGGGCCCGCTCGACCGACAGGCCTCGGTGGTGGCGCGCGCTGGCGTACGCCTCGCTCGTCGCGACCGGGAGAGGCAGCGGCGTGCGCAGCCCGGCGTCGCGCAGCTCCACCAGCTCGCGCAGGTGCTGCACGGCGTCGGCGTGGGACACCGGTCCGAGGGTGACGACGGCCGTGGTGTCCTTCGGCCCGCGGCCGACGAGCACGCCGCTCAGCTCGCGGTCGGGTGCCTGCGCGGTGAGTGCCAGCAGCTCGACCCAGGCCCGCAGACGGTGCTTGGCCTTGACCGTCGAGTACGTGGCGGTGAGCGCGACGTCGCCCCGCACGCCGCGCACGCTGCCGAGCAGGCGCCGGTCGCCGCCGAGGTCGACCTCGACGTCGACGGTCTGCGCCGGTGTCTGCCGCCACGCCGTCGTCGCCTCGACGATGCGGTCGACCCGGCTCCCCACCTCGCGCAGCGTCGCGGTGCCGAGCGGGCCGGGCGGGAGCTCGCCGCGCGCCGCCTCGACCTCCCGCACGACCGCGTGGTCCAGACCGCCGGTGCGTGCCGCCAGCAGCCGCTCGCCGACCGCCCACTTCTGCAGCCCGTCGAGGGCGACGGGCAGCGCGTCGTCGGGCTCCTCCTCGCGCCCGGCGCCGGCCACCTCGAGGCGCTGGCGCAGGAAGGCGCGCACCGGGTGCTGCAGGAAGGACAGGAGCCGGACGAGCTCGACGTCCCGCTCGAGGTCGCGGGCGGGCAGCGCACCTCCGACGAGATCGGGCACGGGTCGGCGCGGGCGGTGCGCCGCGACGGCGCCGGCCAGCTGCACCCGGTCGAAGGACAGGGGCCCGGGCCGGCCGAGCCGGTCGGCGGTGAAGTTGCGCCCGTCGAACGGCTGCAGCGGGTGGTGCACCACGACCTGGGTGCGGGCCGGATCCCCCGACGCGGTGACCGCACACCCGTCGAGGGCGTCGAGCACCTCACCGAGCGGGACGGCCGGCGGCAGCTCGGCGCCGGTGCGCACGTCGTGCCCGGCGTAGGTGACCACCAGGTGCTCACCGGCCGCCATGAGCGCGTCGAGCAGCAGCTGGCGGTCCTCGCTGCGGGGATCGCGCTCGCCGAGGTGCGGGTCGCGGGCCAGCAGGTCGTCCCCGTCCGGGGTGCCGCGCCTGGGGAAGGCGCCGTCGTCGAGGCCCAGCAGGCACACGACCCGGTGCGGCACCGACCGCATCGGGGTGAGCGTGCAGACCGTCAGCCCGCCGGTGCGGAAGCTGGTGGTGGTGGGGCGACCGGCCAGCCGCTCCTCGAGCAGCGCGGTGGTGTCTGCCAGGCCCAGCAGGGCATCGCTGCCCGCTGCGGCCTCCCGCACCTCCGCCAGCTCGCGCCGCAGCTGGGCCAGCTGCCAGACGCCGTCGGGCGCGACGTCGCACAGCTGCAGCGTGGCCTCCTCGAGCGCGTCCAGCCAGTCGTCCACCGGCTGCACCCGCCGCAGTCGCTCCATCGCGACCTCCACCCGGTCGACCAGCTCGGCGACGCGGCCGGCCAGCTCGACGTCGCTCGAGTCGACCGCGTCGAGCGGCAGGACGCCGTCGAGGACGACGTCGGACTCCTCCATGGCGACGCCGAGGAGGACGCGGTCGAGACCGGTCCGCCAGGTGCCCTGCGCGAGGCCGTGCAGCTGCCAGGGCTCGCGCTGCTCGGCCGTGCAGCCCCAGCGCACGCCACTCGCGACGGCCCATCCGCGCAGCTGCTCGAGGGCGTCGTCGTCGAGGCCGAACCGGCGGCGGACCGGCGGCGCCCCGGCGAGGTCGAGCACCTGGGCGGCGGTGACCCGGCTGCCTGCCAGCTCGAGCAGCGAGGCGGTGACGCCGAGCACGGCGTTGACCTGGCGGGGTGACCGGTCGGCCACGGCGACGCGCAGCCGGGAGCCCGGGTGGCTGTCGGCGCCGAACGACGCCGCCACCAGCGGGGCGTAGGTCTCGACGTCGGGGCACATCACCAGCACGTCGCGCGGCTCCAGCGTCGGGTCGTCACGCAGCAGTCCGACGACGACCTCGCGCAGCACCTCCACCTGTCGGGCCCGGCCGTGGCAGGCGTGCACCTGCACGGAGCGGTCGCCGGCGTCGAGCGCGAGCCGCGGGCGGCCGACCGCGTCGTCGCGCAGGTCGGCCTGCAGCCGCGCGAGCAGCGTCGGCGCGGTCGGCAGGTCGGCAGCGTGGTGGATGTCGGCGTGCCCGGGCGCGACGGCGGTGAGGCGGAGCTGCAGCTCGCGGACGTCGCGGGACAGGGAGGCCAGCAGCGGGTGCCGGGGCCGCGCCGGCTCGACGGCCTCGGCCCGGCGGAGCGGCACCTGCTCGAGCCCGGCGACGGCCCGCCACAGCGCGGGGCTCGCGACGTGCAGCCACAGGTGGACGTCGCGGTGCTCGGCGAGGGCGGCGAGGACCCGCAGCCTGGCGGTGTCGACCCGGCTCACGCCGTAGAGGCTCAGCCGCTGCGGAAGGCCGACCTGGCCGGGCTCCTCGCGCAGCGCCACGCACGCGGCGTCGAGCAGCTCGGCTGGTGACGGCGCACCCAGTCGGTGGCGCAGCCGACGCCACAGCTCGGGCTGCCAGCGCAGGTCCGCCGGCACGTCGCCCTCGTCGCCGGTGGACCAGCCGGTGAGCAGGTCCGGGCGTGCGGCGGCGTAGCCGGCGAACAGCCCGGCGATCCGCCGGGCGACCGCGTACCGCCGGGGGCCCGGCCCCTCTGCGCCCCCGCCGAGCCCGAGGTGGCGCCGCAGCCCGGCGCACCACTGCTCGTCCGGGCAGTCGTCGAGCACCTCGAGCAGCGCCCAGGCGGTGCGCTCGGTGCGCCAGGCCTCGACGGCGACGGCGTGCTCGGGGCTCGCGGCTGCGACCGCGTCGTCGAGCACCGCCTCGGGCCGCGGGAACTCCACCGCGGCGCAGACGCCGTCCCCGTCGGCAGCTCCGAGACGGGAGCTCAGCCGCTGGGCGATCCACCGCTCGACGCCGCGCGCCGGCACGGCCACGACGTCGGACGCGAAGGGGTCACCGACCGGCGCGGCGAGCAGATCGCCCAGGCCGTCGACGAGAGCAAGGGCGCTCTCGGCGCGGTGGACGTGGAGCACGCACGGAACCTAACTGCCGGGTCCGACAGAAGCGTCACAACGACGCACAGGTGGATGGAGGGGCGGGCCCGTCGGTGCCGGGGCGTGCGATCCGGGGGCTCGGCGCACCCGGCGCCGGCCCGAGGAGGCCCCATGACCGCTCTGCCCGCCGACCCTGCCGTCCTGGCGACCGCGCCGCTGCCGCCACCGCCGGCCGGGCCGCCCGTCCTGCCGTCCGGGCCGGACGCCGCCCCGGCCGACGGCGCCGCGGCGTTCCTCGCGACGCTGGCGCAGTACGAGGGGTGTGCGGTGGAGCGGCTGGAGTGACGCAGG
>DATLGD010000108.1:0-12758 GCA_035540755.1 Mycobacteriales bacterium | reverse complement strand
GCGGCGCGGCACTGGCCGACGCCAACGGCTCGACCGAGCAGGAGAAGGTCTCCCGCTCGTGCAGCGCACCCGCCCACAACCACTACTCGGCGCCGGGCCCGAACGACTGCAAGAACGGCGCGACCACGTACACCGCCACCTACTGGTCCAACAACGTCCGGTGCGGCAGCGCGAACAGCCCCACGCCGGCGAACCCGACCGGCATCCGTGCCTACGCCTCGCAGGGCGGCGGCGTCGGCATGTGCTCCGAGGGCGGCAGCCTGCCCGTCGCGGCGCCGGTGCAGGGACGGGCCGGGGTGACGGGCGGCACCAGCGGCGCCAAGGTGACCATCGACGGCGACCGCGACAACGCGGCGCCGAACAACAACGAGACGCTGCGCGGGTGGGCGACGGTGGAGGCCAAGCCGGCCGCCGCGCCGCCGACCGTCACTTGCGGCGACGAGTACTCACAGGGCGGCCGCGCCGACTCCGACTCGCCGCAGGCCCGCGACAACCAGGGGGAGTGCGGCGGCTGAGCCCGCAGCGCTGACCGCGTCGCCGACGACGCGCTGACCGACGGCCCCCGGCCCGCAGCCGGGGGCCGCCGGCAGGGCGGTGGTCAAGCGGTTCCCGCACCGGCGGGCCGTCTGGTTGGCTGCCCCGCATGACCCGCCCGGCTCCGCCCGCCTGGCAGGTGTGGACGGCCCTGTGGCTGGTCTACGTCCTGTGGGGCTCGACCTACCTCGGCATCGCCTACGTCGTCGACACGATGCCGCCGCTGGTCGCCATGGGCCTGCGCTTCGGCACGGCCTGCCTGGTGCTCGTGGCCGTCGTGCTCGTCCGCCGCGGACCGCAGGCGCTGCGCGTCACCCGGCGGCAGGCCCGCAACGCCGGCGGCATCGGCCTGCTCCTGCTGCTCGGCGGCAACGGCGCCGTGGCCCTGGCCGAGAGCGCGGAGCTGCCGTCCGGGCTCGCGGCGCTGCTGGTCGCCGTCATCCCGCTGTGGGTGGTGCTGCTGCGGTGGGTGGCGCGCGACCGGCCGTCGGCGCGCACCGTCGCGGGCGTGGCCCTCGGCTTCGTGGGGCTGGCCGTCCTGCTGCTCCCCGGCGCCCGCCCCGAGGGAGTGGCGCTGCTGGCCGTCGCGACGGTGCTCGGCGGCGCCTTCCTGTGGTCGCTGGGCTCGTTCTGGGCCTCGCGCGCCGACCTGCCCGCCGACGGCCTGACCACCACGGCCCTGGAGATGGGGGTCGCCAGCGTCGCGCTCGTGCTCGTCGGACTCGCCCGCGGCGAGCGGCTCGACGTCGCCGAGGTGTCGACGGCCAGCTGGCTCGGCCTGGCCTACCTGGTCGTGTTCGGCTCGCTGGTGGCCTTCACCGCCTTCAGCTGGCTGCTGCAGGTGGCGCCCGTGTCGCAGGTGGCCACCTACGCCTACGTCAACCCGGTGGTGGCGGTGGCGCTCGGCGCGGTGCTGCGCGGCGAGGACGTCACGAGGCTGACGCTCGTCGGCGGCGGCATCACCGTGCTCGCCGTCGCGGTCGTGGTGCGCGAGGAGGGACGACGCCGGGCGGCCGCGGGAACGGTCGCCGAGGAGCCGGCACCCGTCACCGTGAGGACCTGAGCCGCGTCCTAGTCGGTGATCTCGCAGATCGCCGCGCCGGCGGTGACGACCTCGCCGACCGCGGCCGACAGCCCGGTGACCGTGCCGGCCTTGTGCGCGTTGAGCGGCTGCTCCATCTTCATCGCCTCGATGACGACGACGAGGTCGCCCTCGGCGACGGTGGCGCCGTCCTCGACCGCAACCTTGACGACCGTGCCCTGCATCGGGCTGGTGAGCGCGTCGCCGGACGCCGCAGCACTGCCACCGGCCGCGCTCGCCGTGCGCTTGGCCTTCGCCTTCTTCGCGGGTGCGGCGGAGGCTCCGAGGCCGGCGGGCAGCGACACCTCGAGGCGCTTGCCGCCCACCTCGACGACGACCTTCTCGCGCGGCTCGGCGTCGCCCTGGGCCGGCGTCCCGCCGCCGTAGGGCGCGATGTCGTTGTCGAACTCGTTCTCGATCCACTTGTTGTGCACCGTGAACGGCTCAGCGGTGAACGCCGGGTCGACGACGACCTTGCGGTGGAACGGGATCAGCGTGGCCATCCCCTCCACCTCCATCTCGGCCAGGGCCCGGGCCGAGCGCTGCAGCGCCTGCTCGCGGGTCGCGCCGGTGACGATGAGCTTGGCGAGCAGCGAGTCGAACGCCCCGCCGATGACCGAGCCGGACTCGACGCCGGTGTCGACGCGCACGCCCGGGCCGAGCGGCGGGACGAACGTCGTCACCGTGCCGGGGGCGGGCAGGAAGCCGCGGCCGGGGTCCTCCCCGTTGATGCGGAACTCGAACGAGTGGCCGCGCGGCTCGGGATCGGGGAAGTCGAGCGCCTCGCCCTCGGCGATGCGGAACTGCTGGCGCACGAGGTCGACGCCGGTGGTCTCCTCGGTGACCGGGTGCTCGACCTGCAGCCGGGTGTTCACCTCGAGGAAGCTGATCAGCCCGTCCTGCGCGACGAGGAACTCGCAGGTGCCCGCGCCGACGTAGCCGGCCTCCTGGATGATCTTCTTGCTGGCGTCGTACAGCTCGGCGCGCTGCTCCGCGGTGAGGAACGGGGCCGGGGCCTCCTCGACCACCTTCTGGTAGCGGCGCTGCAGCGAGCAGTCGCGGGTGCCGACGACGACGACGTTGCCGTGCGTGTCGGCGAGCACCTGCGTCTCCACGTGCCGCGGCTTGTCGAGGTAGCGCTCGACGAAGCACTCCCCGCGGCCGAAGGCGGCAACCGCCTCGCGCACCGCCGACTCGTACAGCTCGGCGATCTCCTCCTGCTTGTGCGCGATCTTCAGGCCGCGCCCGCCGCCGCCGAAGGCCGCCTTGATGGCGATCGGCAGGCCGTGCTCCTCGACGAACTCGAGCACCTCGTCGACGCCCTTGACCGGGTCGGCGGTGCCGGGAGCCAGCGGGGCACCGATCTTCAGCGCGATGTGCCGGGCGGTGGTCTTGTCGCCGAGCGCGGCGATGGCCTCGGGCGACGGACCGATCCAGGTGACGCCGGCGTCGATCACCGCCTGGGCGAACTCTGCGTTCTCCGACAGGAACCCGTAGCCGGGGTGCACGCCGTCCGCGCCGCTGTCCTTGACGGCCTGCAGGACCTTGTCGATGCGCAGGTAGCTGTCGCCTGGCGTCGTGCCGCCGAGCGCGAAGGCCTCGTCGGCGACCCGGACGTGCAGCGCGTCCATGTCCGGCTCGGCGTACACGGCGACGGACTGCAGACCTGCGTCGCGGCAGGCCCGGGCGACCCGGACGGCGATCTCACCGCGGTTCGCGATGAGGACCTTGCTCAGCTTTGCCACGGGGATCTGCTCCTGGGGTCGGTCGACGGACGTTCGAAGACTAGTGAGTGCCGGGCAGGCCGCTGGTTCGCCAGGCACCGGGGCCGTGCGGCAGCGGGCGGCGCAGGCCGGGACCCCGCGAGCGCCACGGCGACGGCGGCGCCGGCTCGGCGGGCTCGGCGGCCGAGCCGCGCGCAGTCACGACGGCGATCAGCGCCGCGAGCTCCTCCGGCGTCGGGTTGCCGCGGACCACGCGCAGCAGCGGCCGCGCCGGGCCGTCGTCGACGTCGCTCATGCCGTCGCCCCCCGTGACGTCAGAAGGCGGGAGAGGTGGCGACGGCGTGTCGTCTGACGCAAGGGCGGGGTCACAGGGGGATGTTCCCGTGCTTCTTGGGCGGGAGCGTCTCGCGCTTGCCGCGCAGGATGCGCAGCGCCTTGGCCACCTCGATGCGGGTCTGCGAGGGCTCGATGACGGCGTCGACGAAGCCGCGCTCGGCGGCGATGTACGGCGTCGCGAAGGTCTCCTCGTACTCGGCGATGAACGTCGAGCGGACCGCCTCGACGTCCTCGCCCTTCTCCGCGGCGGCCGCGAGGGCCTTGCGCTGCACGATGTTGACCGCCCCCTGCGCCCCCATGACGGCGACCTGCGCGGTCGGCCACGCCAGCTCGACGTCCGAGCGCAGGTGCTTGGAACCCATGACGACGTACGCGCCGCCGTAGGCCTTGCGGGTGATGACGGTGACCTTCGGGACGGTGGCCTCGGCGTAGGCGTAGAGCAGCTTCGCGCCGCGCCGGATGATGCCGGCGTGCTCCTGCCCGACGCCCGGCAGGAACCCCGGCACGTCGACGAAGGTGAGGATCGGGAGGTTGAAGGCGTCGCAGGTGCGCACGAACCGGGCGGCCTTCTCGGAGGCGTCGATGTCGAGCGTGCCGGCGAACGACATCGGCTGGTTCGCGACGACGCCGACCGAGCGGCCCTCGACGCGGCCGAAGCCGCAGACGATGTTCTGCGCCCAGAGCGCCTGCACCTCGAGGAAGTCGCCGTCGTCGAGCACGGCGGTGATCGCGGTCTTCATGTCGTAGGGCGCGTTGTTGCTGTCCGGGATGAGGGTGTCGAGCTCGAGCAGCGGCTCCTCGGTGAGCGCGTCGAGGTCGTCGAAGGCCGGTGCGTCGTCGAGGTTGTTGCTCGGCAGGAACGACAGCAGCGTCTTGGCAAGGTCGAGGCACTCCTCCTCGTTCGCGGACATGAAGTGCGCGACGCCGGACTTCGAGTTGTGCGCCCGCGCGCCGCCGAGCTCCTCCATGCCGATGTCCTCGCCGGTGACGGTCTTGATGACGTCGGGGCCGGTGATGAACATGTGCGAGCCCTCGTCGACCATCAGCGTGAAGTCGGTGATGGCCGGCGAGTACACGGCGCCGCCGGCGCAGGAGCCGAGGATCAGCGAGATCTGCGGGACGACGCCGGAGCCGATCACGTTGCGGTAGAAGATCTCGCCGTAGAGGGCGAGACCCATGATCCCCTCCTGGATGCGGGCGCCGCCGCCGTCGTTGAGGCCGACGACCGGGCAGCCGGTCTTGAGCGCCAGGTCCATGACCTTGACGATCTTCTCGCCGTACACCTCGCCGAGCGAGCCGCCGAACACGGTGGCGTCCTGGCTGAACACGCACACCGGCCGGCCGTCGACGGTGCCGTAGCCGGTGATCACGCCGTCGCCGTACGGGCGGTTCTTGTCGACGCCGAAGTCACGGGCGCGGTGCCGCGCGAGGGCGTCGGTCTCCACGAACGAGCCCTCGTCGAGGAAGTACTCGATCCGCTCGCGGGCGGTCATCTTGCCCATGGCGTGCTGGCGGTCGACCGCCCGCTGGGACCCGGCGTGCCGCATGGCGTCGTTGCGGCGGCGCAGCTCGGCCAGCTTGCCGGCGGTGGTCTGGGTGTCGGGCTCGTCGGCGACGACGTCGTCAGCAGCAGCGGTCACGGGTCGGAGGCTACCGAGGGGCGTGGACGACACTGTCCGGGTGGCCTCCTCCGTCCCCCCTGCAGGACGCTCCCCGTGGGCCGACCTCGACCGCCCCCCGCTGCGGGTCCGCGCGCTGCGGCGGGCGCTCGAGCCGGACGGGTGGCGGGTCGAGGTGCTCGAGCGGACCGGTTCGACGAACGCCGTGGTCGCCGAGCGGGCGCGGGCCGGCGAGCCGGCCGGCCTGGTCGTCGTCGCCGAGCTGCAGACCGCCGGGCGCGGCCGGCTGGACCGCACCTGGCAGTCGCCGCCGCGCGCCGGCCTGACCTTCTCGGTGCTGCTGCGCCCGACCTGGCCGGAGCAGGAGTGGCCGTGGCTGCCGCTGCTCACCGGCCTGGCGGTGGCCCGGGCCCTGCGCGAGCAGGCCGAGCTCGAGGCCGTGCTGAAGTGGCCCAACGACGTCCTCGTCGCCGACCGCAAGCTGTGCGGCGTGCTGGCCGAGGTGCCGCTGCCCGGCGCGGCCGTCGTCGGGATGGGTCTCAACGTGACCACCCGCGCCGACGAGCTGCCGCACGACCGGGCGACGTCGGTGCGGCTCGAGGAGGGCGCCACGACCGATCGGGAGACGCTGCTGCGGGCGGTGCTGCGGGCGCTGCGCGACGGCCTGGCCGACCCGGGCACCGCGCGGGCGCAGTACCGCGCGCTCTGCACCACGATCGGCCGGCAGGTCGCCGTCGAGCTGCCGTCGCGCCCGGCCGTCACCGGCACGGCCGAGCGTGTCGACGACGCCGGGCAGCTCGTCGTCGACGGGATCGCCTACGCCGCCGGCGACGTCGTGCACGCGGGTCCGCTCACCCCGTGACGGTGACCCGCTTGGTCTCGACGAACATCTCGCTGCCGTCCTCGGCGCTCTCGGAGAACGCGCGCAGCTCGTAGTCGCCCGGCGGCACCTCGACCGGTGCCGTCCATTCGCCCCGCCCTGGCGCGCCCTCGCTGGCGGTGCTGAAGCCCTCCTCCACGACGCGGCCGTCCTGCACCCACTGCCAGCTCACCGTCGCCTCGAACACCGTCGCGACGCCGCTGACCTCGCCACCGGTCGGGACGCTGCCGCCCTCGCCCGGCTCGATGATCCAGATCGGACCGAGGATCTCGGCCTGCGGCGCCCGCTCGACCGGCTCGCGGACGTCGACGTGCCCCCACAGCGTCTCGCGGGTGGCGCCGTCGACGAGCAGCTGCACCCGCTGCACCGACGGGTCGGCCGCGGTCACGGTGTGCACCAGCTGCTGCAGGCTGACTCCTTCGAAGACCGCCCCGGCCGAGCCCTCGCCCGCCCGCGCCGACAGGTCGACGGTGGCCAGTCCGCTCTCGACGCGCACGTCGAGCACGTCGACGCCGTCGGGCCACAGCGAGGTGTAGTCCGGGTCCTTCGGCGGCTCGCTGAGCATGGCCTCCACGGCGTCGCGCACCGGGTCGTCGGTCGCCGGCCGGGCGTGGAACTCGCGGTACAGGCGCGGACCGGCGGGCTGCACGTCGCGCAGGTAGTACACGGCGCGCGCCTCGGTCTCCTGCTGGTCGTCGGTCGGCTCCGTCGTCGGCTCGGTGTCCGGAGTGGTGGCGGCCGGCGACGTCGTCGGCTCGGGCGGAGGGGGCGCGGCGGGGTCGTCGCCCCCGCACCCGGCGAGCAGCAGGGCGGCGCACAGCACTGCAGCAGCGGTGCGGATCGGGGTGCTCATCGACGTCCTCCTGGTGGGCCGGTCGGCCCGTCGTCCACGACAGCACGATCGTGCTGCAGCAGACTGGGCCGGTGGGACGCCGCGCCGGATCGTTGCCGGAAGGTGAAGAGGTCGTCATCCGGCTGCGCCCGCACGCCCGCGTGCTGGTGCTGCCGCTCACCGTCCTCCTCGTCGCGCTCGCGCTCGCCGGCTACGGCGCCGCGCGGCTGCCGGAGGGGGAGTGGCTCGTGCCCGGCCGGTGGGCGGTCGGGCTCCTGACGATGGCAGTGCTGCTCCGCTGGTCGGTCCGGCCCTGGCTGCGCTGGCTGACGACCTCGCTGGTCGTCACCGACCGCCGGGTCACCTGGCAGTCGGGGGTGCTGCGGCGCCGCAGCCGGGAGGTGCCGCTGTCGCGGATCGCCGACGTCGGCGTCGACCGCTCGTTCGTGCAGCGCCTGCTGGGCAGCGGGACCCTCGTGCTCGACACGGTCGGGGAGCGGGGCGGGCTGGTCGTGCCGGACGTCCCGGCCGCGCACGAGGTGGCCGACCGCCTCACCGAGCTGCTCGACCCCGTGCCGCTCGAGCCCGCGCCGTTCGACGAGCGCTGACCGGGCTCAGGCCTCGCGCCGGTCGGCGAGCTCGCCCTCGACCACCCGGTCGGGGTCGAACGGCGGCCAGTCGCCCTGCGGCGCCCGCACCCCGGACAGCCAGCGGTCCTGCGGGACGGTGCCGGCGCGCTCGCCCGGGCCGCCGGCGTTGATGCCGATGCAGGCGAACACCGCGACCAGGCCGGCGGCCATCACGAGCAGCCCGGACAGCACCCCGTGCGGGAGGGCGACCGACGACAGGAGGAACCCCAGAGCCGCGCCGCCTCGCACCAGGAGGTAGGTCGACTGCCGGCTGCGCGCGCGCACGTGCGCGACGCTACGCCTCCTCGGCGCGTCCGCAACCCCCGCGGGCGCTACCGTGCGCCGGTGGCGGACCGGCCGGGTAACGGCGACAGGGGCGAGCAGCTGGAGGCGGCCCTGCTGGGAGCGCCGTGCGTGCTGGACCGGGACGAGGTCAGCGCCGAGGCGGGGGTGCCCGAGCTGGAGGCCCGCGCGATCTGGAACGCCCTCGGCTTCCCGGTGGTCGCCCCCGGGGAGAAGGCGTTCACCCGCAAGGACGCCGAGGCGCTGCAGACCGCGCTCGAGCTGCGCGACGGCGGCCTCGTCGACGCCGACACCCTGCTGGTGCTGGCCCGCTCGATGGGCCAGGGCCTGGCCCGCATGGCCGAGGCGCAGGTCGACGTCTTCCGGGAGCTCGCGGCCGGGATGACGCCCGAGGAGGCCACCGAGACCGCGCTCTACTCCGCCGACGAGGTGCTGCCCCGGCTCGAGCAGCTCGTCGTGCACGTGTGGCGGCGGCAGTTCGCCGCCGCCGCCGCGCGCGCGTTCGCGACGGGTGGGCAGAGCACGCGGCCGTCGGTGGCGGTCGGGTTCGTCGACATCGTCGACTTCACCGCTTCGACCCGGACCTGGGATGCGGCCACGCTGGAGCAGCTGCTCGAGCGATTCGAGCGGGAGACCTCGCTGCGGGTGACGGCGTTCGGCGGCCGGGTGGTGAAGACGCTCGGCGACGAGGTCATGTACGCCACGGACGACCCGCGGGCCGCCGTCGAGGTCGCCCTGGACACCGTGGCGGCGCACGCCGCCGACGACGAGCTGCCCGACGTGCGGGCCGGCATCGCCTACGGCCCGGTGCTTCAGCGGCTCGGCGACGTCTTCGGCGACCCGGTCAACCTGGCCAGCCGGCTGACCGACCAGGCCCGGCCGCGCAGCGTGCTCGTCGACTCGGCCGTGGTCGAGGCGCTGGAGGACAGTGGCATGGCCGAGGGGGCGTACGAGACCAAGCGCCTGCGCAAGCGGTCGGTGCGCGGCTACCGGTCGCTGACGCCGCACCTGCTGCGCCGGCTCGACGACGAGTGATCCCCGGGCGGGCACGTAGGGTCGAGCCGCCAGCTGCCCCCTGACCCGCCGGAGAACCCCGTGTCGCTGCACGACCTCGAGGTCGAGACCCTGAGCGGCGAGCGCACGACGCTCGGCGCCCTGACGGCGGGCCGGGCCGCGCTCGTCGTCAACGTCGCCAGTCGGTGCGGCCTGACGCCGCAGTACACCGGCCTGGAGCAGCTGCACGAGGAGCTGGGCGGCCGCGGCTTCACGGTCCTCGGCGTCCCCTGCAACCAGTTTCAGGGCCAGGAGCCCGGGACGGCCGAGGAGATCGCCGAGTTCTGCTCGGCGACGTACGGCGTGACGTTCCCGCTGCTGGCCAAGACCGACGTGAACGGGGAGGACCGGGCGCCGCTGTTCCAGGAGCTCACGAAGGCACCGGACGCCGACGGCGCAGCCGGCGACGTGCAGTGGAACTTCGAGAAGTGGCTGCTGTCCCCGCAGGGCGAGGTCGTCGCGCGGTTCCGGCCCCTCGTCGAGCCGGGTGACCCGGCGCTGCGGGCGGCCGTCGAGGCGCAGCTGCCGGACGCCCGGGCCTGAGGTGCCTGGCGACGCCCTCCCCGTGCCCCACGGCCGCGCGGCCGGCGTCGCCCTGCTCGTGTCGTGCCTGCTCCTGCTCGGCTTCGCGGCGGCGCTGCTCGTCGAGGACCGCAGGGCCGTCACCACGCTGCTGATCGTCTTCGCGATCGTCTCGGTGCCGGCCCTGCTGTCGGCCGTCCTCGGTCTGCGTGCGGGCGCGCTGCTGGTCAAGTCAGGAACCGCCGAGCGGGCCGCGGACGCGTTCGCCGGGATGCTCGCCGTCGGCCACCTCGGCGTCGTGGCGCTGTCGCTGCGACCCGGGCTGGACCGGACGCTGGACCGCGGCGACCTCGCCGGTGCCGCTGTCGGCGCCGCTGGGCTGCTCAGCGCTCTGGCAGCGCTCGCCGTGTTGCTGGACGGGCGGTCGCTCGCGGTCCGCCTCGTGGCGGCGGTCGCCGTCGGCGTCCTCGCGCTGGCTCTGCTCGCGCTGCGCGCCGTGGCGCAGACCAGCTGATGTGCATCGTCGTCCGGAGTGGCCTGCTCCGGGCCGGCTGACCGGGGCCTACGCGGCCGGGTGCGCCTGGACGTCCTGCGGGAGGTCGACCGCCACGACGGCGGCCACGACGTCGCCGTCCTCGGCGGCCGTGACGACCTGGTCGGGGTGCAGCCAGACGTAGCGGCGGTAGGACCAGAACCGGAACAGGGTGCCGAGCCCGGTGCCGAGGATGTTCGCGACGTTCAGCGCCAGCGGCCCGCGCAGCCCGAACCCGTAGGTGATCGCGGCGATGACCGCCAGGGTGATCGCGAGGCCGACGGCGTTGAGCCCGAAGAACAGGACCGAGTCACGGCCGAGGCCGCGCTGCTCGCGGTGCCGGAAGGTCCACTGCCGGTTGAGGGCGAAGGCGACGCAGGTGGCGACGAGGGCCGCCGCCACCTTCGACCGCAGCTCGGGAACGCCGAGACCGACGTTGAGCAGGTTGAGCAGCGACAGGTCCACGGAGAACGCGATCGCCCCGACGGTGCCGAACTTGGCCATCTCGCGCGCGAGCATGTCGTAGCGCGCGCGCAGGCGGCTGAGGGCACTCACCGGCTCGAGGCTACCGCTCCCGCGTGGGACCATCGAGCGGCGACGACCTCGCCCGGCGCAGCGGCCCGCGAACGCGCGTGCCCGCGGGCCGCTGACAGGATGGCCGCGGCGACGACCTCGCCAGGACCCGCAGAGGAGAACCCCGTGCTCGACACCCGGCTGACCGAGGAGCAGGCCCAGCTCCGCAAGACGGTCGAGGCCTTCGCCAAGGAGGTGGTCGCGCCCGTCGCCGCCCACCACGACGAGACCAAGACCTTCCCGTACGACGTCGTGCGGCAGATGGGCGAGATGGGGCTGTTCGGCCTGCCGTTCCCCGAGGAGCACGGCGGGATGGGCGGCGACTACTTCACGCTGTGCCTGGCACTCGAGGAGATCGCCCGGGTCGACCAGAGCGTCGCCATCACGCTGGAGGCCGGCGTCTCCCTCGGGGCGATGCCGGTGTACCGGTTCGGCACCGACGAGCAGAAGGCGGAGTGGCTGCCGCGGCTGTGCTCAGGCCAGGCGCTGGCCGCGTTCGGCCTCACCGAGCCCGGCGCCGGCAGCGACGCGGGTGGCACCCGCACGACGGCCAGGCTCGAGGGCGGCGAGTGGGTGATCAACGGCAGCAAGGCGTTCATCACCAACAGCGGCACCGACATCACCGAGCTGGTCACGGTCACCGCCGTGACGGGCGAGACCGCAGCCGGCAAGAAGGAGATCAGCTCGATCCTGGTGCCGGTGCCCACGCCCGGGTTCACCGCCGAGCCGGCCTACAGCAAGGTCGGCTGGCACGCCTCCGACACCCACCCGCTGTCGTTCGACGACGTCCGCGTCCCGGAGGCGAACCTGCTCGGCTCGCGCGGTCGCGGCTACGCCAACTTCCTGCACATCCTCGACGAGGGCCGGATCGCCATCAGCGCGCTGGCGGTCGGCGCCGCGCAGGGCTGCGTCGACGAGAGCGTGAAGTACGCCAAGGAGCGCGAGGCGTTCGGCCGCCCGATCGGCGCCAACCAGGCGATCGCGTTCAAGATCGCTCGGATGGAGGCGCGGGTGCACGCCGCCCGCACCGCCTACTACGACGCCGCGGCCAAGATGCTCGCCGGCCTGCCGTTCAAGAAGGAGGCGGCGGTGGCCAAGCTCGTCTCGTCGGAGGCCGCCATGGACAACGCCCGCGACGCCTGCCAGGTGCACGGCGGCTACGGGTTCATGAACGAGTACCCGGTCGCCCGGCAGTACCGCGACAGCAAGATCCTCGAGATCGGCGAGGGGACGAGCGAGGTGCAGCTGATGCTCATCGCCCGCGAGCTCGGCCTGTGACCTCTCCCGCCTGGAGCCCTCCCGACGGTTCCGACGGCCCGCGAACCCGTGGGGAGGGCTCCAGGGGCGGGGCTCCGCTGTGGCTCGAGCTCGAGGGCGCGGTCAACGCCCGCGACGTCGGTGGCCTGCCGACCGTCGACGGCCGCACCACCCGCCCCGGCGTGCTGCTGCGCGCCGACAACCTGCAGGACCTCACCGACGCCGACGTCCGCCGGCTGGTCGACGAGCTGGGGCTGCGCACCGTCGTCGACCTCCGCAGCACCGGTGAGGTGCACCTCGAGGGCCCGACGCCGCTCACCGGGCGGGTCGCCCACCACCAGCTGTCGCTCATTCCGGAGTGGGACGGCGAGCCGGACCGCGAGGAGGTCGAGCGGGCGGTGCAGCGGGCGGTCGTGAGCCGAGAGGCCGAGCCGCTGGCAGGTGCCGACGTCGAGAAGGCGCTGCCGTCGCTGTCGGACTTCTCGCCGCGCGAGCGCAAGGACCCGACCGACCTCGTCTCGCACTACGTCGGCTACGTCGAGACGGCGGGCGCGAACGTCGCCCGTGCGCTGAAGGTGCTCGCCGACCCCGACAGCGGCACCACGCTGGTGCACTGCGCGGCGGGCAAGGACCGCACCGGTACCGTCGTGGCGCTCGCCCTGTCGCTGGCCGGCGTGCAGCGCGAGGCGGTGCTCGAGGACTACCTGCGCAGCGCCGAGCGGGCCGGAGCCATCCTCGCCCGGCTGCAGGCGACGACCAGCTACGGGCCGAGCCTGGCGCACGTCACCGTCGCCGACATCACGCCGCAGCGGGCGTCCATGGAGGGGTTCCTCGACCACGCCGACAGCGCCTACGGCGGCGTCCACGGGCTGGCGCTGTCGCT
>DATLGD010000107.1:0-9487 GCA_035540755.1 Mycobacteriales bacterium | reverse complement strand
GGAGACCATCCCGGCCCGCTCGACGGTGCCGGCTGCGGACCGCCCGGCCACCAGGCCTGCGGCGGCCCGCCCCACTGCCCCGCTCCGCCCCAGGCCGGGGCGGCACCGCCGCCCCAGGTGTCGCGCTGCGCGGCCCGTCGGCCGCTCGACCGGCCGAGGAAGAACCCGCCGAGGGCGCCGAGGGCGACCAGCAGCAGGGCCACGACCGCGAACCCCGCGGCGACGACGGCGTCGCTGCCGCTGCCGTAGAAGCCGGCGCCCCGCTCGTCGAAGGCCGCGGGCCGGGCTCCGTGCCGGGCCTGCAGGTCGGCCCGCGACACCGCGACGGCGGGCGGGACGTCGCCGTCGCGCCACGGCACGCCGCTGGTCGGCGCGACGACCACCGTGACGACGCGCAGCTCCAGGTGCTTCCAGACCAGCTCGGCCGCCGACGCCGCCTCGCTGTCGTACTCCGCCTGCGTCCCGCTGCCGCTGTCGAAGTCGACGACGACGTGCACGCCTTCGCCGTCGTCGGTCTCGGCCGGCAGGTAGTCGGTGTAGGCGCCGGCGAGGCCGTGCAGCGCGAGCCGGCGGTCGATCTCGACGTCGTCGTCGGCCGTGGCCGGCGATCCGACGAGCACGAGGGCGAGCGCGACCAGCAGCACGAGCAGGCGCGCCGCCGCGGGGCGCGGGCTCACCGGGGCGCTCCGGGTGGCGACCACGGACCGGCCGCCGGCGGCGGCGAGGTCGGGGCCGCCCATCCCTGCGCCGGATCGACCCAGCCACCGCCCTGCTGCCAGGCCCCGGGCTGCCCGGGCGGCCAGGGCCCCGGCGGCGCTCCCCAGTTGGCCGCCCACGGGTCGGGCCCCCACGAGCTCGCCGGGGCCTTCTTGCCCCGGCGGGCCCACACGATGAGCGCGATGCCGCCGGCCACCAGCAGCCCGAGCAGGCTCCAGCCGACGACGGCGGCGACCGGTCCGGTGTCGAACTCCTCGTAGGCGAACGGGTCGGCGTCGTCGAGGCCCTGCGGCCGGACCCCGAACTCGGCTTCGAGGTCGCCGCGGGTGAGGCTGACGGCCGGCGGCACGTCGCCGTCGCGCCAGACGACGCCCGACGTCGGCGCGACGTCGACGGCGAGCACGCGGTACTCGAGGTGCTGCCAGATCAGCTCCGCGGCCTCGCGGGCCTCGGCCTCGTAGGCGGCCTGGTCGGCCGACAGGCTGCGGTAGTCCACGTGCACCCGGACGCCCCGGCCGAAGCCGAGCAGCGTCGTGAACGGCTCCTCGAGGCCGGCGTCGGCGAGCCGGCCGTCGACCTCGAACTCGTCGTCGGCGACGGCGGGGGCGGCCAGGAGCAGCGTGGCCAGCAGCCCGACGAGGACCGTCCCGACCCGCCTCACAGCGCCGCTCGCTCGCGCACCCCGGCGAACAGGTCGTCCTCGGGCAGCTCGGTGTCGACCAGCGACCGGGCCAGCTGGAAGTCCTCGCTCGGCCAGGCCGCGCGCTGCACATCCAGCGGGCAGGCGAACCACCGCCCGGTCGGGTCGACCTGGGTGGCGTGGGCGATCAGGGCCTGGTCGCGGACGGCGAAGAAGTCCTCGCAGCGCACCGACGTCGTCAGGCGCGCGTCGTCCTCCGGCTTGTCGACCCAGTTCTCGAGCCACTCGGCGTAGGGCGACTCGATCCCGCGCTCGAGCATCGCCTCGTGCAGCGCCAGCAGCCGGCGCTTGTGGAAGGTGAGGTTGTAGTACAGCTTCAGCGGCTGCCACGGCTCGCCGGCGTCCGGGAAGCGCTCGGGGTCGCCGGCCGCCTCGAACGCCGCCATCGACACCTGGTGGCAGCGGATGTGGTCGGGGTGCGGGTAGCCGCCGTTCTCGTCGTAGGTCGTCATGACGTGCGGCCGCTCCCGTCGCACGACGCGCACCAGCGCCTCGGTCTGCTCCTCCAGGTCGCCGACGGCGAAGCAGCCCTCGGGCAGCGGCGGGAGCGGATCGCCCTCGGGCAGGCCGGAGTCGACGAAGCCGAGGAACACCTGCCGCACGCCGAGGATCTCGCGGGCCCGCTCCATCTCGGCCGCGCGGATGGCGGTGATGTCGGCGAGCACCTCCGGCCGGTCCATGGCCGGGTTCAGCACCGAGCCGCGCGAGCCGTCGGTGAGCGTGACCACCAGCACGTCCACGCCCTCGCCGGCGTACCTGGCCATGGTGGCGGCGCCCTTGCTCGACTCGTCGTCGGGATGCGCGTGCACGCACATCAGCCGCAGGCCGTCCTCTGCTCCCACGTCGCTCTCCTGTTCGCGTTCCACGGGCCCGCACCGGCGGCCGGCGCAGGGCCGGGGCACGATCGTCAGGTCAGCCAACACCAGGCGGGCCCGAAGCCTGCCCGAGAGGAGTCCCGTGCTGCCCGCGCCGATCGAGGACCCGGGCGGACGTCGCCGTCCGCCCGGCCGCTACGACCAGCGCTCGCGGGCCGCCTCGCGCTCGCTCGCCGTCGTGCTCTCGGTGCTGTTCGTCGCCTTCCTCGTCTCGCTGTCGTGGCTGCTCTACCAGCGATCCGGCGGCGAGCAGGTGCCGCTGCAGCTGCGCGGCTACGAGCTGGTCGGCGACGACGTCGTGGTCGTCGAGTTCGACGTCACCCCTCCCGCCGACGGCACCGCCTGGTGCCTGGTGCGCGCCCGGCAGGCCAGCGGCGAGGAGATCGGCGCCGAGCACGTCCCGGTGCTCCCCCGCCCCGACGGCGGAGCGGTCCGGGTACGGCACGAGCTGACGGTCCGCGGTGAGGCGGTCACCGGCGAGGTGCCGCGCTGCCGACCCGTCCCGCCGCCCGCCGGCGAGCCGACCGCGGAGCCGGTCTCCCCGTAGCATCGGCCGTTCTCGCCCTGGAGCACCACCACCCGACGACCGACACCTGACGACCGACGAGGACGCCGTGAGCACCGAGACCGGACAGCAGACCACCTGGCTGACCGTGGAGGCGCACGAGCGCCTGCGCGCCACTCTCGAGCAGATGCGCGGCCCGGTCCGCCAGGACATCGTCGCGCGCATCGAGGCGGCCCGCGAGGAGGGCGACCTCAAGGAGAACGGCGGCTACCACGCGGCCAAGGAGGAGCAGGGCAAGCTCGAGGCCCGGATCAAGCAGCTCGACGCGCTGCTGCGCACCGCCTACAGCGGCACCACGCCGAGCGGCGACGCCGTCGAGCAGGGCTGCGTCGTCACGGTCGACTACGGCGGCGGCGACCTCGAGACGTTCCTGTTCGGCAACCGCGAGAACGCCACCGAGGAGCAGGGCAAGATCACCGTCGCCGGCGAGCAGGTCGACGTCTACAGCCCCGAGTCGCCGCTCGGCCAGGCGATCACCGGCAAGAAGGCCGGCGAGAGCGTCACCTTCGGCGAACGCGGCATCTCGGTGACGATCACCGAGGTGCGCCCCTTCGAGGGCTGACCGTCTAGCCCGGCGAGACGGCGTAGCCGGCGGCGGCCAGGCGCTGCAGCACGTCGTCGCCGTGGTCGCGGCTGCGGGTCTCGAGCTGCAGCTCGACCTGGACCTCGTCGAGGTGCAGGCCGCGCCCGGTGCGGGAGTGCTCGACGTCGATGACGTTCGCACCGCTGTCGCCGAGCACCCCGAGCAGCCGCGCGAGCTCGCCGGGACGGTCGGGGATGCGCACCCGCAGCGACAGGAACCGGCCGGCCGAGATCAACCCGTGCCGCACGACCTTGGCGAGCAGCAGCGGGTCGATGTTGCCGCCGGAGACGACCGCGGCCACCGGCCCCTCGAACGCGTGCGGCGCCTCCATGATCGCGGCGACGGCGGCGGCGCCGGCCGGCTCCACGACCAGCTTCGCGCGCTCCAGCAGGTGCACGATCGCCCGCGACAGCGCGTCGTCGTCGACGACCACGACGTCGTCAACGACCTCGCGCACGTGCGCGAACGTCGTCTCGCCCGGACGGCCGATCGCGATGCCGTCGGCGATCGTCGTCATCTGCTCGAGCGCCACCGGCCGGCCCTGGTCGAGCGACGCCGGCCACGCCGCGGCCCCCGAGGCCTGGGCGGCCACCACGCGCACGTCCGGACGGAGCGCCTTGACGACGACACCGATCCCGGCGACCAGCCCGCCGCCCCCCGTGCACACCACCACGGTGCCGACGTCGGGCAGCTGCGCGAGCAGCTCGAGCCCCACCGTGCCCTGTCCGGCGATGACGTCGGGATGGTCGAACGGGTGGATGAAGGCGGCGCCGGTCTGCTCGGCGTGCTGCAGCGCTGCGCGCAGCGCCTCGTCGACGGTGCTCCCGACGTGCCGCACCTCGGCCCCGTAGGCCCTGGTGGCCGCGACCTTGGGGATCGGTGCGGCGTGCGGCATGAAGACGGTGGCCCGCGCGCCGAGCAGCTGCGCCGCCAGGGCGACGCCCTGCGCGTGGTTGCCGGCGCTGGCCGCGATGACACCGCGCGACCGCTCGCCGTCGGTGAGCCGGGCGATGCGGGTGTAGGCGCCGCGGATCTTGAACGAGCCGGTGCGCTGCAGGTTCTCGCACTTGAGCACGACCGGTCCGCCGACCTGCTCGGACAGGCTGCGCAGGTTCTGCAGCGGGGTCTCGCGGGCGACGCCGCGCAGCAGCTCGGCGGCGGCGCGGACGTCGTCCAGGCCGACCAGCGGCGGAGCGGGAGCGGTCACGGCGGCAGTGTCGCACCGCCGCGCTGCCTCACGTGCGCAGCGGGCGGAGCGCCTGGGTCAGCGGTCGCCCGGGAGGAAGCGCCGCCACGCGGCCGGCAGCAGCAGGCCGGCGATCGCGGCCTTGACCAGCCCGCCGACGATGAACGGGTAGAAGCCCGCCTCGAGCGCCTGCGCCGGCGTCAGGTCGGCCATGACGGCCAGCCACGGCACGCCGATGGCGAAGACGACCGCCTGGCCGGCGACGAACAGCGGCAGCGCGCGCAGGACCTTGCGGTCCTGGCCGTGCTGGGCGGCCAGGCCGATGAGGTAGGCGGCCGGCAGGAAGCCGAGCAGGTACCCGCCGGTGGCGCCGGCGATGACCTCCACCCCTCCCGAGGCCTCCGAGTAGAACGGCAGGCCGACGGCGCCCAGCAGCAGGTACAGGGCCTGGCCGAGCAGGCCCCGGCCGGGGCCGAGCGCGGCGGCGGTGAGCACGACCGCGAGGGTCTGGCCGGTGATCGGCACCGGTGAGCCCGGGACCGGGACGGAGATCTGCGCGGCGAGCGCCGTCAGCAGCGCAGCGCCGCCGACGAGCGCGGCGTCGCGGGCGAGGGTGCCGCGGAACAGCCGGGTCGGGACGAGGTCGGCCAGGACAGGGCGGGCGGGAAGGGCAGCGCTGGTCACGCGGGCAGGTCCTCTCGGGAGAGCGTCGCCGAATGTCTAGCAGCCGCCCGCAGCCCGCGCAGCGCGAGGTCCGTCATCCCCCGGCGACCAGTACCGGTCGCCGGCGAGGACGAGGGCCGCGGCCCCGACCAGCCCCGCCTCCTGACCGAGCCCGGCCGGCACCACGCTCAGCCGCTCGGGAAAGGGCAGCCGGGCGTGGAGCGCCACCGCCTCCCGCATCGGCGTCCACAGCGGCGGCCCGGCCTGCGACAGCCCGCCGCCGACGGCCACTCGCCGCAGGTCGAGCAGCGCCGCGGCGCTCGCGAACGCGACACCGAGCGCGCGACCGGCCCGGGCCAGCGCCTGCACCGCCACCCTGTCCCCGTCGGCGGCGAGCCCGGCCAGCTCGCGGCCGTCGGTGGCGGCGCAGCCGCGCTCACGCGCCCAGGCGACCACCGCAGGGCCCCGGGCGATCGCCTCGAGGCAGCCCCGGCCGCCGCAGCCGCAGACCGGCCCGTCCGGCTCGACGACCACGTGCCCGACGTGCCCGGCGCTCCCGGTCGCGCCGTCGAGCACCCGCCCGCCGAGCACCAGACCTGCACCGACACCGGTCGAGACGACGACGCCGAGCAGGTCCCGCTCCCCCTGGCCGGCGCCGCGCCAGTGCTCGCCGACGGCGGCGCAGACGGCGTCGTTGTGCACGCGCACCGGGCGGCCGGGCCAGCGCGCGCTCAGCCGCTCGCGCAACGGGAACGCCGTCCAGGACGGCATGTTCAGCGGCGAGACGACACCGTCCGGCCAGCGCATCGGGCCGCCGCAGCCGGCGCCCACTCCGTCGACGTCGACGCCGTCGGCCACCTCCTCGAGCAGCGCCAGGCAGGCCGGCCACGGCTCGGCCGGGGTGGTCCGGCGGGCCGAGCGCAGGACCACGCCGTCGTCGTCGACGAGGGCGGCGGCGAGCTTGGTCCCGCCGACGTCGAGGGCGAGGACGGGCACGGGGCCGCCGGGTCAGGCCGGGAAGGCGAGCAGCGAGGCGGTGAAGGCGTGCAGGTGGTTGCGCCCGCCGACCGGGCCGAGCTCGCCGGCGGCGAAGAAGCCGGCGACCCCCTGCGGAGCGAGCTGCTCTCGGACGAGCGCCGCGTCGTGGTCGGCGCCACCCTGGGAGCTGCCGAACAGGTGCGCGCCGCGGCCGTTGCAGGAGAACAGCAGTGCGCCGCCGGCCGGGGCATCGCGGGTGGCGGCGCGGTAGCGCGCGAGCAGCGCGCGCAGGTCGGCGTCGGCGGCGTCGGCGTCACGCACCTGCAGCCGGACCGTGCGGCCGACCGGCACCAGGTCGCCGACGACGACGCCGCCGCTGTCCCGCTCGACGCCGACGACGCCGCGCACCACGTAGTCGAGGTCTTCGGCGTACTCGTCCATGGCGATGCCGAGCTGCAGGCCCGACGAGGCCAGCGCCTGGTCGTGGGGCGGCAGCTCGGCCAGGACCTGCTCCACCTTGTCGACGGCGCGCATGCCGGCCAGGCCGCGCACGACGTTGCCGGCCGACGCCGTCACCGTCATCGCCGGGCCGATCGGGCGGCAGCCTTGGCTCACGACCGCCGTCGCCCCCGTGCCCGCGACCAGCGCACCGACGGCGCCCCGCTCGACCACGCGCCCGTCGACGAACAGGCGGGTCGACCCGGCGGTGCTCCCGCCGGCGGCCAGTCCGCCGACGATCTGCAGTCCGGGGACCGCGTCGTTGGCCCGCGACACGAAGCCGTCGGCCGGGAAGCTCCACGGGTCGGCCAGGAGCAGCGCGACCTCGTCCTCCGGCACCCCGGGCTGCGGCAGGCCCACGACGGCCGCCGTCGGCCCGCCGGTCATGACCTCGAGGTGGAAGGTGCGCACCGTGGCGCCGGGCAGCACGGCAGCCCAGACGGCGACGGCGCTGCGGCCCTCGAGCCCGTGCCCTCCGGCGATGACCCCGCCGGCGCTGCAGCCGATCATCGCCGTGGCCTGTGACCGCTGCGCCACCTGCCGCCCGGCCTCCCCGGCGGCGTCCGGGTCGGCTCCGCTGACGAAGGCGCAGACGAGGTCGGGGACGCGGCCGCCGAGCGGCGCGAGCGCGGCGTCGGTGGCGGCGTCGGCCGCGGCGAGCAGGTCGGCACCGGTGGCCAGTCCGTCCCCGAAGCGCGACACCCGCCCATCCTGCCCGCTGCGTCCGCGCGGCGGCGCGCGGGCGATGTGCCAGGACGCGGACGCAGCGAGGGGGCAGGGGCTTGCGTCCGCGTCCTGGCACACGGGGCCGGCCCGCGCGAGCGGACGCAACTGGGTGCAAGGGGGTGCGCGGGCGGGGAGGCGGACGTAGCGTGGCGCGGGTGACGGCCCTCCCCGAGACCGACGCCCCCGGCCCGTCCGAGCCTCCCTCCCCCAGGACACTCGGGGACCTGCGCGCGTCCGGGCATCGGCAGGCGCCGGTCAAGGACGAGGTCCGCTCGAACCTGCTCGCCCGCCTGCGCTCCGGCGAGCCCGCCTTCCCGGGCATCCTCGGCTTCGACGACACCGTGCTGCCGCAGGTCGAGCGGGCCCTGCTCGCCGGCCACGACCTCGTGCTGCTCGGCGAGCGCGGCCAGGGCAAGACCCGGCTCATCCGCACCCTCGTCGGCCTGCTCGACGAGTGGACGCCGGTCGTCGCCGGGTGCGAGATCAACGACCACCCGTACGCGCCGGTGTGCACCCGCTGCACCCGCCTGGTCGGCGAGCAGGGCGACGCGACGCCGGTGGCGTGGAAGCACCGCAGCGAGCGCTACGGCGAGAAGCTGGCGACGCCGGACACGAGCGTCGGCGACCTCATCGGCGACGTCGATCCGGTGAAGGTCGCGGAGGGGCGCACCCTCGGCGACCCGGAGACCGTGCACTTCGGGCTCGTGCCGCGCACCAACCACGGCATCTTCAGCGTCAACGAGCTGCCCGACCTCGCCGAGCGGATCCAGGTCTCCCTGCTCAACGTGCTCGAGGAGCGCGACATCCAGGTGCGCGGCTACACCCTGCGCCTGCCGCTCGACCTGCTGCTCGTCGCGAGCGCGAACCCGGAGGACTACACCAACCGCGGCCGCATCATCACCCCGCTCAAGGACCGGTTCGGCGCCGAGGTGCGCACGCACTACCCGCTCTCGCTCGAGCACGAGATCGACGTCGTCCGGCAGGAGGCGGTCACCACGTGGGACGGCGACGACGCCCTAGGCGCGGTCACCGTGCCCGACCACCTGCTCGAGATCGTCGCCCGCTGGACCCGGCTGGTGCGCGAGTCGTCGCAGGTCGACGCCCGCTCCGGGGTCAGCGCCCGGTTCGCCGTCGCGGCGGCTGAGACCCTCGCCGCCTCGGCGCTGCGGCGCCAGGCCGTCACCGGCGAGCCGCAGGCCGTGGCCCGGGTGTGCGACCTGCCCGGCGTCGTCGCCGCCTCGCGCGGCAAGGTCGAGTTCGAAGCCGCCGAGGAGGGGCGCGAGCTCGAGGTGCTGCACCACCTGCTGCGGCGCGCCGTCGCCGACACCTTCCGCGCGCACCTGTCGGGGCTGGACCTGTCCGGTCTGCAGGGCCGGTTCGCCGAGGGCGCCACCGTCGAGTCCGGCGACCTCGTCGCCGCCACGGACCTGCTCGCCGGTCTCGGGCCGGTGCCCGGGCTCGCCGCGCTGCTGCAGCGGCTCAGGGTCGAGGAGGAGTCGCCGGCGCTGGCCGCGGCGGCGCTCGAGCTGGCCCTCGAGGGCCTGCACCTGCACCGGCGGCTGGCCAAGGACGAGGTCGACGGCCGCACGGTCTACGGAGGCTGACGCATGCCTCCCGACAGCTCCCGCCCGGACGACCTGCACCCCGACGAGGACCTCCACCCCGGCACCCCGGACGTCGTCGCCCTCCGGCGACGGGTGCTGGTCACCGGCGTGCTCACCCTGCTGGCCTGGGTCGGCGCCGTCGTCGTCCTCGACGCCGTCGGCCTGCGCGGCCCGCTGTACGCCCTCGTCGCGGCCGCGCTCATCTACGTCGCCGTCGTGCGGCCGCTGATGCGCCCGGTGCGCGAGGCGATCGCCCTGCGGCGGCGGCTGGCCTACCAGTCGTGGCTCGACGCCCGCGAGGCCGACGACGACGGGCCGCCCCGTGGGTAGGGCCCGCCGGCGGGCCCTACCCACGGGGCGGCCCGTCGTCGTCGGCCTCGCGGGCGTCGAGC
>DATLGD010000106.1:0-8843 GCA_035540755.1 Mycobacteriales bacterium | reverse complement strand
CTCAAGGCGTTCAACGACGCGCTGCTGCAGGCGTTCTCGGCCTGACGCCGGAGCCCCGTGCCCGCGCCGGCCGCAGTCATGCCTGGTGGCAGGACCCGGCCGGCGCGGGCACGGGGCTCCGGCGTCAGGCCGAGAACGCCTGCAGCAGCGCGTCGTTGAACGCCTTGAGGTCGTCGGGCTTCCGGCTCGTGACCAGCGTGCTGCCGCCGGCCTCGTCCACCACGACCTCCTCGTCGACCCACACCGCACCCGCGTTGCGCAGGTCGGTCTGCAGGCTGGGCCAGCTGGTCATCCGCCGGCCGCGCACGACGTCGGCCTCGACCAGCGTCCACGGCGCGTGGCAGATCGCGGCGACCGGCTTGCCGGCGTCGAAGAAGGCCTTGGTGAACGCGACGGCGCCGGCGTCCATGCGCAGCGCGTCGGGGTTGGCGACGCCGCCCGGCAGCACGAGCGCGTCGAACGACGACGGATCGGCGGACTCGACGGTGATGTCGACGGGGAAGGTGTCCGCCTTGTCCAGGTGGTCGAAGGCCTGCACCTCGCCGTCGGCGGTGGACACCAGCTTCGGCGTGCCGCCGGCCTGCTCAACCGCCTTCCACGGCTCGGTCAGCTCCACCTGCTCGATGCCCTCGGGGGCGACGAGGAAGGCGACGGTCTTGCCGGTCAGGTCCTGGGGCACGGGTGCTCCTTGCGCGTCTCGGTGCGACGTTGCTGCCGCCGGGTGTCTGTGCGTGTCGTGATGTCCGGTCCGGGAACGCTCCTACCCAGGCGGAATGGACGGCACGCCCCCGTGCTTGTACCGTCAAGCAACTGATTGCACCCGCAAGCATCTCCCGAAAGGACCCTGCTCATGTCCGACGTCCGCGTCAGCGTCATCTACTACAGCGCCACCGGCAGCGTGTTCCAGCTCGCCAAGCAGGCCGTCGAGGCCGCCGAGAAGGCCGGCGCCGAGGTGCGCCTGCGCAAGGTGCACGAGCTCGCGCCGAAGGAGGCCATCGAGAGCAACGAGGGCTGGAGCCAGCATGCGCTCCAGACCCAGGACGTCCCCGAGGCGAGCGCCGAGGACGTCACCTGGGCCGACGCCGTCATCTTCGGCACGCCCACCCGCTACGGCAACGTCTCCGCACAGCTGAAGCAGTTCCTCGACACGCTCGGCCCGCAGTGGGCGCAGGGCCAGCTGGCGAACAAGGTCTACACCGGCTTCGTCTCCGCCGGCACCGGGCACGGCGGGCTCGAGTCGACGCTGCTCGCGCTCTACAACTCCATCTACCACTTCGGCGGCATTCTCGTGCCACCCGGCTACACCGACCCGAGCAAGTTCGTCGACGGCAACCCCTACGGCGCCTCGCACGTCTCGGCCAACGGCTCCAACCCGCCCCAGGAGCAGGACCTCACCGCGGTCGCCTACAGCGCCACCCGCGCCACGCAGATCGCCGCGCAGCTCAAGCGCGGCGCCGCGTAGCCGGTCCGCACGCCTCGACGCCGGTCGCTCCTTCCGGGGGCGGCCGGCGTCGGCGTTCTCCGCCCGGTCCGCCGGCGATCTCTGACGGCGCCGGCCTCGGCCGCCCCGGTGCCCGCCGCCAGAGAGCGTCCGGTCCCAGGACGGCGCTACGCCAGGTAGCGCCGGAGGAGGTCGGTGCAGGTGCCGATCAGCGCCGTCTCGACCGACTCCTCGCGGGTGTGCGCGAGGTTCGGGTCGCCAGGGCCGAAGTTCAGCGCCGGAATGCCGAGCTGTGCGAACCGGGCGACATCCGTCCAGCCGTACTTGGCCACCGGGGTGACGCCCACGGCGTCGACGAAGTGCCGCGCCGCCGGCGCCGTCAGGCCGGGCAGCGCACCTGGCGCGCTGTCGGTGACCTCGACCGCCCAACCGTCGAAGACGTCGCGCACGTGCTGCTCGGCGTCGGCCTCGCTGCGGTCGGGGGCGAAGCGGAAGTTCACGGTGACGGTGCACAGGTCGGGCACCACGTTGCCGGCGACGCCACCGGCGACGGCGACGGCGTTGAGCCCCTCGCGGTAGACGCAGCCGTCGA
The DNA here is from genome assembly GCA_035540755.1 of Mycobacteriales bacterium. GTDB lineage: Bacteria > Actinomycetota > Actinomycetes > Mycobacteriales > SCTD01 > DATLGD01. The sequence goes on along the minus strand of DATLGD010000106.1, from coordinate 6,810 downwards.
TGTCGACGTCGCGCGCCTCGTAGCGCACCAGGGTCGCGAGCACCGGTGCGGCGGCGTGGATCGCGTTCTCGCCGAGCCAGCCGCGGGCGCTGTGCGCGCGCCGGCCGGGAACCGTCACGCGCACGCGCATGGTGCCCTGGCAGCCGGCCTCGACCTGGCCGTTGGTGGGCTCGAGCAGCACGGCGAGGTCGGCGTCGAGCCAGTCGCGGTGGTCGCGCACGAGGCGGTTCAGGCCGTTGCGCGCGGCCTCGACCTCCTCGTTGTCGTAGAGCACGAACGTGAGGTCGTAGGCCGGGTCGGGCAGGGTCGCCGCGAGGTGCAGCAGCACCGCGTCGCCGCTCTTCATGTCGCTGGTGCCGCAGCCGAGAAGGCGGTCCCCCTCGCGCCGGCTGGGCAGGTTGTCGGCGATCGGGACGGTGTCGAGGTGGCCGGCCAGCAGCACCCGCCGCTCGCGGCCGAGCCGGGTGCGAGCGACGACGGCGTCGCCGTCGCGCTCGACGCTCAGGTGCGGCAGCGCGCGCAGCGCCTGCTCGACGAGGGCGGCCAGGTGCGCCTCGCTGCCCGAGACGCTCTCGACGTCGACCAGAGCCGCCGTGAGGTCGACGGGGTCGGCTGCGAGGTCGAGCATCAGCGGACCGTCACGGCGCCACGCCGTGCTCGCGCAGGACGTCGTTGAGGGCCAGCTTGTCGTGCTCCTGACCGGGCTCGAGGTAGCGGAGCACGAGCAGGCACGGCATCCCGAAGTCGCCGCCGGGGAAGCTCTTGACCCGGGTGGAGCCGACGCAGACCGCCCGCTCCGGCGCGACTCCGCGGTCGAGCTCCTTGCCGGTCTCGGCCTCGAACACGCGGGTGCTGGCGGTGAGGATCGCCCCTGCGCCGAGCTTCGCGCCGCGGCGCACGCGTGCCCCCTCGACGACCATCGAGCGCGAGCCGATGAACGCGTCGTCCTCGACGACGACCGGGGCGGCCTGCGGCGGCTCGAGCACACCGCCGATGCCGACGCCACCGGACAGGTGCACGTTCTTCCCGATCTGCGCGCACGAGCCGACGGTGGCCCAGGTGTCGACCATGGAGCCGCTGCCGACGTAGCCGCCGATGTTGGTGTAGCTGGGCATGAGCACGACGCCGGGCTCGAAGTGCGAGCCCCAGCGGGCGATGGCGCCCGGCACGACGCGCACGCCGTCGAACCGGGTCTTGAGCGGCACCCGATCGTGGAAGCGGAAGTCGCCGGCGCTGCTCTCGACCATCTCGAGCACCTTGAAGGCCAGCAGGATGGAGCGCTTGGCGCGCTCGTCCACGACGACGCTGGAACCTCGAGGGCCGTCGACCACCTGCGCGACCCTGGCCTCGCCGGCGTCGAGCTGGTCGACGGCCGCGACCACCTGCGCATGGGCGTCCTCGTCGGCCGGGCTGAGCTCGGAGCGGCGCTCCCAGAGCTCGTCGATGACAGGGTCGATCGCGGTGTCGGTCATGCCGTCGAGCCTAGTGACCGGAGAGCGGGCGGCGGGCCCGGCCAGCGCTCGTACGCGGGCAAGCGCCAGAAGTCCTCGCTGCTCGGCGAGCTGCTCGGCTGAGCCGGCGCGGTGCGGTCGGTCCGGCCGCCGGAGCGGGTCACCCCAGCAGCGCGAGCCGCTCGGCGGCGACCTCGGCCTGCGCGTCGCTGACGGTCAGGGCCAGGCGCACGTGCTGCCCGCCGTCGTCGCCGTAGAAGTCGCCCGGGGCGGCCAGCAGGCCGACGTCGGCCAGCGCCGCCACGGTGTCCCAGCACGCCTCGTCGCGGGTGCACCACAGGTACAGCCCCGCCTCGGAGTGGTCGACCCGGAAGCCGGCCGCCTCCACCGCGGGCCGGAGCAGCGCCCGCCGGCGGTGGTAGCGCTCCTTCTGCTCGGCCACGTGCGCGTCGTCACCGAGCGCGGCGACCAGCGCGGCCTGCACAGGTGCGGGGGTGAGCAGGCCCAGGTGCTTGCGGGCCTCGACGAGCACCGCCACGGCGTGGGGGTCGCCGGCGGCGAAGCCGGCCCGGTAGCCCGCCAGGTTGCTGCGCTTGGACAGCGAGTGCAGTGCCAGCACGCCGGTGACGTCGCCACCGGACACCGACGGGTGCAGCACCGAGACGGGCTCGACCTCCCAGCCGAGCTCGACGTAGCACTCGTCGGAGGCGACCAGGATGCCGTGCTGCCGGCCCCAGGCGACGACTCCCGCCAGGCGCTCGACGTCGAGCACCTCGCCGGTCGGGTTGCTCGGCGAGTTCACCCACACCAGGCCGACCCGGGACGGGTCGTGCGACGTCGGGTCGTCGGTGGGCACCGGCAGGCAGCCGGCCAGCCGGACGCCGGCGTCGTAGGTCGGGTAGGCCAGCCGCGGCAGCAGCACCTCGGTGCCGGGCTCGAGCCCGAGCAGGCTGGGCAGCAGGGCGACGAGCTCCTTGCTGCCGATGCTGGGCAGCACGTGCTCCGGCCCCACGTCGGCCCCGAGCCGGCGCCGGGCCCATCCGACGAGCGCCTCGCGCAGCGCAGGGGTGCCGATGGTCAGCGGGTAGCCGGGGGCGTCAGCAGCGGCGCACAGCGCCTCGCGCACGACCGGCGGCGTCGGGTCGACCGGCGTGCCGATCGACAGGTCGACGGCGCCGCCGGGGTGCGCCCGGGCCCGGTCGCCGTAGGGGGCCAGCCGGTCCCAGGGGAACTGCGGCAGACGCGCGCGTGCCGCCCACCCGGGGCGGGCGGACGGCACGGGACGGCTGGCGGTCAGTGGCCTTCGGTGTTCTTGCCGAGCGGAACGGCCATGACCACCGGGTGGTCGAGGTCGACAGGGCCGACCTTGCTGGCGCCGCCGGGGCTGCCGATGCTCGTCGTCTCGGTGAAGAAGTCGACGTTGGCGCGGTAGTAGTCCTTCCACTGCGAGGGCGTGTCGTCCTCGTAGAAGATGGCTTCCACGGGGCAGACCGGCTCGCACGCACCGCAGTCGACGCACTCGTCGGGGTGGATGTAGAGCGACCGCTTGCCCTCGTAGATGCAGTCGACCGGGCACTCCTCGATGCACGCCTTGTCCTTGACGTCGACGCAGGGCTCGGCGATCACGTAGGTCACAGCTGGTCCTCTTCCCTCGGGTGCGGCTCTAGTGTCGCTGATGTGGAGGCGGACAGGCCAACGGGGGCGGCACGTGACGTGCGCTACACCCGCGACGTCGGCCCCGGCGACAGCAGCGTGCGCGTCAGCCTCCGCCGCCGGCTGGCCGGGGGAGGCCTCGGCGACCTGCTCGGCGAGCTCGTCAGCTGGCAGGACGGCGTCGTCCGGCTGCGCGACCGGCACGGTGCGCTGCACGAGGTGGTCGAGGCCGACGTCGTCGCGGCCAAGCGCGTGCCGCCCCCGCCGGAGCGCCGGTGAACGCCCGGCAGCGCTTCGGCGAGGTGGTGCGGTCGGAGCCGGTCGACCTCGGGCTGGCCTGCCTGCTGGTCGGAGCGGAGGTCGAGCCCGACCTCGACGTCGACGACGGCCTGCGGCGGCTCGACCAGCTGGCGGCGGCCGCCCGCCCCGAGGTGCCGCGCCGGGCCGGCCCGCGTGAGGCCGCCGAGGGCCTGCGGCGCGCGCTCGGCGGCGAGGCCGGCTTCGCCGGCTCCGAGGACGACTACGGCGACCTGCGCTCCTCGCTGCTGCCGGAGGTGCTCAGGCGGCGGCGAGGCCTGCCGCTGCTGCTGTCCGTCGTCTGGGTCGAGGTGGCGCAGCGCCTCGGCGTCGCCGCCTACCCGATCGCCCTGCCGGGGCACGTCGTCGTCGGCGTCGGAGACCCGGACGACGAGCACGCCGTCGTCGACCCGTTCGCAGGCGGCCGGGTCCTCGACCGCGACGACGTCGACGCGCTGGTGGTGCGCCTGACCGGCGCGCCGCCGTCACCCGAGCACCTGCGCCCGGTCGACCCCGTCGACCTGCTGCTGCGGCTGCTCACCAACGTGCGGGTGCTGTCCGCTCGGATGCCGCCGTCGCTGGACGCCGCGCGCACCCGGCTGTGGGCCACCGAGCTGTCGCTCCTGCTGCCGCGGCACTCGCTCGAGCTGCGCCGCGAGCGGGGCGAGCTGCTCGTGCGCCTCGGCGACCACCTCGGCGGCGCGGCCGAGCTCGAGCACTTCGCCGAGGTGGTCGCCGACGACGACCCCGGGTCCGCCGAGACCGCCCGCCGCGCCGCCGGCGCCGCCCGCGCCCGCCTCAACTGACCCCCTCCCCCTTGCGTCCGCGTCCTGGCACATGTCGCCGGCGCGTCCGGTCGGACGTCGTCGCGCGCCGTAGGGTCGCTGCGTGCTGCGACTGACCGACACCCGCACCCGGCAGGTCGAGGAGATCCGGCCGTCGACCCCGGGGCTGCTCACCGTCTACGCCTGCGGGCCGACCGTGTACCGCTACGCCCACGTCGGCAACCTGCGCACGTTCCTGCTCACCGACCTCGTCCGGCGCACCGCCGAGCTGCACGGGCTGCGGGTGCGGCTGGTGCAGAACATCACCGACGTCGGGCACCTCGCCGACGACTCCGCGATCGACTCGATCGGCGAGGACAAGCTCCTCACCCAGGCGCGCCTGGAGGACAAGAGCCCGTTCGCGATCGCGCGCTTCTACGAGGAGGCGTTCCACCGCGACCAGGCGCTGCTGAACGTCAAGCCCGCCGACGCCTATCCCCGAGCGTCCGAGTGCATCGACCTGATGCTCGCGCTCATCTCGCGGTTGATCGACCTCGGGCACGCCTACGTCGGCACGGACGGCACCGTGTACTTCGACGCCCGCTCCTTCGAGGGCTACGGGGCCATCTCCGGCAACCGGCTCGAGGCCCTGCGCGCCGGTCACCGCGAGGACGCCGAGGCGCTGACGGCGGGCAAGCGCTTCCACGCCGACTGGGCGCTGTGGAAGCGCGCCGGCGAGAACCGCGAGATGACGTGGGACTCCCCCTGGGGCGTCGGCTTCCCGGGCTGGCACATCGAGTGCTCGGCGATGTCGCTGGACCTGCTCGGCGACCGCATCGACCTGCACACCGGCGGCATCGACCTGCGGTTCCCGCACCACGAGGACGAGCGTGCGCAGAGCGACGCCGCGGTCGGTCACGAGGTGGTGCGGCACTGGGTGCACGGCGAGCACCTGCTGTTCGAGGGCCGCAAGATGGCGAAGTCGACCGGCAACGTCGTGCTCGTCTCCGACGTCGTCGACCGCGGGCACGACCCGCTCGCGCTGCGGCTGGCCTTCCTCGAGATGCGCTACCGGCAGCAGGCGAACCTCACCTGGGCGTCCATCGCGGCCGCAGGCACGACGCTGCAGCGGTGGCGCGGCGCCGTCGCGGACTGGGCGGAGGCGCCGTCGGCGGCGATGTCGCAGCCGCACGCCGACGAGGTGCTGGCCGCCTTCGACGACGACCTCGACACCCCCCGGGCCGTGCAGGTGCTGCGCCGGCTCGAGAGAGCCGACGACGTCCCGCCAGGAGCGAAGTTCGAGACCTTCGCCTGGGCCGACCGCCTGCTGGGACTCGACCTCGCCCGCGACGTCGGAAGGCCGCGGGAGCCGGCGGCGCTGCCGCCGGGGGCGCAGGAGCTGCTGGACGCCCGTGCCGCGGCCCGGGTCGGCAAGGATTTCGCCGCCTCGGACCGGCTGCGCGACGAGCTGGTCGCCCTCGGAGTCGCCGTCCGCGACACCCCGTCGGGCCAAGAGTGGTCCCCCGCCTGACAAGACCCCAGTCGAAATCAACAGCACCCTGGTGCTGTTGATTTCCCTAGCGGGTTCAGCGGAGAGCGGACCCGAACTGCCGCGCCAGCACAGCGCGGTCGTGCCGCAGGTTGCCGGTCGTCAGCCGCAGCAGCAGCACGCGGTCGTGCCGCTCCGCGAGCAGCACGTCGTTGCTGCGGAGGGTGTCCGCGTCCCAGGTCGAGGCGAGGCGGTGGTGGGCGCCGTCGACCTCGGCCGCCACGCGCTGGCGTACCCACCAGGCATCGAGGTAGTGCAGTCCGGTGCGGCGCACAGGACGCTGCAGGCGGTCCGGCAGGGGGAGCCCGTGCTCCTTGAGGAAGGCCAGGAAGTCCAGCTCGCTGCGAGCGTGCGCGCCGAGCTCCACGTCGTCCAGCACGACCGAGACGAGCTCGCTCCTGGTACCGGCGACGTGGGGCAGGGCCGCCCGGAGGGCAGACGGGGCCGTCAGACGCTGCTGCACTGCGGCAGCGATCCGCCATTCGCCTGCGCGAGCCGACGGCGCCCAGTCGACCGCCTGCAGGACAGCTGCTTCCACGGTGACCTGAGGCACCCGCCATGACGGACCATCCGCAGCCACCGCGCACGGGTGCGCCTGGACCGTCAACCGGCTGACCGGCGCCCCGTCCTCGTAGAAGCGCTTCATCCGGACCTGCCGGTCCTCCGGTACCACGACGTCATACCGGGTGATGTCGATGCTCAGGCCCCGATCCACCAGAGCGGCGTCGCCGGACAGGGCCGCGCCGTCGCCCGCCGAGAGCACCGCTGCCCATGCGCGCTGTCCGGCCGTGACGTGGCCGGAGTGGGCTGCGGCCACGCCTCGGAGCAGCAGCTGCCAGCGGCCGGTGTCCAGGAGCCACTGCCATGCGTCCTCGGACATGCCGGCGGCGCGCGCTTGCCGACGACTGATCACCTGCTGCTGCGTGTCCAGCAGGACCTTCCAGGGCGCCGCCCGCTGTGCCTTCGTCACAGACGAAGACCCTGGACCGCGTGCCGCGCCGTCCGTCCCCGACCGGTCGAACCTGTGGACGCCTCGGCCGAAATCCACAGCACCAGGGTGCTGTTGATTTCCAGCGGGGTTCTGTCAGGGGGAGGG
>DATLGD010000105.1:0-6886 GCA_035540755.1 Mycobacteriales bacterium | reverse complement strand
GCCGCGCTGATCGGCTACCTGCCGGTCGGCTACCCGGACGTGCCCACGTCCGTGCAGGCCATGGTCGCGATGGTCGAGGCCGGCGTCGACGCCGTCGAGATCGGCATCCCGTACACCGATCCGGGCATGGACGGCCCGGTCATCCAGGTGGCCGTCGACGCCGCCCTGCGGGCCGGCACACGGGTCCGCGACGTCTTCGACGCGGTGCGCACGGTCAGCGCCACCGGTGCGGCCGCCCTGGTGATGGGCTACTGGAACCCGATCGAGAAGTACGGGCCGGCCCGGTTCGCCGGCGACCTGAAGGCGGCCGGGGGAGCCGGGGCCATCACGCCTGACCTCGTCCCGGAGGAGGCCGCCCGCTGGGTCGAGGCGGCGCGGGAGCACGACCTCGACACGGTCTTCCTCGTCGCCCCGAGCAGCACCGACGCCCGCATCGACGTCGTCGGGAAGGTGGCGCGCGGCTTCGTCTACGCCGCCTCGACGATGGGCGTCACCGGCACCCGTCAGGCCGTCGGCAACCGCGCGGAGGAGCTGGTCGCCCGCACCCGTGCGCTCACCGACGTCCCCGTCGCCGTCGGGCTCGGGGTGAGCGACGGCGACCAGGCCGCGGAGGTCGCCCGCTTCGCCGACGGCGTCATCGTCGGCTCGGCGCTGGTGCGCGCGCTCGGCGACGGCGGCGTCGACGCCGTCCGCACCCTGGCCGCCGACCTCGCCGACGGCGTCCGCCGCCGCTGAGGCCGCGCCGGGGAGCGGCCCTACGCTGGGGCCCGTGACGGTCCTCGCCTACCTGCCCAGCCCGGACCGGGGCGTCTGGCACCTCGGGCCGGTCCCGATCCGCGCCTACGCGCTGTGCATCCTGCTCGGCGTCGTCGTCGGCGTGGTCTGGGGCGACCGCCGCTGGCGGGCGCGCGGCGGCCGGCCGGGCACCGTCGCCGACCTCGCCACCATCGTCGTCCCGGCCGGCATCGTCGGGGCGCGGCTCTACCACGTCGTCACCAGCCCGTCCGCCTACCTCGACGACCCGGTGTCGGTGCTGTACATCTGGGAGGGCGGGCTCGGCATCCCCGGGGGCATCGCCGGCGGCGCGATCGCCGCCTGGCTGCTCGCCCGCCGGCGGGGGATCCGGACGGCGGCGCTGTGCGACGCGCTCGCGCCGTGCCTGGCCGTCGCGCAGGCCATCGGCCGGTTCGGCAACTGGTTCAACCAGGAGCTGTTCGGCCGCCCGACGACGCTGCCGTGGGGCCTCGAGATCGACCCTGACAACCCCGACGCCGTGGCGGGCGCCGAGGCCTACCACCCGACGTTCCTGTACGAGGCGTCCTGGAACGTGCTGCTCGCCGCAGCCCTCGTCTGGGCCGACCGCCGCTTCCGCCTCGGCGGCGGCCGTGTCTTCGCGCTGTACGTCGGCGGCTACGCGATCGGTCGGTTCTGGGTCGAGGGCTTCCGCATCGACGACAGCGAGACGTTCGTCGGACTGCGGCTGAACCAGCTGGTGGCGGTCGTCGCCCTGGTCGGTGCCCTGGCGTTCCTGACCTACCGCCGCGGCGCCGGTCGTGAGCTCGAGGTCGAGCCCCTCGCGAGCGACGAGGCCGGCTCGACGACCGACAGCCGGACGCCGTGACCGACCGCGGCGGCGCGAGCGGAGCGGAGATCCACCACTCCCACCGCGACGTCACGGGCGGGTGGCTGCGCCCGTCGGTCTTCGGCGTCATGGACGGGCTGGTGAGCAACACGGCCCTGATCGCCGGCGTCGCCGCGGGCGGGGTCTCGGACGACACCGTGGTCCTCGCCGGCCTCGCCGGGCTGGTCGCCGGCGCCCTGTCGATGGGGACCGGCGAGTACACCTCGGTGGCTTCCCAGTCCGAGCTCGCCCGCGCCGAGATCGAGATCGAGAAGCGCGAGATCGCCCGCGTCCCGGACGCCGAGCAGGCCGAGCTCGCTGCCCTCTACCGCTCGCGCGGGGTCGACGAGAAGACCGCCCGCGAGGTCGCCCGGCAGCTGTCTTCGAACCCCGAGCAGGCGCTGCGGGTGCACGCCCGGGAGGAGCTCGGCGTCGACCTGGACGACCTGCCGTCGCCGTCGACCGCGGCCGCCTCGTCCTTCGCGGCGTTCTCCGTCGGGGCGCTCGTCCCGGTGCTGCCGTTCCTGCTCGGAGCGACGTCCCTGGCCCTCGCCGTCGGCCTGGCGCTGCTGGCGCTGTTCCTGTCCGGCGCGCTGGTCAGCCGGTTCACCTCGCGGGGTGCGCTCTACAGCGGCACCCGGCAGCTCCTGCTCGGCGGCGGCGCGACGGCGGCGACCTACCTGATCGGCAGCGCGGTCGGCGCGGGCGTGTAGCTGGTCGCGCCGGCGGCCTGGAGCCGGACCTCGACGGTGACCCATCCGCCGTCGGTGCGCACGCCGACGCGGCCGCCGTGCACCTCGACCAGGCGGCGCACGACGTACAGGCCCATCCCGAGGCCCTCGCGGTGCCGGGTCGCACTGCTGTCGGCCTGGGTGAACGGCTCGAACAGGCGCGCGGCCGCCTCCGGGTCGAGGTCGCTGCCGTCGTTGCTGACGGTGAGCCAGACGCCGGCGGCGTCCGACCCGCCGGCCACGATCGGCACGGCGCCGCGGCTGCCGTGCTGCTGGGCGTTGTCGATGAGGTTCGCCAGCACCTGGTGCAGCGCCTGCCGGTCGATGCGGGCCGTGGTGCCCGGCTCCACGAGCACCTGCACCTCACCGCCGGACGGGCGCGCGGCCACCGCCAGCATCGCCACCTCGGCCGCGACGGCGTCGACCTCCGCGACCGCGGCTGGGTCAGCGGTGGTGGCCTCGGCCGCGGTGAGCATGTTCTCGAGCAGGCGCGACAGCCGCTCCTGCTGGTCGAGCACGGCGTGCAGCAGCCGGCGGCGCCCGTCGACGTCGAGCCGGTCACCCCGCTTGAGCAGCGTCAGCGACGCCCCCCGGATGCCGGTGAGCGGGGTGCGGAACTCGTGGCTGACGGTCGCGATGAGGTCGGCCCGGATGCGGTCGGCCTCGGCGAGGCGGGCGCGGACGCTGTCGCTGCCCTCGACGAGGGCCTGGCGCAGGCGCTCCTCCTCCAGGCGCGACTGCTCGCTGGCGTGCCAGAACAGGATGAGCACCGCCGACTCGGCGAGGACGAACCCGGCGTGCACGAGCGCCCAGACCCACGGGTCGCCGTGGGGGAAGACCGAGTCAGGACGCAGCGCGCCCATGATCCCGTGCTGCAGCGCGACGAAGGCGATGGCCAGGGCGTAGATGGCCCAGTCCTGGTACAGGGCGACGATCGCGACCACCACGAAGTAGTGGAAGTGCGCCTCCACCGAGCCCTCGAACAGGTGCACGAGCACGGCGGAGCAGGCCAGCAGCCCCGTCGACGAGGCGAAGGCCCGCACCCGGCGGGGCGCGGCCGGTGCGAGGGCGAGGGCGAGCAGCGCGGCCAGCGGCAGGACCTCGAGCACGCCGTGCCATCGGCCGTCCCCGGCCAGAGCGGCGAGGAGCAGCAGCAGCGGCAGGTGCGCCGCGAGCACGCCGCACACCACCCGGTGGCGCCAGCGGAAGTCGGCCGCCGCCAGCTCGCGGCCGCGTGGCAGCCACCCGGCGCGCCGTGGAGCGGCGGACGGGCCGGCGGGGGACGGGACGCGCACACCTCGAGCCTGCCCTGTCGTCGCATCCAGCACCATGCCTCGAACGGGTCATCTCGGGACCATCAGGACGGACGGACTCCACCGGCTGGGCCGGTGTACCGTCGTCGTCATCTGCAGCAGGGCCGCCGACGTCCCGGGTGAGCAGACCAGCAGCACCGTTCCAGCACCCGACGGAGGCCTTCGTGACCCTGCCCTCGCCCCCTCAGGCCCAGGGCCTGTACGACCCGGCGAACGAGCACGACGCCTGCGGCGTGGCCTTCGTCGTGGACATCGCCGGCCGGGTGTCGCACGACATCGTCGAGCAGGGGCTGACGGCGCTGCGCAACCTCGAGCACCGCGGCGCCTCCGGCAGCGAGCCCGACACCGGTGACGGCGCCGGCATCCTCACCCAGGTCCCCGACGCGCTGCTGCGCGAGGTGCTCGACGGCGTCGCGCTGCCGCCGGCCGGCCGCTACGCCGTCGGCACCGCCTTCCTGCCGGTCGACGCGGCCGACGCCGACCGGGCCCGGACGGCGATCGACGCGATCGCGGCCGAGGAGGGCCTGCGCACGATCGCCTGGCGCTCGCTGCCCGTCGACCCCGAGGGCGCCGGCGTCGGCCGGACCGCCCGGTCGGTGATGCCCCGCTTCGACCAGCTCGTGCTCGCCGCCGCCGACGAGTCGATGGAGCCGTACGCGCTCGAGCGCCGCGCCTACGTCACCCGCAAGCGGGCCGAGCACGAGACCGGCACCTACTTCGCGTCCCTGTCGAGCCGCACCCTCGTCTACAAGGGCATGCTCACCACCGGGCAGCTGCAGCCGTTCTTCCCCGACCTGTCCGACCCGCGGTACGCCAGCGCGCTGGCCCTGGTGCACAGCCGGTTCTCCACGAACACGTTCCCGAGCTGGCCGCTGGCCCACCCGTACCGCTACATCGCGCACAACGGCGAGATCAACACCGTCAAGGGCAACCGCAACTGGATGCGGGCGCGGGAGGCGCTGCTGCGCGGCCCGCACGAGCTGCCCGACGACCTGTCGCGGCTGTTCCCCGTCTGCACCCCTGGCGCCTCCGACAGCGCGAGCTTCGACGAGGTGCTCGAGCTGCTGCACATGGCCGGCCGGTCGCTGCCGCACGCCGTCCTGATGATGGTGCCGGAGGCGTGGGAGAACGCCCCGGACATGGACGAGGCCAAGCGGGCCTTCTACGAGTTCCACGCCTCGGTCATGGAGCCCTGGGACGGGCCGGCCTGCGTCACCTTCACCGACGGCACCGTCATCGGCGCGGTGCTCGACCGCAACGGGCTGCGGCCCTCTCGCTGGTGGCAGACCGCCGACGGCCGGATCGTGCTGGCCAGCGAGGTCGGCGTGCTCGACGTCGAGCCGTCGCAGGTCGTGCGCAAGGGGCGGCTGCAGCCCGGCAGGATGTTCCTGGTCGACACCGCGAAGGGCCGCGTCGTCGACGACGAGGAGGTCAAGGCCGAGCTCGCCGCCGAGCACCCCTACGGCGAGTGGCTGCACGCCGGGCAGGTCCGCCTGGCCGACCTCCCCGCCCGCGAGCACGTCGTCTACAGCCACGAGTCGGTGCTGCGCCGCCAGCAGGTGTTCGGATACACCGAGGAGGAGCTGCGCATCCTGCTCTCGCCGATGGCGCGCACCGGTGCCGAGCCGATCGGGTCGATGGGCACCGACACCCCCGTGGCCGTCCTGTCGGAGCGTCCCCGGCTGCTGTTCGACTACTTCAGCCAGCTGTTCGCGCAGGTCACCAACCCGCCGCTCGACGCCATCCGCGAGGAGCTGGTCACCTCGCTGGCCGGCTCCGTCGGCCCGGAGCAGAACCTGCTCGAGCCCTCGCCTGCGTCGTGCCGCCAGCTGGTGCTGCCGTTCCCCGTCATCGACAACGACGAGCTCGCCACGATCCTGCACATCAACGAGGACGGCGACATGCCGGGGTTCTCGGCGGTGAAGGTGCACGGGCTCTACCCCGTGAACGGCGGGGGAGAGGCGCTGCGCGACGCGCTCGACCGCGTGCGGCGCGAGGTGTCGACGGCGATCGCCGCCGGCGCCCGCATCATCGTGCTGTCCGACCGCGACTCCACCGAGCACATGGCGCCGATCCCGTCGCTGCTGCTCACCAGCGCGGTGCACCACCACCTCATCCGCGAGAAGACCCGGACGCAGGTCGGGCTCGTCGTCGAGGCCGGTGACTGCCGCGAGGTGCACCACGTCGCCCTGCTCGTCGGCTACGGCGCCGCTGCCGTCAACCCCTACCTGGCCTTCGAGTCGGTCGAGGACCTCATCGCCGCCGGCGCGCTGCCCGGCGTCGACCCCCAGGAGGCGGTCAAGAAGTACATCCAGGCCGCCGGCAAGGGCGTGCTCAAGGTGATGAGCAAGATGGGCATCTCCACCATCGCGTCGTACACCGGCGCGCAGGTCTTCGAGGCGCTCGGCCTGTCGCAGGAGCTCGTCGACGAGTACTTCACCGGCACGACGTCGCGGCTCGGCGGGATCGGCCTCGAGGTCGTCGCCGAGGAGGTCGCCGCCCGGCACCGCAAGGCCTACCCGGAGAACGCCACCGAGCGCGCGCACCGCAGGCTCGAGATCGGCGGGGAGTACCAGTGGCGCCGCGAGGGCGAGGTGCACCTGTTCAACCCCGACACGGTGTTCCGGCTGCAGCACGCGACCCGCGCCGGCAGGTACGACGTGTTCCAGGAGTACACGGCCAAGGTCGACGAGCTCTCGGCGCGGGCCGGGACGCTGCGCGGGCTGTTCCAGCTCAAGACCGGCGTGCGGCCGCCCGTGCCCATCGACGAGGTCGAGCCGGCGAGCGAGATCGTGAAGCGCTTCAACACCGGCGCCATGTCGCTCGGCTCCATCTCGCCCGAGGCGCACGAGACGCTCGCCATCGCCATGAACCGCCTCGGCGGCCGCTCGAACACCGGCGAGGGAGGCGAGGACCCGGAGCGGCTCTACGACCCCGCGCGGCGCAGCGCGATCAAGCAGGTCGCCAGCGGCCGCTTCGGCGTCACCAGCGAGTACCTGGTCAACAGCGACGACATCCAGATCAAGATGGCGCAGGGCGCCAAGCCCGGCGAAGGCGGCCAGCTCCCGGGCGACAAGGTTTATCCGTGGATTGCGAAGGTGCGCCATTCGACGCCCGACTCGGCGACGAGCTTCACGTGGATACGCGCACGGGGGTTCGCGTTCTTGAGGTCGAAGATCAGCTGCGCGAGGTCTTCGATCGAGTAGATGTCGTGATGCGAC
>DATLGD010000104.1:0-9601 GCA_035540755.1 Mycobacteriales bacterium | reverse complement strand
GCGCCGGGCTTGGCGATCTCGCCGAGGTTGGCGAACAGCGCCTCCTTGATCGACAGCTCCTCGACCACGGCCTCGACGAGCAGGTCGCGGTCGGCCAGGTCGTCCAGGGACGTGCTGCCCTGCACGCGTGCGAGGGCGGCGTCGCGGTCGGCCTCCTCCAGCCGGCCCCGCTGCACCTGCTTCTCCAGCGACTTCGCCAGCGACGTGTGCACGGCCTCGACCACCAGCGAGCAGTCCACCACGGCGGACAGATCGGTGCCGGTGCTGATGCGGGTGAGCACCTCCTCGACCTCGCTGTCCTGCAGCTTGCCCCTGCGCACGGCGCGCGCGGTGCTGGCGTGCAGGTGCTGCCGCGCCCGCTCGACCCCGGCGTCGTCGGCCTCGACCCCGACCACCTCGATGCCGGAGCGGGCGAGCACCTCCGCGATCCCGGCACCCATCGTGCCCAGCCCGATCACGCCGATCTTGTCGAACTCCCGTGCCACAGTGCCGCTCCCGTCGCTGCTGGAGCGCCTGCGCGCGCTCCGGCGTTCGCCGGCAGTCTCGCAGCCCCGCGGTTACTCTCCGGTAAGGGGGTGGGACGCGACGATGGAGCACGTGGCGGACGAGGTCAGGGACGCCGTGGCCGGGCGGGACCTCGACGGGCTCGCGGGGGCGCTGGTCGAGCTGTCGTCGCTGGTGGTCGACGAGGAGCCGCTCGACGACGTGCTCTCTCGCGTCTGCGCGCTGGCCGTGGCGGTGATCCCCGGCTGCACCGGCGCCGGGGTGACGCTCATGGACGGAGACCGCCCGTCGACCGCGGCGCACAGCGACGACCTGGTGCTCGCCGTCGACCGCCAGCAGTACGAGGCCGGCGACGGGCCGTGCCTGGACGCCATCCGTCGGCGGGTGGTGCACCGCGTCGACCTCGACGCCGCCGAGCAGCGCTGGCCCGACTTCGCCGAACGGGCCCGCGAGCTGGGCATCCGCAGCTTCCTGGCCGGTCCCCTGCTGGCCGGCGACCGCGCCGTCGGCTCCCTCAACCTGTACGGCGCGTCGCCGCAGGCGTTCGAACCGCTGGACGACGCGCTCGTCGGGCTGTTCTGCGGTCAGGCCTCCGTGGCGCTGGCCAACGCCCGGCTGTACGCGCGGGCGGTGGCGGTCAACGAGCAGCTCGAGCGGGCGATGGCGAGTCGCGCGGTCATCGAGCAGGCCAAGGGCGTGCTCATGGCCCGGCACGGCCTGACCGAGGCCGACGCCTTCGACCGCCTGCGCTCCTGGTCGCAGGCGCGCAACCGCAAGCTCCGCGACGTGGCGGCCGAGGTCGTGCAGGCGGTGCCCCAGCAGCGCGGATGACCGCTCCGGCCAGGTTCTGGCACGATGGCAGCCGGTTGAGACCACCAGCCGCACGCACGCTCCCGTCCCGCCGCCCGGCGGAGCACCGAGGGGCCGTCGGGAGGGGTGGTCGTGGCGAGCGCACCGACGCTGCGCATGACCGTCGACCGCTCCGGACCCGACGTCGTGCTGCGGCTGATCGGCGAGGCCGACATCGCCACCGCCGACCGGCTGCGCGGGCGGCTGCGCGACCTCGTGGCACCCGGCCGCCCGGACGCGGTGCGGCGCCTGGTGGTGGACGCCTCGCAGCTGTCGTTCCTCGACCTGGTGGCGCTCGACGCGCTGCTCGCGGCGGCCGCCGACGTGCGGGAGCGGGAGGGCGTCCTCGTGCTGCGCGCCCCGACCCGCCGCGTGCGACGGCTGCTCAGCGTGCTGTCGATCGGAGACCGCCTGCCGGTGGTGCCCGCCTAGAACAGGGTGGGGACGCCCGACTCCATGCCCCGCAGAGCGTCGTAGTCCAGCTGCACGCAGGAGATGCCGCGGTCGGCGGCCAGCACCTTGGCCTGCGGCTTGAAGCTCTGCGCCGCGAGCACACCACGGACGTCGCCCAGCACCGTCGAGACGCGCTGCAGGTAGCGGGTGAGCTGCTCGACGCCGTCGATCTCGGCGTGCCGCTTGACCTCCACCAGCACGTGCGCGCCCTCGGCATCGCGGCAGAGGAGGTCGACCGGGCCGATGTCGGTGAAGTACTCGCGCTGCACGAGCGTCCAGCCTGGGCCGAGCACCTCGCACCGCTCGGCGAGCAGCACCTGCAGGTGCTTCTCCACGCCGTCCTTGACCAGACCCGGATCCGGGCCGAGCTCGTGCGCGGTCTCGGCGTGGATGTCCTCGACCGAGATCACCAGCTGCTCACCGCCCTTGTTGGTGACCGTCCAGGTGCCGTCGGCGACCACCGTGGTGCACGGCGGGCTCATCCACATCAGCGGCTTGTAGGCGCGGTCGTCGGCGTGGATGGAGACCGAGCCGTCGGCCTTCACCAGCAGCAGCCGGGTCGCCGACGGCAGGTGGGCGGTCAGCCGCCCCACGTAGTCCACCGAGCAGGTGGCGATGACCAGGCGCACGTCGACGACCCTAGCCCGCCCGGACGGTCCGGATCGGCGTGTGACGGTCCCGTGACGAAGGCGCCGGCACCGCGTGCCCGAGACGGCCCGGGGGCACCGAGACCTCGTCTGCACCGGACGACCTGGGAGGAGGTGCCGCATGTACATCGGAATCGGCGGGCTGGTCCTGCTCATCATCCTGCTCATCATCATCTTCTGATCTTCTGGGGGTCCCACGTCTGAGGCCCGCCCGAGGGGGAACGACCGGCCCATGATCTGGGCCTTCCTGTCCCGCCGGCTGCGCGCCTGGCTCCTGTTCGCGGTCGCGCTGCCCCTCGGCGGTCGCCTGGTAGAGGCGCTCGGCGGGCGCCTGACCGAGCGCAACCCGCGAGCCGCACACCACCTGACCAACGCCGGGCGCCGCATGCAGGAGCCGCTGCGCGGTCGCCGGACCGGCCGCCGCCGGTAGCTGAGCCGGCGCTCAGCCCAGCGGGGCCAGCCCGTTGGCCTCGCGGACGACGTCGACCACCGAGCGCAGGATGTCGGTGAGCTCGAAGTCCTTGGGCGTGTAGACCCGTGCCACCCCCTGGGCGGTGAGCCGACGGGCGTCGGCCTCCGGGATGATGCCGCCGACGACGACCGGCACCTCCCCGATGCCGGCCTCCCTCAGCCCCTCGAGCACGGCCGGGACCGCCTCCATGTGCGAGCCGGACAGGATCGACAGGCCGATGACGTGCACGTCCTCCTCGACCGCGGCGGACACGATCTGGGCGGCCGTCAGCCGGATGCCCTGGTACACGACCTCGAAGCCGCAGTCGCGGGCCCGGACGGCGATCTGCTCGGCGCCGTTGCTGTGGCCGTCGAGCCCGGGCTTGCCGACCAGGAAGCGCAGCCGGACGCCGAGCTCCTCGCCGGTCTGCGTGACGGCCTCCCGCACGGCGGCGATCGCGGCCCCCGCCTCGCCGTGCGCCACGGCCGCGCTGACGCCGGTGGGGGCGCGGTACTCGCCGAAGACCTCGCGCAGTGCCCCCGCCCACTCGCCGGTGGTGACCCCCGCGCGGGCGCAGGCCACGGTGGCGGGCATGAGGTTGTCGTCACTCTTCGCCGCGTCGCGCAGCGCGCGCAGCACCTCGTCGACCGCCGCGGCGTCCCGTCCGGCCCGCCACTGCTGCACGGCGTCGATCGCCCGCTGCTCGACCTCCGGGTCGACGACCATGATCGCGGCGTCGATGTCCGCGGTGAGCGGGTTGGGCTCGGTGGTCTCGAACCGGTTGACGCCGACGACGACGTCCTCGCCGGCCTCGATCCGTCGCCGGCGCTCGGCGTGCGAGGCGACCAGCGCGCTCTTCATGTAGCCCTGCTCGACCGCGGCGACCGCTCCGCCGAGGGCCTGCACCCGGTCGATCTCCTCCCGGACCTGCTGCTTGAGCGCCGTCACCTTGCGCTCCACGACGACCGAGCCGTCGAACAGGTCGTCGTGCTCGAGCAGGTCGGTCTCGAAGGCGAGCACCTGCTGCATGCGCAGCGACCACTGCTGGTCCCACGGCCGGGGCAGGCCGAGCGCCTCGTTCCAGGCCGGCAGCTGCACCGCGCGCGCCCGCGCCTTCTTCGACAGGGTCACGCCGAGCATCTCCAGCACGATGCGCTGCACGTTGTTCTCCGGCTGCGCCTCGGTGAGTCCCAGCGAGTTGACCTGCACGCCGTACCGGAAGCGGCGGTGCCTGGGGTCCTGCACGCCGTAGCGCTCGAGCAGCAGCTCGTCCCACAGCTCGGTGAAGGCACGCATCTTGCACATCTCCTCCACGAAGCGCACCCCGGCGTTGACGAAGAACGAGATGCGGGCGCAGACGTCGCCGAACCGGTCGCCCGGCACCTGCCCGGCGGCCTTCACGGCGTCGAGGACGGCGATGGCCGTGCACAGCGCGTAGGAGATCTCCTGCACCGGCGTCGCGCCGGCCTCCTGCAGGTGGTAGCTGCAGATGTTGATCGGGTTCCACTTCGGCACCTCGGTGACCGTGTGGGCGACCATGTCGGTGATCAGCCGCAGCGACGGCCCGGGAGGGAAGACGTAGGTCCCGCGCGAGAGGTACTCCTTGATGATGTCGTTCTGCGTGGTGCCCGAGAGCAGAGCGCGGTCGGCCCCTTGCTCCTCGGCGACCACCTCGTAGAGCGCCAGCAGCCACATCGCGGTGGCGTTGATCGTCATCGAGGTGTTCATCGTCTCGAGCGGGATGCCGTCGAACAGCGCGCGCATGTCGCCGAGGTGGGTCACCGGGACGCCGACCTTGCCGACCTCGCCGCGGGCCAGCTCGTCGTCGGGGTCGTAGCCGGTCTGGGTCGGCAGGTCGAAGGCCACCGACAGGCCGGTCTGGCCCTTGGCGAGGTTCCGGCGGTACAGGGCGTTGCTCTCCTGCGGCGACGAGTGGCCGGCGTAGGTGCGCATCACCCAGGGCTTGTCCCGCTGCGGACGGGTGGCCTCAGGAGCCGCCACGACCGGTGACGGCGGGGGGTCGGCCGGCTGCGGCTCCGCGCCGGAGGGCTCGGCCCCGATGGACTGCGTCTGCTCGGTCATGCTTCGTCCCTCGCTCGTCAGTGATCACCGAGTGTAGGGAGTGACGGGGGCCACGCCGGGCAGCGGTGGCCCGGCTCACCTGCGCGACAGGTCCCTGGCGGCCGGGGCGGGCCGGCAGCCCGACGCCGCACCCAGCGCCCGCAGCCCGGCCCGGTCGCCGGCACCGAACTCGCTCTCGCTGTTGGTGGTCCGGTAGTACATGACCTGGGTCGGGTCGTCGACGTGGCCCAGCCCGACGGCGTGCGCCAGCTCGTGCAGCAGCACCTCGCCCTCGGTGGCTCCCGGCCCGAAGCCGGACGCGAGGCGCCGCTCGGCGTCCAGGGCCACCTGTGCGCTCACCAGTGAGCCGCCGGCCGGCGTCGGGACCGCCGTCGTCGACGCCAGGCCCTGCACCCCTCCTCCGAGCCCGAGGTCGGTGGCCGAGGGCGGCACCCAGGCCACGAGCACCGGCGCCCAGCGCTCCCCGTACCGCTCGGGCTGGTAGGCCGGGCGGCCTCGACCGGGCAGCTCGTCGGTGTCGCCCTCGTCCACGAACGACAGGCCGCTCACCGCCGAGATGCGGCGCAGCGCCTCGGCGAGGTCCTCGCGCCCGCGCTGCGGCATCCAGCCGGGGTTGACGACGTAGCCGATGGGTGCGCAGGGGTCCCAGCGCACCGGCCGGCCGCGGTCGTCCACCCAGGAGGGGCCCCAGCCGTCGGCGGCCGGCGCCGGTGCCTCCACCTGCCGGACGTCCGGCAGCGCCTCCGCACGCAGCGTCATGGCCAGCAGGAGGCCGGACACCGCCGGCACCACGAGCAGGGCGATCGTCAGCGGGCCGCGGCGGCGGGGTGCAGGCGTCGGCGGGCGCGGCACCGCTCGGGGCGCGGCGGGCGGGAGCGGCCCGCCGAAGAAGTCCTGCTGCACCCGTCCGGCATCGGCCGCGGTCGACAGCGACTGGAGCCCCGGTCCGCGGGTCAGCTCAGGCGCAGGAGGCGGACGAGGCTGTCCGCAGCACCCGCGAGAGCCGGGTGATGAACAGCAGCCGGCCGATCGGCAGCGGCACGTCGAGCAGCACCAGCGTGCGCCCCGCGCGGCCGGCCGCCCGGTGCGCTCCGACGAGCACGCCGAGGCCGGTGGCGTCGACGGCGGTCAGCCCGGCGACGTCGAGCACCAGCTCACCGGTGCCTGCGGCGACGGCGCTGGCGAGCGCCAGGCGCGCGTCGGCTGCTGCGCTGACGTCGAGCCGCCCGGTGAGGGCGACCAGCGCGCCGGGCACCTGCTCGGTGAGCACGAGATCGGGACGGACGGCGTACGAAGTCCTCGGCACGGCTTCTCCCCCGGGTCGCGCCGCGCCCTGCGACGACGGTCTCGTCGAGGAAGACGCAAGGAACGGCTCCCGGCACGTCCGTCATGCCACACCCGGGGTCGCGGTGCGAGCAGGCGCGCCGGGCTCGACCGGCGAAGGACGCCCGTCGGTGACAGACTCCGGACGTCCCGCCGGGAGCCCCGGCGCGAGCCGCTAGCAGGAGCGCAGCCGTGATCGTCCCCAGCTACCACTACATGATCGGGCCGGCAGCGGCCCTGCTCGCGCTCGGCGTGATCGTCCTGCTGTGCCGCTGGGTCTTCTCGACGTCCACCCGAGACGAGCGCACGGCGCGGGCCCGGACCCGGGCGGCGGCCAGGGGCGACTACGGCCTGCTGGTGCCGGTCGCCTCGGTCCGCACCGAGCAGGACGCCGCGATGCTGCGCGACGTGCTGCGCTCAGCCGGCATCCGCTGCACGGTCACCCACGGCGGGCCGGCCGGCGGCACAGCCGCGGAGCGGAGCTGGCAGCTGATGGTCTTCCGCAGCGACGCGCCGCGCGCCAGCGCGCTGGTGCGCAGCTAGCTCTCGAGCGGCGGCGCCCTCAGCCCTCGAGCGGAGCCTCGACCGGCGCCGGCTCGCGCCGGACGTCGGCCCCGAGGGCCCGCAGCTTGTCCACGAAGCCCTCGTAGCCGCGGTCGACGTGGTGGACCTCCGCGACCGTGGTGATGCCGTCGGCGACCAGCCCGGCGAGCACCAGGGCCGCGCCGGCCCGGATGTCGTGCGCGGTCACCGGCGCACCGGACAGCCGCTCGCGCCCGCGCACCACCGCGTGGTGGCCGTCGGTACGCACGTCGGCGCCCAACCGGGTCAGCTCGTTGACGAACATCCAGCGCGCCTCGAAGACGTTCTCGGTGACCATCGCCGTGCCGTCGGCAACCGCGTTGAGGGCCAGCACCATCGGCTGGAGATCGGTCGGGAAGCCCGGGTAGGGCAGCGTCACGACGTCGACCGAACGCGGCCGACCGTCCATCTGCACCCGGAACCCGTCGCCGTCGTCGGCCGGGGACACCTGCGCGCCGGCCGACGTCAGCTTGCCGAGCGCGATCTCGAGGTGCTCGATCCGTCCGCCCCGAACGGTGACGTCGCCACCGGTGAGAGCTGCGGCGAAGGCCCAGGTGCCGGCCACGATCCGGTCGGGGACGGTCGCGTGCAGCTCGACCGGGCGCAGGGACTCGACGCCGTCGATCTCGAGCGTCGACGTGCCGATGCCCCCGATCGATGCGCCCATCTGCACCAGCAGGTCGCACAGGTCGACGATCTCCGGCTCCCGCGCGGCGTTGTCGATGGTCGTGGTGCCCTTGGCGAGGACCGCGGCCATGAGCAGGTTCTCGGTGGCGCCGACGCTGGGGAAGTCCAGCCAGACCTGCGCGCCGGTGAGCCGGGGCGCCCGTGCGATGAGGTAGCCGTGCTCGCTCTCGACCGTGGCGCCGAGCTTGATCAGGCCGGCCACGTGCATGTCGAGGCCGCGCGACCCGATCGCGTCACCCCCGGGGAGGGCCACCTTGGCCTCGCCGCACCGGGCGACGAGCGGGCCCAGCACCGCGATGGAAGCGCGCATCCGCCGGACCAGGTCGTAGTCCGCCTCGTGCCCCAAGCGCTCGGGGACGTCGATGCGCAGCTGGCCGTCGGCTCTGTCGACGCCGCACCCGAGCCGGCGCAGCACCTCGCTCATGATCGTGACGTCGAGGATGTCGGGGACGGCGGTCAGCGTCGTCGTGCCCTCGGCGAGCAGCGCGGCCGCCATGAGCTTGAGGACGCTGTTCTTCGCGCCGGTCACCGCGACCTCGCCGGACAGGCGCGCGCCGCCGTGCACGACGAAGCGCTCCGGGACGGCGGCCATCCGGGCAGTCTAGGGAGGCAACCTCCCGGGGCCCGACGGCGTCCTGGGGGGTGAGACCGGGCAGTCGGCCCGGTCCCTGGAGGGGGAGAGACCCGTGGACGCAGAGGCGAGGGAGGACTTCAGGTCCTACGTCGCCGCGCGCTCGCCCGCGCTGATGAGGACGGCCTACGCCCTCACCGGCAACCGGGCGGACGCGGAGGACCTGCTGCAGACGGCGCTGGCGAAGACCTACCTGAGCTGGACGAAGGTCCGGGAGCAGGAGGCCCTCGACGGCTACGTGCGGCGGGTCATGGTGAACACCCGCACGAGCTGGTGGCGCAAGCGCAAGGTGGACGAGCACCCGACCGGCGAGCTGCCGGAGCGGGCCGTCGGCCGGGACGCTGTGCCTGACATCGCCCATGACATCTCCCTGCACGACGCGCTCTGGACGGCGCTCGCCGGGCTGCCCAAGCGGCAGCGGGCGATGGTCGTCCTGCGCTACTACGAGGACCTCTCCGAGGCCGAGACCGCCGAGGTCATGGGCGTCTCCGTCGGCACCGTGAAGTCCGCCACCTCCCGGGCGCTCGCCAAGCTGCGCGACACGTCCGGCCTGCGCGACGACCCCCGCGCCGCCCTCCCCGAGTCCGTCCCCAGCACCGGAGCACTGGCATGAGCCCCCTCGACGACGAGCTGCGCACCGCGTTCTCGTCCCGCACCGACGGCGTCGGGCTGTCGCCCGACTTCTTCTCCGGCGTCGAGCGCCGCGCCAAGCGGCTCCGCCGCCAGCGCGTCGCCGCCACCGTGGCCGGCTCGGCTCTCGCCGTGAGCGCCCTCGGCCTCGGCGGCCCGCTCGTCGCCTCCAGCCTGACGCGCGACAGCGGCCCGCCGTCGATGGCCGCGCCGCAGGAGACGGCGGCCCCGCAGGAGCGCTACGACCTCCACGCCGGCCACCTGTGGCCGTTCCGCGGCTCCGACAGCGCCCGCGAGGCGATGCAGGAGGCCACGACCGTGCAGTGGGCCGCGACGCAGGGCGCGGACCCGGCCGACGTCGAGCTGGTGCCGCTGTGGGCCGAGGTCTTCGAGCCCTCCGGCGTCGCCACGCTGGTCTTCCTCGCCCGCGACGGCGAGGGGCCCTGGCACTGGGCGGTCGCGTCCGAGAGCGAGGCCGGTCCCGAGGTGCTGCGCGACGAGCTGCTGGGCGAGCGCACGTTCGGCCTGGGCATCGCCCTGCCGGGCGACGAGGTGTCGCGCCTGCTGGTCCTGTCGGCCCCTGGGACCACGCCGGGCTACGTGCACGGCGACGGCGACGGCGTCGACGGCGAGGACGGACTGCTGCTCGCGCCACGCGAGGGCGACACGTCCCGCGACGCCTTCCGCGTCGTGGCCCCCGGCGGCACGGTGCTCGTCGAGCAGCGGGCCCCGGAGCCGCCGGCCGGCGCCTCCTCCCCCGAG
>DATLGD010000103.1:0-33918 GCA_035540755.1 Mycobacteriales bacterium | reverse complement strand
CTGCGGCTGGACGTGCGCCCGCCCACCCGGAGCCGACGCGGTGCTGCAACCGCGTGCCCGAGGCCGGGCGCACGTCCAGCCGCAGCGAGGCCGGCGAGGCCAGTGGCTGCGGAACCGCACGGAGCGCGTAGCCGCCACCCGATGCGTCGCAGCGGTACTCGACAGCGACCTCCACCGTCTGGCCCGGGTCGATGACGACCGGCAGCCGCAGCACCAGGCTCGAGTCGGTCAGGAAGCGCTCGAACGGCACCTCGGCGCCGTCCACGCTGACCGAGCGCACCTGGGCGTCGGGCGACACCGACAGGCTCACCAGCTCGGTGAGCCGCCCGGGCGCGGTGAAGCCGGCCACGTAGGAACCGAGACCGTCCGGGGTCCGGTTGTGCAGGGAGACGCGCTGGGTGACATCGGCGGCCTCGGTCCCGACGACAGCGGTGACCGACACCGACCGGTCGACGTAGTAGTCCAGCTTGTTCCCCTCACCCGGGCCGCCGCCGTCCAGGTGGCCGGGACCGCCGAGGTTGTGCACCACCGGCATGGCGAGGTCCCCGCCCCGGCGGTCGACCTCGCCGGCGAGGCCGGCCCGGCGCAGCAGCTGCTGCTCCGGTTCGACGGCCGACCAGACGGTCAGGTGACGCCCGGCCGCAGCGCGGCCGAGGACCCGGGCCAGCTCCAGCGGCGGCGCCTGGCCGGAGACGACGCGGCGCAGCGCGTCGTCAGCGGCTCCGCGCTGCGCGCGGCGGCGCTCCGGCTGCTCCTGCCAGTCCGGACCGGCATCGGCGTACTCCGTGACCAGCAGCTCCTCGGCGAGGGCGTCCGCCGTCACCCCCCTGCCGTCCGGAAGGGTCACCTCGCCGAGCGCCGACGTGACCGCGACGAGCGCCGGCACGTCCAGCGCCACGACGACGTCGACCGGGCTGCCGAGCAGCCGCCGCGCCACGTTCGCCAGCACCTCGTTCGACACGGTGGCGTCGGGTGCCATGTTCGCGTTCTTCCAGAGCGTGGTGCCGGCGAGGAACGCGCCGTACTGCTCCACGTACTCCGGAGGTGCGGCCACGGGCACGGCCTGCTCGGGAGTGTCGGCGACGGCGTGCACGTCCTGGAACGGCTCCATCGTCAGCCTCCCCTCGTGCGCGCGGCCGAGAGCGAAGGTCGAGACGAGCCCGCCGGTCGCCCGCAGCTCGGCGTTGTTCTGCAGCACGAACAGCACCGACCGGGGGCGGTCAGCGCCCAGGACGTCCTGCATGACCGTCGTCATGGCGGCGGCCCGGGCCACGGAGTCGTCCGCGTCCGCCAGCCGGTCCTGCGTCTGGATCACGGCCTCCGCGAGGGGGTCCGGCAGGCCGCGCGCGTCCACGGACGCGAGCCTGTCCAGGGCGGGGCGCACGGCGGCAGCGGCCGCCTCGAGCTCCGCGGACAGCCGCTGCAGCCGGTCGAGGTGCACCTCGCCGTCCTCCACCAGCGGCTGTGACTCCAGGAGCTCGGCGACGCTGGCTCCGGCGCCGGCCGTGACCGCCACGGACTCGGCCACGCTCCGCTCGGCCCGCAGGCTCGCCCCGACCAGGGGCAGGCGGGACGCCAGGAGGGGACCGGGGTGCCGGAGCCACCACTCGGCCGACCTGGCGTGCACCGCGACGTCCCTGAGCGCGGCCGGCGACAGGTCCGACTCCGCCGAGCCGGCGAGCTGGCGGGCGTCCTGCAGGTGCTTGGCGGCCATGGCCGCGGCCAGACCGGCCCACAGCAGCACCAGAACCAGTGCACCGACGACCGCCAACAACGGACGGCGCCAGGGCTGATGCCTCATAGTTGCAGGGTAGGGGGGACTCAGGTTCCCGTCCTGTCCCGCCGACAGGTAGTGCACGAACGGGGTGACCGCTTCGTCTGATCAGGCCGGTGTGACATCGGCTGCAGGGGGTCGGAGGAGCGAGAACGTCGATCCTGAACGACCTGACCCGGAAGGTGGAACCGAGGTGCGCGTCGCCGTCGTCGGCTGCGGATACTGGGGGAGCAAGCACGTGCGCGTGCTCTCCCTGGACCAGGACGTCGACCTGGTGGTGCTCGTGGACCCGCGTCCGGAGCGCCGCGCGGACCTGCTCCGCTCGTTCCCGGCCGCGGTCGGTGTGGCCAGCCTCGCCGAGGCGCTGCCGATGGTCGACGCCGTCGTCATCGCCACGCCCCCGACATCGCACGCGCGGCTCGGGCTGGAATCCCTGCGGGCCGGCAAGCACGTGCTGGTCGAGAAGCCGTTGGCCACCAGCGTGGCGGACGCCAAGGAGCTCATCGCGGCCGCGGAGCAGGCCGGCGTGGTCCTCATGGTCGGCCACACCTTCGAGTACAACGCGACCGTCTGGGCCCTGCGCGACTTCATCGCCGACGGCGTGCTGGGCGACGTCTTCTACCTCGACAGCGCACGGCTCAACCTCGGCCTGTACCAGAGCGACGTCAACGTCATCTGGGATCTCGCGCCGCACGACGTGTCGATCTTCAACCACCTGCTGGGCACCGTCCCGGACGCCGTGTCGGCCTGGGGCGCGAGCCACGCCCACTCCTACTACGAGGACGTCGCGTACGTGCGGCTGTCGTACAAGGAGCTCGACGTCACCGGCCAGCTGCACGTCAGCTGGCTGGACCCCTGCAAGGTGCGCCGCGTGACCGTCGTCGGCAGCAAGCAGATGCTGGTGTTCAACGACATGTCCACCGAGGAGCGGCTGCGCATCTACGACAAGGGCGTGGCCAAGGCGCAGCCCGTCGCTGGTGAGGGCGAGCGGCTGCACGAGGCGCCGGTCACCTACCGCTACGGGGGCATCAGCTCTCCCTACATCCCGGTCACCGAGCCGCTCGTCGTGCAGGACCGGCACTTCGTCGAGTGCTGCCGCACCGGGGCGTCGCCGCAGACCGACGGGGCCGACGGGCTCGCGGTGGTCCAGGTCCTGGCCGCCGCATCGCTGTCGCTGCGCGAAGCACGCACGGTGCAGCTGGACGAGATGTCTTGACCGTCTCCCCCGAGAGAGCGAGCCCCCCATGCAGCCCGTCGTCCCCTTCCTCGACCTCAGCGCGATGCACCGGCAGGTCCGGGAGGAGCTCGACGCCGCCTGGGCCGGGGTCGTCGACAGCAGCGGCTTCGTCGGCGGCGCACGGGTCGAGCAGTTCGAACAGGAGTGGGCCTCCTACTGCGGCGCCGACCACGCGATCGGCGTGGCGAACGGCACGGACGCGCTCGTCGTCGCGCTGCGGGCCCTCGGCGTCGGGCCCGGCGACGAGGTGGTGGTGCCGGCGAACACGTTCGTGGCCACGGCCGAGGCCGTCGTGCTCGTGGGTGCCACGCCCCGGTTCGTGGATGTCGACCCCGACACCCTGCTGGTCACCGCCGACGTCGTCGCCGCGGCGCTGACCCCGCGCACGGCTGCGGTGGTGGCGGTGCACCTCTACGGTCAGCCGCCGGACATGGACGCGCTGGCCGCTGTCGCGGGCCGGGCGGGTGTCGCGCTGATCGAGGATGCGGCTCAGGCGCACGGCGCGACCTGGCGAGGCCGTCGTGCCGGCTCGCTGGCCACGGTGGGCTGCTTCAGCTTCTACCCCGGCAAGAACCTCGGCGCCTTCGGTGACGGCGGCGCGGTCGTCACCGGCGACCCGGAGCTCGCCGGTCGGATCCGCTGCATGGCCGACCACGGCAGGCGTCCTGGGTCCAAGTACGACCACGACCTCGTGGGGCAGAACAGCCGGCTCGACGCCCTGCAGGCGGCCGTGCTCTCGATCAAGCTCCGTCACCTCGACGACTGGAACGCCGGCCGCCAGGCCGCCTACGCCCGCTACGAGGCAGGTCTGCGCGGGTCCGCCGCCCGGCTGGTGCCGGTCGCTCCCGAGGCGACGAGCGTCCACCACCTGGCCGTGGTGGAGGTGCCGGGCCGGGACGAGCTCCGGGCCGCCCTCGCGGCCCGCGGTGTGGCCACCGGCATCCACTACCCGGTGCCGTGCCACCAGCAGCCGGCCTTCGAGCAGTGGGCTACCGGTCCGCTGCCGGTCGTCGAGGCGTCGGCAGGCAGGCTGCTGTCGCTGCCGATGTTCCCCACCCTGAGCGCGCGCGACGTCGACCTGGTCGTCGAGGCCCTGCTCGACGAGGCCTCGCCCGTCGACCCGGCCGTGCGGGTGCGTCGTGCCGGGTGAGGGGAGCGGCTCCGGTTCGGCCTCGCTGCTCGGCAGAGTCGAGGGGGGCGAGGGCGTCGTCGC
This sequence comes from Mycobacteriales bacterium, assembly GCA_035540755.1. Taxonomy (GTDB): domain Bacteria; phylum Actinomycetota; class Actinomycetes; order Mycobacteriales; family SCTD01; genus DATLGD01. The sequence goes on along the minus strand of DATLGD010000103.1, from coordinate 29,694 downwards.
CGACCCGGGCGTCCTCCTCGGGTACCTGTCTGCCCGCTGCGACGACGACGTCCTGCGGCTCGGCCCGGACGCGCGGCTGCGCAGCGGGAGCGTGCTGTACGCCGGGCTCCGCGTCGGTGCGCGGCTGAGCACCGGCCACAACGTCGTGCTCCGGGAGGAGTCGGTGCTCGGGGACGACGTCAGCGTGTGGTCCGGCAGCGTCGTCGACTACGGCTGCGTCGTCGGGAACCGGGTGAAGATCCACACCAACTGCTACGTGTCGCAGTTCACGGCCATCGGCGACGACGCGTTCCTCGCGCCCGGGGTGACCCTGGCCAACGACGTGTACCCCGGCTCGGACGCGTCGGCCGAGGCCATGCGCGGCCCGCGCATCGGCGCAGGCGCCCAGCTCGGGGTCAACGCGACCGTGCTGCCCTACGTCAGCATCGGCGCGGGCTCCGTGGTCGGCGCCGGCTCCGTCGTGGTCCGCGACGTCCCGGCCGGCGTCGTCGTCGTCGGCTCGCCGGCCCGGGTGCTCCGGGACGTGCCCGGCGAGGACCAGGTCCGCGGCCTGCTGGCGGCCCGACGGGGTGCGGCGTCGTGACGGCGGAGCCGGCGAGCAGGGGCGTGCTGACCGCGGGCCGGCGGCGGCTGGGCTACGCGGCCGGGAAACGGGCGCTGGACGTCACGCTCGCGGTCGTGGCGCTCCTGCTCATGCTGCCCCTGCTGTGCGTCATCGCCCTGGCCGTGCGGTGCACCAGCCCGGGGCCGGTGCTGTTCCGCCAGGAGCGGGTGGGGCGCCACGGAGCGACCTTCACGATGCTGAAGTTCCGCACCATGCAGACGGACAACGACGACGCCGCGCACCGCGAGTACGTGAAGCGGCTGCTCACCGAGGAGGCGCCACCGGACGGGGGAGCGCGCGGCGTCTACAAGCTCGTGCGCGACCCGCGGCTGACCCGGATCGGCCACGTCCTGCGCACCGCCAGCCTGGACGAGCTGCCCCAGCTGGTGAACGTGCTCACCGGCGACATGTCCCTCGTGGGGCCCCGTCCGGCGCTGGCGTGGGAGGTGGCTCTGTACCGGCCGGAGCACCGGCGGCGCCTCGAGGTCAAGCCGGGACTGACCGGGTTGTGGCAGGTCAGCGGCCGGAGCGCGCTGACGATGCGGCAGGCGCTCGACCTGGACGTGGAGTACGTGGAGCGGCGTAGTCTGGGGCTCGACCTCGCCCTGCTCGCGCGTACGGGGCCTGCCCTCTTCAGGAAGTCCACTGCTGCATGAGGTTCGGGCGCACCAGAGCCGGCGGGTCCGCGGGGTCGCACGCAGTGCGCGGCCCGCGTGACCGGCGCGGTGCGACGCCGGCTGGCGTCGCACCGGCACCGGGAGACGCACCGGCCGAGGCCCCCCTGCAGGGCGACGAGCCGAGCCCGGCCGGTCCCGCCGCCCCGGAGGCCGCGCAGTGGAGGACGTCGCGGAGCCGTCCTCTCGCGCTCGAGGAGGAGCGGGCGGACCGCGCGTCATCCGCCGGCGCCGTGGTCCTCAGCCGGTCCGGCAGCGGCTGGCCGGCGTCCCGCCCCTTCGGCAGGGGTGCCTCCGAGCTGCCTCCGGACGAGCCACCGGCGGTGCCGGAGAGCCTCCCCCGCCTGGCCCTCGCCAACGGCGCCACCGCCCTGCTCGCCGTCAGCATGATCGTCCTGAGCACGTTGGCTGCCTACTTCGCCGCGAGCCTGCAGCCGACCACCTACGGCGCCCAGGTCGAGGTGCTGTACGAGCTGAGCGGAGGCGGGCAGGAGGCGGACCGCGAGCTGGCCACGCAGGAGGTGCTCCTGAGCAGCCGGGTCATCCTCGCTCCGGTCGCCGAGGAGCTCGGCGTCCCGCTGCGTGAGCTGGCCGGCTCGCAGGACGTCGGGCAGGTCGCCGACAGCCAGGTGCTCCGCACGGTCATCGGCAACGAGGACCCGCAGCTCGCCGTCCGCCTGGCGCAGGCGGTCGCAGAGCGCTATGTGCAGGCGGCCGGTACGCGGCCCGTGCCCGACGGCATGCAGGATCCTGCCTCGCTGCAGGCCCGCATCGCCGACCTGAACGCCGAGGCGGCGGCGGTGCGGGCCGAGCTGGGACAGCTGGCGGCCGACCGCGTCCGTACCGGACAGCCTGCGGGGGCGCCGCTGACGCCGGCCGAGCGGGCCCTGCAGGCGCAGGACGAGAGTCTCGCGGGGCAGATCCGGGCCGCCCAGGACGAGCTGCGTCTGGTTCAGCAGTCGACCGCCCGGGCACGGATCCTCACCCCCGCGTACCTGCTGGACGAGCCGCTCGGCCCGCGGCCGGTGCGGGCCGGGGCGGCCGGCGCGATGGTCGGCATCGTGCTGGCCGGGGCGCTGGTCCTCCTGGTGGCCCGGCAGCGCACGGTCGCCGCCACGCCGTGAGACCGGGGGGCCAGCGGCGAGGGCCCGCACGGGAGGGCGTCGACGAGCCGCGACGCGGCCTGGGCCGGGATGCGGCTGTCGTGACCGTCTGGACGCTGGTCAGCCGGGTGACGGGCCTGGCGCGGGTCGTGGCCATCGGCGCGGTCCTCGGCCCGACGTTCTTCGGCAACGTCTTCCAGTCCACGAACATGCTGCCGAACCTGGCCTACGAGTTCCTGACCGGCAGCCTGTTCGCCTCGCTCCTCGTGCCGCCGCTGGTGCGTGCGCTCGACAAGAGCGATCTGCGCGGCGCCGAGCGCCTGGCCAGTGGCTTCCTCGGCGTCGTGCTCGTGGGGTTCGCGCTTCTCGCGACGGCGGTGGTGCTGCTGGCGCCACTGGTCCTGGGTCTGCTGACCGTGGGCGTGCCCGACCCCGAGGTGGCCGCTCAGCAGCGCCGCGTCGGCGCCGTCCTGCTCCTGCTGGTCATGCCGCAGCTGCTGCTCTACGGGCTGGCCGGGACGGCCGCCGCCGCGATGAACGCCCGCGGCAGGTTCGCTCTCGCCGCGGCAGCTCCCGCTCTCGAGAACGTCGGGCTCATCTGCACGCTGGCGGTCTCGGCAGCCGTGTGGGGGGTGGGACGGGACGTCGGCGACGTCGCCACCGCGCAGCTGGTCGTCCTGGGCGCCGGCGCGACGGGATCGGTCGCCCTGCACGCCGGCGCGCAGTGGTACGGCGCGCACCGGGCAGGCATCACGTTGCGCCCTCGGGCGGGCTGGCGGGATCCGGAGGTCCGGCAGGTCCTGCGCGCCGGACGGGCCACCCTCGGGCACTCGGGGCTCAACGCCGCGCGCGTGCTGCTCGTCGTGGTCGTGGCCAACAGCGTCGCCGGCGGCGTCGTCGCCTTCGACCTCGCGGTCAACTTCGTCAACGTGGTCATCGCGCTGTCGGCCAAGCCGATCTCCACCGCGCTGCTGCCTCGGTTGTCCCGGCTGGCCACCACCGACCTGCGGAGCTTCCGCACCGAGCTCGACCGCGCCACCACCGTGATGGCGTGCATCGTGCTGCCGGCGGCGCTCTGCCTCATCGCCCTGGCCGTTCCGCTGGCCGGTGCGGTGACCGTCGGCGAGATGTCGACCGAACGCGGTGTGCTGCTCGTGTCCGTCTCGCTCATGGCCGTCGCGCTCGGCGCGCTCGGTGACGGCGCGTTCGTGCTCGGCACGTCGGCGAGCTACGCGCGGGGCGACGCCCGGTCCCCGTTCGTGGGGATGGCGCTGCGGGTCGCCGTCAGCGGTACCGGCATGCTCCTCGCCCTCCTGCTGGCCGACGGCGTGGCCGTGCTGGCCGTGCTGGGCGCCTCGCTGGCGGTGGGCGACCTCGCGTCCGGCGGGTACCTGTGGACCCGGGTCGCCGGTCGTCTGCCGGCGGCCGACGGGCGCCTGGCCACCGGTCTGGCTCGGGCTCTGCTCACCGGGGCGGCAGCGGCGGGGGCGGGCGGCCTGGCCGCTCGTGCGGCGCTGGGCGCGGACGTCGCCGACCTGCTCGCCGTCGCCGTCGGCGGCTCCTGCGCCCTTGCGGCGCTGATCGCCGCCCATGCCGTGCTGCGGTCTCCCGAGCTGGCGTGGGCCCGGCATCAGCTGCGGGGGCCACGGTGACCGGGTCCACCGCCTTGGCCAGGCGGCCGTCCGCGTTCGTGCGCTGGGCCGCCGTCGCCGCGGGGACAGCCGGAGGTGCCGCCGCCGGCGTCGCTATGTGGCCGGTGGTCGCCGCCCTGGTCCTGCTGGCCGGCGGGCTCGTCCTGTGGCAGGCCGTGCGGGCCGATGGTGGTGCGGCAACCGGGCCGGCAGCGCCGCGGGACGACGCCGCCGGTGACGGGCGTGACGACGACGCCGCCGGTGACGAGCGTGACGACGTCGTCACTGTCACCGATCCGGTCCTGACGCTGTCGGTCACCGCGGCGGTGGTAGGCGGGATCGTGGCCGCGGTCGCCCTGCCGACGGCCCTGGCCGCAGCCGGCGCTGCCCTGGTCACGCTTCTCGTGCGGCGACCTGTCCTCGCCGCGTACCTGTGGCTGGGGCTGACCCCGCTGGTGGTCGGCATCGACCGCGGCACGCTCCTGCCGCTGCTGCGACCCAACGAAGCGCTGCTCGTGGTCCTCGTGGGCGCCCTGCTGGTGCGGGCCCTCCTGGACTGGCGGGCCCGCCGCCCGACCGGCCTGCGCGCGACCCGTGTCGAGGCCGGGTTCGTCCTGCTGGCTCTGACCAGCGCCGTGCTTCCCGCCCTCTGGTCGGTCGCCCAGGGACGCGGCCTGCAGTTCGAGGACGTGCTGTCCGCCGCCAACGTGCTCAAGTACTTCGCGGTGTACGGGGTGGTCCGCTACGCCGTCCGGAGCCAGAGCCAGGTGCGCACCTGCCTGTGGCTGTCCATGGGGGTCTGCGCTCTCGTCGCGGTCATCGCCGTGCTGCAGTCGTTGCGCGTGCCCGGCGTCCCCGAGCTGCTCGCGACCTTCTGGGCGACCGGGGAGGACACCGCAGCGCTGGCGAACGCGCGGGGGAGCGCGACCATCGGACACACGCAGGGACTCGCGGACGTGATGGTGTTCAACCTGGCCATCGCCACGGCGATGCTCCTGCGAGGGGCAGGCCCCCGCCGGCTGCTCCTCCCGCTGGCCGGGTTGTTCCTGCTCGGCGCGCTGGCCTCCGGCCAGGTCTCCGGCGTCGTCGGCCTGGTCGTCGGCGTCGTCGCCGTCGGGTACGCGCTGCGCCGGCTCGGCACGGTGCTGCTCGGCTTCCTGGCGGTCCTGCCGTTCGCCGCAGTCGCGCTGCTCCCGGTGATCGCAGCGCGCCTGGACCGGCTCGACCCGTCGAGCGGCCTGCCGGTCAGCTGGATCGCGCGCTGGGAGAACCTGCGCACCTACTTCTGGCCGCCGCTGTTCGAGGACGGCGGGTGGGTCCTCGGGGTGCAGCTGGTCCCCGAGGCCGAGGGCCGGGAGGTGTGGCAGCCGACGGTGTGGATCGAGAGCGGGCACACCTGGCTGCTCTGGATCGGCGGCGTCCCGTTCCTCGTGGCCTTCTTCGTGTTCCTGGCCTGGGTCCTCACGGTCTCCCTCCGGGCATCCAGCGCCTCCGGCGCGCTGCTCTCGGTGGCCGGGGCGGCGAGCTTCGCCGCCTGGTGGACGGTTGCCGCCGGCATGTTCTTCGACCCGCACCTGTTCCTGCGCGGCAGCGCCGACCTGAGCTTCCCGCTGCTCGCGCTGGCGGTCTCGGCCGCGACGTCGCGGCCGGAGCAGGGGGGGCCTCCGGCGCGGGACGCGCGCCGGTCGGACCGGAGGGCCGCGCCGGGGCGGCCGGGAGGACAGCGATGAGGCGGGCGCGCAGAGCCGTCGTCATGGTGCCGGCGTGGCACGGGCAGCTGACCGTCGAGCAGCTGGACGCCCAGGCAGCCGCCGGAGCCCGACCGCGCACCGACTACGTGGAGCTGGCGGCCGAGCTCGACGCCGACGTCATGGACATGGAGTACATGCAGACCCGCGCCACCCGGACGGCGCGCGCCGTCGCGGCCCGGGTCGGCATCGTGCCGGGCCAGATCACCGAGGCGTTCGTGCGCTCCGGCCAGTTCGAGCAGGTCGTGGCGCGCGCGGACCGGCTGGGCCTGCCGCTCGCCCTCGCGCTGAAGGCGTCCCGCGGCCGCCGCGACACGGTCCTGGTGTCGGTGTGGCTGTCCCGGCGGAAGAAGGCGGTCTTCCTCCGTCCCGGGGGGGCGCACACGCATCTGGGTGCGGTGGTCAACTACAACAGCGTGCAGCGCGACATCGCTCACCGTCGGCTCGGCGTCCCTGCGGGCAAGCTGCACCACGCCCGCCAGCCGGTCGACGAGTCGTTCTACCGGCCCGAGGACGTCTCCCCCGGCGACTACGTCCTCGCGGTCGGGTACGAGCAGCGGGACTACCCCACCTTCCTGGCCGCCGTCCGGGAGCTGGACGTCGACGTCGAGATCGCCATCGGCAGCACCGTCCTCAAGGCATCCGGGGACGTGACGGACACCTTCGCCCCGCTGGTCGGGAGCGTGGGGGAGCGGCTGCCCGAACGCGTGACGGTGCACCAGCAGCTGCCTCACCGCACCCTGCGGGACCTGTACGCGAGGGCCCGCCTCGTGGTGGTCCCGCTGCTGGACGTCGACTTCGACCCCGGCGTCACGGTGATCGCCGAGGCGATGGCCATGGGCAAGGCCGTCGTCGTGACGGCGGCCCGCGGGCAGCGTGACCTGGTGCGGCACGGCGTGCACGGGCTGTACGTGCCCCCCGGGGACCCGGTCGCGCTGCGCGCGGCGATCCGCCGGCTCCTGGACGACCCCGAGGAGGCGCGGCGGATGGGGGAGGCGGGCCGTGCCCTCGCGGAGAGCGAGCTGACCCTGTCGGGCTGGGTCCGCGACGTCGCCGGGATCGCGCGTGCCGCCCGGCGGTGAGGACGACACGGTGAGGACGAGGCGGTGACGGCGACCCCGCGGGTCTCGGTGGTCGTGCCGGCCTGGCAGGCCGAGGCCACGCTGGCCGGCGCTCTGGCGTCGGCGCTCACCCAGTCCGTCCCCGACCTCGAGGTGCTGGTGGCCGACGACGGCTCGACCGACGGGACGGTTGCCGTGGCGAGGGCGGCCGCTGCGCAGGACCCGCGCGTGCGTGTCCTGGTCGGCAGCGGCCACGGCGGCGTCGCGGTGGCGCGCAACCGGGCTCTGGACCAGGCTCGCGGCGAGTGGGTCGCCCTGCTCGACGCCGACGACCGGTGGCTGCCCGGGCGCCTCGAGGCCCTGCTGGCTGCCGGGAACGACGTCGACGTCGTGGCCGACGACGTGATCTTCGACCCCGTGCCCGGAGCCGTGGACCGCCCGCACTGGCGCGGTTCGGTGCTGGCCCGCAGCGGGTGGCGGCACGTGCAGCCGGCGCTCGTGAGCGGGGCGACCTTCGTGGAGCTCGATCTCGGCCTGCTCAAGCCGATGGTGCGCCGCGCCGTGCTCGATCGCACGGGAGTGCGCTACGACCCTGCGCTGCCGGCGGGGGAGGACTTCGACGTCGCGGTGCGCCTGCTCGCCGCGGGGGCCCGCTGGCGGCAGCTCCCTGACGGCTACTACCTCTACCGGGTGCGCGACGGCTCGCTGAGCTCCGGGGCGACCGACGTGACGGCCCGGCACCTGCAGGTCGTCGAGACCCTGGAGCGCGACGGGCTGCTGCACGCCGACCCGGCGCTCGCCGCCGCCCTGCGCCGACACGGGCGCCGGAGCCGCGCTTCCCTCGTCGCCGCCAGGGTCCGAGCCACCCGGCGCCGAGCCGGATCTGCTGCCGCCGCCGCCGAGCTGGTCCGGCAGCCGCAGGACCTGCCGCTGCTGCTGGGCAAGGCAGGACGGCACCTGGCCCGTCGCCTCCGGTCCCGGCGCGGTCGCGGAGCCGGCTAGAAGCCCTTCGCGAGCCAGGGGCGCTCGGCGGTGCTGCGCTGAACCGAGGCGATGTACTGCTCGGCCGCGGTGGTGCGCCACTGGCCGGCGTACCACCGGCCGAGGCAGCCGTCCAGGTCCCCGGCGGCGTAGGACGTGCGCCCTCCCGAGGCGCTCCCGTAGTCGCGCAGCCAGGTCTCCCAGCCCTCGTAGCACCCGCGGAGGAGCGCGCCGGCGTAGTCCAGGTTGAAGGCCGTCGAGTTGCGGTTGTGCGGGAACACGCCCGGGTGGTACGGCGCGTACTTGATCTGCAGCACCCCGAAGCTCAGCGGGCAGGGCGTGGCGTACCCCGGCGGGCACGCCCTGGCGTCGGTGGTGAAGTCGCCGAAGCCCTTGCCGTTCAGCGGCTGGCCCTTGTCGTCGAGCAGGCCCTGGTGCCACCAGGACTCCGCCACCATCTGGCCGCGGAGGAGCTCGTCCGGCAGACCCCACTTCGCCGCGGCCCACTGGACGATCTCGTCGGTGGTGCCGGTGAAGTTGCCGGTGACCCTGGGCAGGAGCCAGTCGTTCCACCGGGGCTCCACGCCGCCGTGGGCCCCGAGCGACAGCTTCGAGGGGACGGTGGCGTTCGCTGCCGCGTTCTGGGGGCGCGGCTCCCAGGACGACCGGCGCACCATCGAGGCTGCCTGCGCGTCCGAGGGCAGCGACGACCAGGAGCCGACCGGTGCCAGGCGGAAGTAGCCGCCGGCCGGCGGCGGCGCGGTCGACGCCGTCGGGGCGGGAAGTGCTGCGCCAGCAGCGGAGTGATCCACGCGCAGGGAGTACCCGGCGCCGGCGGCGCCGCTGACCCTGACGCGCTGGACGCCGGCCGGCACGTCCGCAGACAGCCGGACCTCGGGACCGCCCTCGGCGCTGCTGCGCACGGATCCCTGCTCGTCCAGCAGGCTCAGGCTCCCGGAGCCGGTGAGCACCGCGGTCAGCCCGCCGGCCTTGGTGCTGACCGTGACCGTCGACGTCCCGTCGGGCCCGAGCACGCTGTACTGCACCGCCTGCGTGGACGTGAGCGACTGCGCGGGACCGAGCCGGGTCTGGGTGGGCGAGGGTGCCGCGTCCGAGGCCGTGGCGACGCCGCCGACCCCGGTGAGCAGGCAGGCGCAGGCGGCGATCCCGCTCACGACGGCGGCAGAGGTGCGAGCGCGCTTCATGTCTTGCGTCATCGGCCGCTCCCCGCCCGTCCTTTACTCAGCGTGATGACGCGGGCGAAACACCGGCGATCCGCGCACCTCTCGCTACACTGCGTGATCCCGGTCGGCCGGCGCTGCCGTTGCTGAGAGGATCGTGGCATGGCTCGCGTCTGCGTCGTCCGGCAGTACTACTACCCGCTGGACATCCGGGTACGGCGCGAGGTCGAGGCGCTGCTCGGGGCCGGGCACGAGGTCGACGTCGTCTGCCTGCGCGGCCCGGGGCAGGCCGCGCGGGAGAGCACCGGTCGGCTGGACGTCCGCCGGCTGCCGATGGCGCACGGCCGCGGCGGGCCGTTCGGGTACCTCAGGCGCTACGCGGTCTTCCTCGCCCTCGCCACCGCGGCCGTCGCGCGCCTGCACCTGCGGCGGCGCTACGACCTGGTCCAGGTGCACTCGCTGCCCGACACGCTGGTGCTGGCCGCCGTGCTCCCCAAGCTCCTGGGGGCCGAGGTCCTGCTGGACCTGCACGAGACGATGCCGGAGTTCTTCGCGACGAAGTTCCGGCGGCCGATGGGCTCGCCGCTGGTCAGGGCCGTGGGCCGGGCCGAGCAGGCCAGCATCCGGGTCGCCTCGCACACCCTGACCTGCACCGAGCAGATGCGGCAGGCGTTCGTCGCCCGCGGTGCCGACGCCGGGCGCATCACCGTGGTGCTGAACTCCGCCGACGAGTCGATCTTCGACGTCGAGCGCTACCCGCACCGGCCCCGGCCGGACCGCTTCACGCTGGTCTGCCACGGGTCGATCGAGGAGCGCTACGGCCTCGACACGGTCATCGAGGCGCTGGCCCTGCTGCCGGACCTGCCCCACGTGCACTTCGACGTCTTCGGCGCCGGCGCCTTTCGGGACGAGCTGCAGCGACTGGCCCTGATGCGGGGGGTGTCCGGGCGCGTGCACTTCAGCGAGGGGTTCGTGCCCATGGAGGACCTGCTGACCGGTGTGAGCGAGGCCGACGTCGGCGTCGTCGCGATGAAGCAGGACGTGTTCCGCGACCTGACGCACTGCAACAAGATGTACGAGTTCCTGGCGATGCGCATCCCGGTGCTGACCTCGCGGACGCGATCGGTGGCGGCGTACTTCCCGGACGACGCGGTCCGCTACTTCCGGGCCGGCGACCCCGCGGACCTGGCCGGCGCGATCCGTGAGCTGCACGACGACCCCGAGCGGCGGCGGGCACTCGTCGTCCGGGGCACGCAGGCCGTGGAGCCCTACCGCTGGGACAGACAGCGGGCCGCCTACCTCGCCGTCGTCGAGGAGCTGCTGGACAGCCGAGAGCGGCGGCCAGCCGGCCGCACCGCGCCCCGGCGCTAGCCGGTCGGCCGACGGCGCCCGGCGACCACGAGGGCGGTACCGCCCACGAGGGCGCCCGCCCCGAGCACGCCGATCAGCAGGGCCTCGCCGCCGGTGAACGGCAGCGTCGAGGGAGCCGACGGCCCGGTCGTCGTCGCGGCGCCCGAGACCGCGCCCGGGCCGGAGACCGCTGCGGACTGCTCCGGCGGCAGCACCGTCGTCGGCAGGACACGGGTGTCGTCGCGGACGCACGCGCCGGAGTAGGCGTCACACACCGCGAGCGCGGACGGTGCGCCGAGCGTGGTCACCGCGGCGATGGTCGCTGCGCCTACTGCGAACCGCATTCTACGCGCCACTGCGACCTCCCCGACGTCGGTCGACCTACCGTGACGACAGGTTACCAACACGCAGCGTCACTGAACCCGCCATGCGGCAAGAAGTTGATCGGCCGAACGGGTGATTCTTCGGCGGTCAGGCGTCGAGCCTGGGCCAGGGGACCGGCACGAGCAGGCGGCCCCCGGCGCGCAGGTAGGCCCGCTGCTGGCGGCGGACCTCGTCCTCCACGTTCCACGCGAGCAGCAGCAGCACGTCGGGCGGCCGGCGGGAGAGCTCCTCCGGCGCGACGATGGGCACCCGCGCCCCCGGGAGGAACCTGCCCTGCTTGTGCGGGTTGCGGTCGACCGCGTAGTCGATCAGCCTCACGTCGATGCCGCTGCTGTTGAGCAGGGTCGCGCCCTTGGCGGCGGCGCCGTAGGCGGCCACGCTGAGGCCTTGCGCGCGGGCCGACTGCAGCACGGCCCGGAGCTCGGCCTGCAGCCGGCCCACGTGGGCGGCGAAGCCCTGGTAGGCGGAGAGGTCTGCCACGCCGGCGGCGGCCTCCTCGGCCAGGCGGCGCTCGAGCCGGGCGCTGCGCGTGCCCCCGTGGCTGCACCACCAGCGGAGCGTCCCACCGTGCAGGCCGGGGAACTCCTCCACGTCGTTGAGCACGAGCCCGTGCCGGGCCATGAGGGCCTGCACGGCGATGGTCGAGAAGTAGCAGTAGTGCTCGTGGTAGACGGTGTCGAACGCCCGGTTCTCCACCAGCTGCTGGACGCCGGGGTTCTCCACCGCGAGGACGCCGCCGTCCGCGAGCAGCGTGGCAAGGCCCTGCACGAACCCGTTCAGGTCCGGGACGTGCGCCATGACGTTGTTGGCCAGTACCACGCTCGCTGCACCGTGCTCGGCGCGCAGCCGCTCTGCCGACTGCGGCGTGAGGAACTCGCGCACGGTCGGGACGCCGGCGCGAACGGCCGCGGCGGCAGGTCCGGGCGAGGGCTCCACCCCCAGGGCCGGCACCCCCGCCCGGACCACCTCGCGCAGCAGGTACCCGTCGTTGCTGGCCACCTCCACCACCAGGTCCTCCGCGCCCAGAGCGCGCTCCCGCACGAGGGCCTCCACGTGCGACCTCGCGTGAGCGACCACGGACTCCGAGTACGAGGAGTAGTAGGGGTAGTCCGCGTCGAACAGGGCCTCGGCCGGCAGCTCGTGCAGCAGCTGCACCAGGCCGCAGGCCTCGCACAGCCCGACGTCGAGCGGGAAGGTCGGGCACGGCTCGTCCGGTGTCCGGAGCAGGGCGTTGGCGATCGGTGTCTCACCCAGCGACAGGAACCGGGACGGCGAGGGCGCCGCGCAGCTCCGGCAGGCACGGACCGGGCTCGCCCGGGGAGCGGTCACGAGGGGGTCCCGGTCCCGAACCAGCGCTCCAGGTCAGGACGCAGCGACCGCAGACCCGGCGCGGCGCGGTCCCGTGCCGACAGCGCCACGGGAGGAGCCGGCCAGTGCACAGCGAGGTCGGGGTCGTCCCAGGCGAGCGCCACGTCCTCGCCGGGCGCGTAGCGGGCGTCGTGCCGGTAGCAGACGTCCGCGTCGTCGCTGAGCACCTGGAAGCCGTGCGCGAAGCCACGGGGGACCCAGACCTGCTCGTGCTGCTCGTCGTCGAGGCGGAAGGACTCCCACTGCCCGAACGTCGGTGACCACGGCCGGACGTCCGCGACGACGTCGAACACCGCACCGCGGGCGCACCGCACCAGCTTGGCCTCGCCGGCGCCCGAGCGCAGGTGCAGCCCGCGCAGGACCGACCTGGACGAGCGGGACTGGTTCTCCTGCACCAGCGCGGTCGGGTCGATGCCCGCGCCTCTGAGCACGTCGGCGTCGAGCGTCCGCACGAAGAAGCCCCGGCCGTCGCAGACCGGCCGCGGCCGCAGGACCAGCACACCGCTGAGCCGGCCCGACCTCACCTCCACGACGTGCTCGCCCCCCGGCCGCACGCCTGCGCGGCGTCGACCTCCCACCGGTGCACGGCTGGGCTGGAGGAGCGCACGCCGCAGCCTGTCACGCGCGGCCCGCGGCGACGTACAGTCCGCCGTCGGACGGCGCGGAGGGGGTGCAGTGGACGGGTCGCTGCGGTCAGGACGGGAGCTGCACGACTTCGTCGCGGCGCTGTTCCCCTTCCCGCGCAGCCTGACCGGCGACGGCGTCCGTCGCACGCTGGACGCCGTCGCGTCGCGGGTGCCCCTCGTGCAGCACGAGGTTCCCTCGGGCACGGAGGTCCTCGACTGGGTCGTCCCTCCGGAGTGGGTCGTGCGGGAGGCCTGGATCGCCGGTCCGGACGGGCGCCGCGTCGTGGACGTCGCGGACTCCCCGCTGCACCTGCTCGGCTACTCCGTCCCGACCCGGCAGACCTTGTCGCGCGAGGACCTGCTGCCCCATCTGCACTCGCTGCCCGACCGGCCGGACTGGACCCCCTTCCGCACCTCCTACTACACACCGCAGTGGGGGTTCTGCCTGCCGCACCGGCTGCTCGCGTCCCTGCCCCCCGGGGGCTACGAGGTCTGCGTCGACAGCGAGCTGCGTCCCGGTTCGCTCACCTACGGCGAGCTGGTCCTGCCGGGCCGGGAGCCGGGCGAGGTGCTGGTGTCGACGCACGTGTGCCATCCGGAGCAGGCCAACGACAACCTGTCCGGCATCGCGGTGGCGACTGCCCTGGCCGAGCACCTGCAGTCGCTGGCGTCCCGGCGCTGGACCTACCGCTTCCTGTTCGTGCCGGGCACACTCGGGAGCCTGGCCTGGCTGGCGTCCCGCCGCGACGACCTGCCGCCGGTGCGGGCCGGTTTGGTGCTCACCGGGCTCGGCGACCCGGCGCCGCTCACCTGGAAGCGCAGCCGACGGGGCGGCACCTGGGCCGACCGCGTCGTCGAGCACGTGCTCGCGCGACGGGGCGAGCACCGCGTGCTGGACTTCTCGCCGTACGGGTACGACGAGCGGCAGTACTGCTCACCGGGGTTCGACCTGCCGGTGGGCCGGCTGGGACGCGGAGTGCACGGTGAGTACCCGGAGTACCACACCTCGGCCGACGACCTCGCCCTGGTCGGCGAGGAGCGCCTCGAGGAGGCGCTCCTCGCGCTGGTGGAGGTCACCGGGGTGCTGGAGAGGGACCGGACCTACCGCAACCTGTCGCCCTACGGCGAGCCGCAGCTCGGGCGACGAGGGCTGTACCGCTCGATCGGGGCGTCCCTGGACAGCAAGGCGGCCGAGCTGGCGCTGCTGTGGGTGCTCAGCGGATCGGACGGGCGCACCAGTCTGCTCGACGTGGCCGGCCGGTCGGGCCTGGCGGTCTCCACGCTCGCCGACGCCGCCGAGCAGCTGGTCGCCGCCGGCCTGCTCGAGGAGGTGCTCGTGCCGCCGGCGTGACCGAGCGGGCCCGTGCTCGCGAGCACCGTCAGGACGGCTCGGTGGCGAGAAAGGCCTCCGGGCGGGCGGAACCGGCCAGCTCCTCCAGGACGGCTCGCCGCCGCTGCATCTGCGGTGTGCCGGCCAGGCCGGCGCTGGCGAGCACGGCCTCCCACCGGTGCAGCCAGTCGTGCCGCCGGAGGCAGTTGCGCGTGTTGTCCGCCCGGATCCGGGCGAGCCGGTCACCCTGCCGCGCAAGGTCTGCGAGCTGGTCGACCGCGTCGACGGCGTCGTAGGGCAGCGGGACGACGGCGTCCTCCCAGTCGAAGCAGGCGTCGAACTCCGGCGTCGGGACCCGGCTGCCCAGCACCACCGCGCCGGCCGCCGATCCCTCGAAGTAGCGGGTGCTGATGCCCTCGGCGCCCCCGGTGACCGCCTGCCGCTCGGGGGAGTCGTTGATGCGGTGCGCCAGGAAGAAGCGGCTGCGCTGCATCACCGAGGCGAGCAGCTGACGGTGGTCCCGCGGGTCGGGGACCGACCCGCCCTCCCGCGTGTCGTACAGGTAGGTGAGCTGGCCCGAACGGCTGCTCTCCCTCAGCGCGCGGTGCACGACCTCGGACCGGCGGCCGTAGCTGTACACGTCGATGGTCCGCCGCGGCAGGCGGGGCACGGCGCTGAACCGCAGCATGTCCACCGCGGTCGGCAGGTGGCCGGCGACCGGCACGCCGGCGCGGGCCAGGTCGGCAGCAGTGCCCGGGTACACCAGGTGCACGGCGTCGAAGTCGGCGAGCAGCCGGACGTAGTCGGCGTCGCGCGCGACGTCCGGCGGCCACATCTCGACGATCAGGCAGACCGCGCGTCGGCACCGCTCCCGCCAGCCAGGCAGACGGTGCAGGTGGGCCGCCTCGTCGACGTGGTGGAACACCGCGAAGAACAGCTCGTGCTCGGTCACGACGGGTGTCCGGCGGATGCTCGGGACGTTCCACGGCGGGGACCGACGAGTGCTCCCGACGCGGGTCCGCAGGCCGTTCACGACCCGGCGCCGGTGCGTCTCCACCTCGTCGTGCACCGGCGGGCCCGGCGCGAGCAGCGTGGCGTCGTCGAGCTCGAGAACGGTGTCCTCGAGCTCGTACTGGGTCGCGTGCCAGGCCGAGCGGCGCACCTGCCGCTGCGAGAAGACGAGGACCCGGCTGTCCCGCGGCACCTGCGGGGGCCGGTTCGCAGGCACGTCGCACCCTAACCGGCGGATCCGCCGTCATAGGCCGCTCGCTGCACTAGTGTCCGCGCGACGAGCGGCAACGGGGGAACATGCGTGTCCTAGTCACCGGCAGCGACGGGTACCTGGGCTGCCTGATGGCGCCACTGCTGGCCCGGGCGGGTCACGGCGTCACCGGTGTGGACACCGGGTTCTTCCGCGAGGGCTGGCTGTGTCGCGGCGCCGACGCCGCAGTCGCCACCCTCGACCGGGACGTACGGCTGCTCACGGTCGACGACCTGCGCGTCTTCGACGCCGTCGTGCACCTGGCCGAGCTCTCGAACGACCCGCTCGGGGACCTGCTCGGCGACGTCACCTACGAGGTGAACCACCGGGGGACCGTCGCCCTGGCGCAGCGGGCCCGGGAGGCCGGCGTCACGCGGTTCGTCCACATGTCCTCGTGCAGCGTCTACGGCATGGCTGACGGCACCGTCGACGAGACCTCACCGGTCTCCCCGCAGACGGCGTACGCGACGTGCAAGGCGCTCGTGGAACGGGACGTGTCCGCGCTCGCAGGTGACGACTTCTCACCGACCTTCCTGCGCAACGCCACGGCGTTCGGCGCCTCACCGCGGATGCGCTTCGACATCGTCCTGAACAACCTCGCCGGTCACGCCTGGACCAGCCGCAGCATCCGGATGACCAGCGACGGCAGCCCGTGGCGACCGCTGGTGCACGCCCTCGACATCGCCAAGGCCGTGCGCTGCGTGCTCGCCGCCCCCCGGCAGGCCGTGCACGGCGAGGTGTTCAACGTCGGGTCGGACGAGCAGAACTACCGGGTGCGCGACATCGCCGAGCGGGTCGCCGCCGCCTTCCCCGGTTCCCGCACCAGCTTCGGTCCGCGCGACGCGGACGGGCGCAGCTACCGCGTCCGGTTCGACAAGATCCACAGCGTGCTGCCGGACTTCGCCTGCGACTGGGACGCCGAGCGGGGAGCCCACCAGCTGGCGGGCGTGTTCGCGACCGTCTCGCTGGACGAGGCGACGTTCCGCGGCCGCGCCCACACCCGCCTCTCGCAGCTCGAGCACCTCCTGCGCACCGGCCAGGTGGACCAGCGGCTGTTCTGGGCCGACGGAACGCGCACCGGATGAGCCGGAGCGGCGCCATCCTCCCCGGTCCGCCCCCTCATGGTCGTGCGCAGGACGGCCGATGCCTTCGACCATGAGCGCCGTCGCCGACATCCCGGTCGTCATCCTGTGCGGCGGGATGGGGACCCGCCTGCGCGAGGCGAGCGAGAAGCTGCCCAAGCCGCTGGTGGACATCGGGGGGCGGCCGATCCTGTGGCACATCATGAAGGTGTACGCCCAGCACGGCTTCCGGCGGTTCGTGCTGTGCCTGGGCTACAAGGGCGACCAGATCAAGCACTACTTCCTCGACCACCGGACGATGACCTCCGACTTCACCCTGTGCCTGGGCAACGAGCGCGAGATCGAGTACCACCGGTCCACGGCCGAGGAGGACTGGCAGGTCACCTTCGCCGAGACGGGACTGCTCAGCGGGACCGGTGCCAGGATCCGTCGCATCCGCCCGTACCTGCGCGACGCCGACACCTTCCTGCTCACCTACGGCGACGGCATCGGCGACGTCGACGTCACGGCCCTGCTCGCGCAGCACCGGGACTCCGGGCGGGTGGGGACGGTGACCGCGGTCCACCCGGCAGGGCGGTACGGGGAGATGACGCTCAGCGAGGACGGGGCGGGGGTGGCCGAGTTCAACGAGAAGCCGGCCAGCACCAGCGGCTGGGTGAGCGGGGGCTTCTTCGTGTTCGACCGCTCCTTCGCCGACGACTACCTGGACGACGACGCCGACCTGTTCTTCGAGCGGCGACCGCTCCAGCGACTCGCCGCCGACGGGCAGCTGGCCGTGCACCTGCACGAGGGCTTCTGGATGGGCATGGACACCTACCGCGACTGGACGGAGCTGAACGCTCTGTGGGACCGCGGGGAGGCGCCGTGGTGCACCTGGACGCCCGACTGCGACTGACGTGCCGCCGGCCCGCCGTCGCCGCGGACGAGGCCGGCGGGTCCGGTCTCAGTCGGCGACGTCGGGGGCGTCGCGCAGGATCCGGTCGCGGATCGGCTGCCACTGGAACCAGCCGGCCAGCTCGAAGCCGACCTGGCCACGGGTGGCCTCCGCCTCGGCCGGGTCGATCCGGATCGGACTGCTGCCGAGGCCCGCTGCCGCGGCGTAGGCCGTCAGCTGCGCCTGGCAGGTCCGCTCGAGGGTGAGGAACCACCAGGCGGCGCTGTCGACGGTCTCGCCGACGGTGAGCATGCCGTGGTTGCGCAGGATGACGGCCTTGCGGTGGCCGAGGGCACGCGCGATCCGGTCGCCCTCCTCGGACGACAGCACGACACCCCGGTAGTCGGCGTAGACGCCGACGTCGTCGTAGAACGCGCAGGCGTCCTGGGTGAGCGGCTCGATGGTCATGTCGAGCGAGGACAGCGTCTTGCCGTAGGTGCCGTGCGCGTGGGCGGCGGCCACGACGTCCGGGCGGGCGGCGTGCACCGCGCAGTGGATGGCCACGGCGGCCGCGTTGACCGCACGATCGCCCTCGACGACGTCGCCGGCGTGGTCGACCCGGACCAGGTCGGAGGCGCGGATCATGCTGAAGTGCATGCCGAACGGGTTCACCCAGTAGGAGTCCGGGAACTCCGGGTCGCGCACGGTGATGTGGCCGGCGACCCCCTCGTCGAGCCCGGCCCGGGAGAACATCCGGAAGGCGGCGGCGAGTCCGGTCTTGCGGTGCGCGCGCTCCTCCTCGACGGAGTCGAACGACGGCGGCAGCGGCAGGCGCAGTGGGCGGCCCTGGGGCGCCGCCTCGGTCACCGCCTCGGTGACGAGCTCGTCGGCGTGCGCTTCGGCCGACCCGGTCGCAGGGACGAGGGACGACTGCTCGGTGAGGCTCACCGGCTCAGTGTGCCTGGCCGGGCCGCGCTCGTCAGCCGGGGTCGGCGGGCTGCTCGGGCCCGGTCGGACCCTCGCTGCGCCGGGCCGCGCGCTGCTGGTGGGGGAGGAGCTCGTCCGGCCCGGGGACGGCGGCGGGGAACGGCGGTGGGGTGCCGCCGAAGGCCGGGCAGAGCGCCTGGTGGGCGCACCAGTCGCACAGCCGGCTCGGCCTCGGCCGGAAGTCGCGCGCCTGCGTGGCGCGCTCGATCGCCTGCCACAGCGCCAGGAGCTTGCGCTCGACCGCCAGCAGATCGGCCTCGTCGGGCACGTACCGCAGGACCTGGCCGTTCCCCAGGTACATCAGCTGCAGCAGCGCCGGGACCGTGCCCCGGGTGCGCCAGAGCACGAGCCCGTAGAACTTCATCTGGAACAGGGCCTTGCCCTCGAACGCCTCGCCAGGAGCGCGGGCCGTCTTGTAGTCGACGACGCGGAGCTCGCCGGTCGGTGCGAGGTCGAGCCGGTCGACGATGCCGCGCAGCCGCAGCCCGCCGGGCAGCAGCACCTCGACGAGCTCCTCGCGGGACGCCGGCTCGAGCCGGCGCGGGTCCTCGAGCGCGAAGTAGGCGTCGAGCAGCTCCCGGGCGGACGACAGCCACGTGGCGAGCTCCTCGCCGTCGGCGAACAGGCCCGCGACCGCGGGCTCCTCGGCCTGCAGGGCCTCCCAGGCCGACCCGAGCAGGCCGGCAGCCCGCTCAGGCGTCCGCTCGGCCGCCGGCAGGTCGAACAGCGACTCGAGGGCGGCGTGCACGAGGGTGCCCCGGGTGGCCGCCGACGACGGGGGCTCGGGCAGGCGGTCGATGGTGCGGAAGCGGTAGAGCAGCGGGCAGGTCATGAAGTCGCCGGCCCGCGAGGGCGACAGGGACCCGACCACCGGGAGGGCAGGCCGGTCCGGAGCGGGAGCCGGCGCGGCGGTCGTCGTGGTCATGCGGGAACGGTACGGCGGGCCTGTGACAGGAACGGGGTGCAACGCCGCGCTGTGGAAGCATCGGCCTGCCGCAGGGCCCCGCCCGCACCGGCGCACACGCCCTGCCGTCGAGGAGGCTCCGCTGACGACCGGCCCGAGCGAGCGCCTGCTCGCCGCCGTGCTGTCGGCCCTGGCCGGCATCCGCCGCGGGGACGCCGTGGCCGGGGTCGGCACCGGCCCGTGCACCACTGCGGCGCTGCTCGCGATGTCCGGCACCGACGCGCTGGTCGACGGCGCCGCCAGCGTGGCCGTGGCCGGCGCGGCCTCCGACGTGCCGCTGGCGGTCAGCCGGCTCGCGCCCGGCGGGCGCCTGGTGGCCCTCGCCGCCGACGCCGCCGCCGCGCGCCGGGTGGCCGCCGACCGCGGGCTCGACCTGCGGCACGTCGAGCCGCTCGGGCGCGTGGTGGCCTGGTCGGCCGTGCTGCCCCTGTCGACCGCGCGGCCGGACGAGGCGCCGGACGGCGGAGCGTCCCCCGCGTGAGCACGCCCCCATCGACCCCGGCCGTGACGGTGCCGGGCGGGCTCCGGCTGCCGCGGGTGCTCGGCGTCCCGGTGTTCGTGTCCCCGACCTGGTTCCTGTTCGCGGCGCTCGTCGTCTTCAGCTACGGGCCGGCGCTCACCCCCGGCCTCGGCGCCGCCCGCGCCTACACCGCGGCGGCGGCCTTCGCGCTGCTCCTCCTCGTCAGCGTGCTGCTGCACGAGATCGGGCACTGCGTGGTCGCGCGGGCGTTCGGCCTGCCGGTGCGCAGCATCACCGTCACGTTCCTGGCCGGCCTGACCGAGATCACCGAACCGCCGCAGACACCGGCCCGGGAGTACGCCGTGGCCGTCGTCGGGCCGATGGTGTCGCTGCTGCTCGCCGCGGTCGGCGCGGGCGTGTCACCGCTGTTCGAGCCCGGCTCGCTGCCGCACCTGCTCGCCCTCGCCACCGCGGCCACCAACGGCGTCGTGGCCGCGTTCAACCTGCTGCCCGGGCTGCCGCTCGACGGTGGTCGCGTGCTGCGGGCGGGCCTCTGGCGGCTCACCGGCGACCCCGAGCGGGCGACCGTCCTCGCGGCGGGCGCCGGCCTCGTCGTCGCGGTCGTCGTCGTGCCGCTGCTGGTGCTCGTCGCCGTGCCGGCGCTGGGACTCGGCGGACCCACGCTGGTCACCGTGCTGTTCGCCGTCCTGGTGGCGGGCTTCGTGTTCGCGGGCGCCAACGCCTCGCTCCAGCGCGCACGGCTCGTCCAGCGCCTGCCGGCCGGCCTGCTGGCGCGCCTGGCCCGGCCGGCGACGAGCGTGCCACCGGACCTGCCGCTCGCCGAGGCCGTGCGCCGGGCGCAGGACACCGGCCGGAGCGCGGTCGTCGTCCTCGACGCCGCCGGGCGGGTGGCGGGACTCGTGCACGAGGAGGCGGTGCGCGCGGTACCCGAGCACCGACGGCCGTGGGTACCGGTGGCGGACGTCGCCCGGCAGCTCGGGCCCGAGCTCGTGCTGGACCCAGCGCTGCGCGGCGAGGACCTGCTGGCCGTGCTGCGCACGACGCCGGCGTCGGAGTACCTGCTCGCCGGCGACGCGCAGCCGCGTGTCGTGTCGACCGCCGACGTCGTGCGCGCCGCGACCGGACGCCGCGCACGGTCCCGGTCCGGTGCGATCGCCCGCTTTCGGCGCCGCGGCAGGTCCGCCACACCGCGCCGCGGCTAGCCTGCCCTGCTCGTGACCGCCGACCACCGCTCCGGAGCAGCCGACCGCACCGCCCCCCCGCCGACCGCCCCGCCGACCGGTGCGGACCTGCGGCGCGGCCCGCTGCGCACGGGGGACAAGGTGCAGCTCACCGATCCCAAGGGGCGGATGCACACCATCACCCTTGAGCCGGGCAAGGCGTTCCACACCCACAAGGGGATCCTGCAGCACGACGACCTGCTCGGCGGGCCGGAGGGCGTCGTCGTCCAGATCGGGGTCACGCCGTTCCTGGCACTGCGGCCGCTGCTGCCCGACTACGTGCTGTCGATGCCGCGCGGCGCGCAGGTCATCTACCCCAAGGACGCGGGACAGGTCGTGCAGATGGCCGACGTCTTCCCGGGCGCCCACGTCGTCGAGGCCGGCGTCGGCTCGGGAGCGCTGTCGATGTCGCTGCTGCGCGCCGTCGGGGACGCCGGGCGGGTGTCGAGCTACGAGCGGCGCGAGGACTTCGCCGCGATCGCGCGGAAGAACGTCGAGACCTTCTTCGGCGGACCGCACCCGGCCTGGTCGGTGACGGTCGGCGACCTGGCCCGGGCGCTGCCGGACAGCGACGTCGACCGCGACGTCGACCGGGTCGTGCTGGACATGCTGGCCCCGTGGGAGGTGCTCGACGCCGTCTCGGCGGCGCTGCGACCCGGCGGGGTCGTCTGCTGCTACGTCGCCACCACCACCCAGCTGTCCACCACGGTGGAGGCGCTGCGGGAGCACGGCACGTTCACCGAGCCGCAGTCGTGGGAGTCGCTCGTGCGCGGCTGGCACGTCGAGGGCCTCGCGGTCCGGCCGGAGCACCGCATGGTCGGGCACACCGGGTTCCTCTGCACCGCTCGCCGGCTCGCCGACGGCGTCTCCCCGCCGCTGCGCCGGCGACGGCCGAGCAAGGGCGCCTACGGGGAGCGGGCCGAGGAGAGCGCACCGGTCGAAGGGACGCCGGACGGCGCGGCCGAGCCGTTCCGCCCCGACCTGCCCTGACACAGACCCTGCGGTCCGGCTTGCGTCTCGACGCGCGGCGTGCGCGGATGTAGGACAGGTCCCACGAACCGGCCGCGCGGTGCCTAGTGTTCTGCAGGCGGGGCACGCGTCCCGCCGGCCGCCCGGCCGGACGGGGACGTGCACCACGACGCAACGGGGAGGTGGAGGACGTGGCGGGAACGCGCGGACGCCCCCAGGACGAGGGTCGCGACGGCCTGGACACCGGTCCGGAGGAGGTCGCGGGCGCCGAGGTCGCGCAGCGCCCGGCGCCCCGGCGACCGGACCCTGACGACCTGCGGGCGCAGGTGGCGCACCTCGAGGAGGAGGTGTCGGCCCTGCGTCGCCGGCTGGCCGACTCGCCGCGGCACGTGCGGGCGCTCGAGCAGCGGCTGGCCGAGACCTCGACGGCGCTGGCAGGTGCCAGCGGGCAGAACGACCGCCTCGTGGCCACCCTCAGGGAGGCGCGCGACCAGATCGTGGCCCTCAAGGAGGAGGTCGACCGGCTCGCGATGCCGCCGAGCGGCTACGGCGTCTTCCTGGCCCGGCACGAGGACGGCACCGTCGACGTGTTCACCGGCGGGCGCAAGCTGCGCGTGACGGTGAGCCCGGCGGTCGAGGTCGAGCAGCTGCAGCGCGGGCAGGAGGTCATGCTCAACGAGGCGCTCAACGTCGTGCTCGCGCTCGCCTTCGAGAAGCAGGGCGAGGTCGTCATGCTCAAGGAGCTCCTCGAGGGGCCCGACGGCGAGCGCACCCGCGCCCTCGTCATCGGCCACACCGACGAGGAGAAGGTCGTCCTGCTGGCCGACTCCCTCGCCGACGAGCCGCTCAAGGCCGGCGACAGCCTGCTCATGGAGCCGCGCAGCGGCTGGGTGTTCGAGCGCATCCCCAAGTCCGAGGTCGAGGAGCTGGTCCTCGAGGAGGTCCCGGACATCGGCTACGCCGACATCGGCGGGCTGTCGAGCCAGATCGAGCAGATCCGCGACGCCGTCGAGCTGCCCTACCTGCACAAGGAGCTGTTCCTCGAGCACCAGCTGCGCCCGCCGAAGGGCGTGCTGCTCTACGGCCCGCCCGGGTGCGGCAAGACGCTCATCGCCAAGGCGGTCGCGAACTCGTTGGCCAAGAAGGTCGCGGAGGTGACCGGCCGGCCCGAGGGGCGCTCCTACTTCCTCAACATCAAGGGCCCGGAGCTGCTGAACAAGTACGTCGGCGAGACCGAGCGGCACATCCGGCTGGTGTTCCAGCGGGCCCGGGAGAAGGCGTCCGAGGGCACGCCGGTCATCGTCTTCTTCGACGAGATGGACTCGATCTTCCGCACCCGCGGATCGGGCGTGAGCTCCGACGTCGAGAACACCATCGTGCCGCAGCTGCTGTCCGAGATCGACGGCGTCGAGACGCTGGAGAACGTCGTCGTCATCGGCGCCTCGAACCGCGAGGACATGATCGACCCGGCGATCCTGCGCCCCGGCCGGCTGGACGTGAAGATCAAGATCGAGCGGCCGGACGCCGAGGCGGCCCGCGACATCTTCAGCAAGTACATCCGCACCGACCTGCCGCTGCACGACGAGGACCTCGCCGAGCACGGCGGCTCCCGCGAGGCCACCGTGCAGGCGATGATCCAGCGCGTCGTCGAGCGGATCTACACCGAGGCCGAGGAGAACCGCTTCCTCGAGGTCACCTACGCCAACGGCGACAAGGAGGTCCTGTACTTCAAGGACTTCAACTCCGGCGCGATGATCGAGAACATCGTCGCGCGGGCGAAGAAGACGGCCATCAAGGACTTCCTCGAGACCGGACGGAAGGGGCTGCGCCTGCAGCACCTGATGACCGCGTGCGTCGACGAGTTCAAGGAGAACGAGGACCTGCCCAACACCACCAACCCCGACGACTGGGCGCGCATCTCGGGCAAGAAGGGGGAGCGGATCGTCTACATCCGCACCCTGGTCACCAGCGCCAAGGGGGCGGAGGCGGGGCGCTCGATCGACACCGTCGCCAACACCGGTCAGTACCTGTAGGTGCCCGGGATCCGGCGCGGGTCGATCGTCCGGTCGACGCGACGACAGCCGCTGCCGCTGCCGATCTCGGTCGAGCGGACGGTCGGCACCGGAGCGCCCCCCGCGCAGGCGGCGGTCCCGCACGGGCTGACCGTGGCCGCGGGCGTGGCCTGGCGGACGCTGCTGCTCGCCTTCACCGGCGTGCTGCTCGGGCTGGTGCTCCTGAGGCTGCGCCTGGTCGTCATCCCGTTCCTGCTCGCGGTGGCGCTCGCGGCGATCCTGTGGCGGCAGACGTCTCAGCTGGCGCGGGTCATGCCGCGCTCGCTGGCCGCGCTGGTCGTCACCCTCGGCTCGACCAGCCTGCTCGGCTCGGTGATCTACCTGGTCGTCCGGGCCGTGCAGGACCAGTACGACGAGCTGGTCGAGAGCACCACCGCCGGCATCCAGGAGATCCAGGACCTGCTCGCCGGCGTCGGCATCGACCCGGAGCGGCTCCAGGAGCTGCAGACGCAGGCCGTCGAGGCGCTGCGCGACAACCAGGACCGGATCACCGCGGGGGTGCTGTCCGGAGCCACCGTGCTGGCCGAGCTCGTCGCGGGGCTGCTGCTCACCGTCGTCCTGCTGTTCTTCTGCCTGCGCGACGGGCGCTCGATGTGGGAGTGGGCGGTGCGCCAGGTCCCGCGGGTCGGGGCGCGGGTCGACCTGGGCGGTCGTGCGGCCCTCGGCACCCTCGCCGGGTACCTGCGCGGCACCGCCATCCTCGGCGCCTTCGACGCCGTGTTCATCGGGCTGGCGCTGGTCCTGCTCGGCGTCCCGCTGGCCGTCCCGCTCGCCGCGCTGGTGTTCCTCGGCGGGTTCATCCCGCTGATCGGCGCGACGCTCACCGGGTTCGTCGCGATCCTCGTCGCCTTCGTCACCGGGGGGCCGGTGACGGCAGGGCTGGTGCTGCTGGCCGTCGTCGTCGTGCAGCAGGTCGAGAGCCAGGTCGTGGCGCCCGTGGTCCTCGGCCGGACGCTCGAGCTGCACCCGGTGGCGGTCACGGCGTCGCTGACGGCGGGAGCCGTGCTCGGCGGTGTGCTCGGGGCGGCGGCCTCGGTGCCCTTCGTGGCGGCGTGCTGGGCGGTCGTGCGCGCGCTGCGCACCGACGCCCCGGACCCGAAGCTCATCGGCGCCCCGGTGGAGATCGTCGCGAAGGAGGCGGCCGAGGACGACCTCGACGCCGACGGGACACCGACCGAGGGCAGCCCGGGCAGCCCGGTCCCCGCCGCCGACGCACCACCGGGTCGCGAGCCGGGCGGGGACGCACCCCGGCACCTACCCTGACGCCATGAGCGCGCGCCGGGTGATGGGCACCGAGACCGAGTACGGCGTCTCGGTCCCGGCAGCACCGGGCACCAACGCCATGACGGCGTCCAGCCAGGTCGTCAACGGCTACGCCAGCGGTTTGCCCGAGGGGCCCTCCCGGGAGCGGCGCACGCAGTGGGACTTCGAGGAGGAGAACCCGCTGCGCGACGCCCGGGGCTTCGAGGTCGGGCTCGGGCTGTCGGACCACCTGCCTGGCGAGCCCGACGACGACCTGGGCCTGGCCAACGTCGTGCTGCCGAACGGCGCCCGGCTCTACGTCGACCACGCTCACCCGGAGTACTCGACGCCGGAGTGCACCACGCCCCGCGACGTCGTGCTCTGGGACAAGGCGGGCGAGCGCGTCATGGTGCGCGCGGCCGAGCGGGCGGCGACGCTGCCGGGCACCTCGCCGATCCAGCTCTACAAGAACAACACCGACGGCAAGGGCGCCTCGTACGGCACGCACGAGAACTACCTGATGACCCGGCAGACGCCGTTCGCCGAGATCGTGCGGCACCTGACGCCGTTCTTCGTCTCCCGCCAGGTCTTCGCCGGATCGGGGCGGGTGGGCATCGGCCAGGACGGCCGCACCGCCGGCTTCCAGCTGTCGCAGCGGGCGGACTTCTTCGAGGTCGAGGTCGGCCTCGAGACCACGCTCAAGCGGCCGATCATCAACACCCGGGACGAGCCGCACGCCGACCCGGAGAAGTACCGCCGGCTGCACGTCATCATCGGCGACGCGAACCTCGCCGAGGTCGCCACCTACCTCAAGGTCGGCACCACGGCGCTGGTGCTGTCGATGATCGAGGACGGCTGGCTCAAGGACGCCGGCGTCGACCTGGCCGTCGAGGGCCCGGTGTCGGCCCTGCGGTCGGTCTCGCACGACCCGACGCTGGCCCACCAGCTGACCCTGCGGGACGGCCGGCGGATGACCGCCGTGCAGCTGCAGATGGAGTACCTGGAGCAGGCGCGCAAGCACGTCGAGGACCGGCTCGGCTCGGACGTCGACGCCCAGACCGCGGACGTCCTGGACCGCTGGGAGTCGGTGCTGCTGCGCCTGACCGCCGACCGCGACTCCCTCGCCGGCGAGCTCGACTGGGTGGCCAAGCTCCAGCTGCTCGAGGGCTACCGCGAGCGGGAGGGGCTCGACTGGACCGCCCCGAAGCTGCACCTGGTCGACCTGCAGTACAGCGACGTCCGGCCCGACAAGGGCCTGTACAACCGCCTGGTGGCGCGCGGACGGATGCAGCGGCTGGTCCCGGAGCAGGAGGTGCTCCGGGCCGTCGACAACCCGCCGGTCGACACGCGGGCCTACTTCCGCGGCCGCTGCCTGAGCCAGTTCCCCGGCGAGGTCGCCGCCGCCTCGTGGGACAGCGTCATCTTCGACCTGGGCCGGGAGTCGCTGCAGCGCGTCCCGACCCTCGAGCCGCTGCGCGGCACGCGCGCGCACGTCGGGGCGCTGCTGGACAGCTGCAGCTCGGCGGTGGAGCTGGTCGACGCGCTCGCCGGCCGGCGGTAGAGGTCTCGGCTCAGCCGCGACGCAGCGCGTCGAGGGCGCCCCGGGCGGCGTCCGCGACGTCCTGCGCCTCGGCGACCCTGCGCACGGCTCGCTCGCCCGCGGCGCCGGCGCGTGCGGCGTCGTCCCGCGCGTCGTGCGCCGCGTGACCGGCCTGCTGCGCCCGCTCGCGGGCGTCGCCGAGCCGGCGCTCCAGGTCGGCGACGGACTGCTCTGCGGCACCGAGGTCGGCCTCGGCGCGCTCCTGGCCGGCCAGGGCGCTCTGGTGCCGCCGCTGGGCCTTCTCGCACCCCCGCACGGCGTCGTCGAGCGCGGCGGCGGCGTCGAGAGCCGCCTTCTCCGCGGCGGCCAAGGCCTTGACCCTGCGCGCCGAGGAGGCGCTCGCGCGCTTCCGCCTGGCGTCACCTGTGCGCTTGTCCTTGTCCTTGTCCTTGTTCTTGTCGTTGCCGGTCGCCCCGCCTGCCGGGGCGTCCTCATCCCGGGCGACCGGCGCCGCGTCCGACGCCTGCGCCGCTCGCGTCGCCTGCGCAGGGGCTGTGTACGGACGGGCTGCCGTCGGGGCGCCGACGGCGTCCGAGAGGTCCACGCCGCCGAAGCCGGCGAAGGAGAGCGGCCGGACCAGGGCACCAGACCGGACGGCGTCCGCGGCCGCCGGGTCGGCCAGCGCCGCCTCCAGCGTCTGCTCGACCTCCGAGCGGACGCCCGCGGGCAGCTCGCGCCCGACCGTGTCCGTCGCCGCGCCGACGACGCCCTGCACCAGCTCCCGCCGCTGCCGGCCGAGCGCCCGCAGGTCGTCGCCGCTGCCTGCCGCCTGCGCCTCGGCGAGCGCCGACCCGAGCCCGAGCAGCTGCTCGAGCAGCTCGGCCCGCTCCCGGGCGAGCCGGTTGACCACCCACGCCGACACCGTCGGCCGGCGCAGCGCCTTGACGGCCGTCCGCGTCGAGCGGTCGGCCGACTGCCTGGCCGCCGCGTCCCGGGCGGCCGTGAAGTCCTCGGGCGGCAACGCGTACAGCGCGCTCGCGATGCGCGACAGGTCAGCCTCGGCCACGCTGGGAGTCTGCCCCCGGCACGGGGTAGGGCACCGCCACCTGATCCCGACACCTGTTCCCGCCTCTGGAGACCGCCCGCATGAGCCAGCCCGCCGCCGACCTGCCCGCGGTCGACCTGCCGCCGGGCGCCGTGCGTCGTGCCGGGGAGTGGACCGTCGCCAACCGCGGTGGCGACCTGCGTGCGGTGTCGTCCCGCTGCCGGCACCAGCTCGCCGACCTGTCGCAGGGATCGCTCGACAAGGAGGGGTGCCTGGTCTGCCCGTGGCACGGGTCCAGGTACGACCTCGACACCGGCGAGATGGTGTCCGGACCCAGGGGCTTCCTCTGGTACGTCGGCAGGACACCCGGCTACACCTCGCTCGTGCGCACCTACGGGCGCCTGCTCGTGCTGCGCCGCCGCGCCGTGTCCCGCCGGGGCGACCGGGTCGTGGTCGAGGGCTGAGCGCGTCGTACGCGACGGAACCGTCGGAGGGCGCGGATACTGTCGGCAGCAGCGACGAGCACCGGGAGCGGTAGATGGCCACCAGGGACACCAGCGGCGGGCAGTCACGGGCGAGCAAGCGCGAGACCGAGGTCGACGCGGCCGCGGTCGAGGAGTCGACCGACGTCCAGGACCGGGTCGGCAAGCTCACCGACGACGTCGACTCCCTTCTAGATGAAATCGACGACGTATTAGAGGAAAATGCTGAGGAATTCGTTAAGGGGTACGTGCAAAAAGGCGGAGAATAGAGTATAAAGATATGAATTCCTCCGAAAAGGAAAAGGCGTGCCGCGATTGCGGCTCAATGAAAGCGCTCAGCGACTTCCCGCCGGCCGCGCGGCGCTCCGACGGTCGCGCTTCCTACGGTCGGCCCTGCATGACGGAGCGCTCGAAGCAGAGCTACGCGAGGCGCCGTGAGGCCGCGGGCAAGCTGGTCCGCCCTCGGGAGCCTCGCATGGCAGGTACCAAGCGCTGTCCCGACTGCGGCCTGGTCAAGGCCATGACGGATTTCCCCCGCAACAAGGGCAGCCGCGACGGCAGGGGTGGCTACTGCAAGCCTTGCCACAACGTCCGGACACGGCAGACCGCCCAGCGCCTGTACGGCCGGGGGCGGAGCTACCGCCTCAAGGCCCGCTACGGCATCACCGCCGCCCAGTACGACGCGATGCTCACCGAGCAGGGCGGCCTCTGCGCCCTCTGTCGCGAGCGGCCGGCCGAGCACGTCGACCACGACCACGTCTTCGGACAGGTCCGTGGTCTGCTGTGCTCCTGCTGCAACCAGGGACTGGGCAACTTCCGCGACGACCTGGCCCACCTGCGGGCCGCCGTCGACTACCTCGAGAGGACCACGTGGAGCAGGCAATCGGTGTGCACGGGCGTCTACCGGCTCACTTCACCGCGCCCGGCAGCAGCAGCTTCACCGAGTTCCTCGGCGCTGCGGCACCTGATCTCCTCCCGACGCGGCTGACGCTGCCGCCCGGCACGGTGGAGGTCCCGCACGGCACGACGATCGTCGCGGTCACGCACGCCAGCGGCGTCGTGATGGCCGGCGACCGGCGGGCCACGATGGGCAACATCATCGCCCAGCGCGACATCGAGAAGGTCTTCCCGGCCGACGAGTACTCGGTGGTCGGCATCGCCGGCACCGCCGGCCTCGCCGTCGAGATGGTGCGCCTGTTCCAGGTCGAGCTCGAGCACTACGAGAAGATGGAGGGCCACGTCCTGTCGCTGGACGGCAAGGCCAACCGGCTCTCCGCCATGATCCGCGGCAACCTCGGCATGGCGATGCAGGGCCTGGCCGTCGTCCCGCTGTTCGCCGGCTACGACCTGGAGGGCGAGGTCGGCCGCATCTTCAGCTACGACGTCACCGGCGGCCGCTACGAGGAGCACAGCTTCCACAGCGTCGGCAGCGGC
>DATLGD010000102.1:0-2264 GCA_035540755.1 Mycobacteriales bacterium | reverse complement strand
TCCCCACCCCCCTCCCGTGATCAACAGGAGACCGGCAGCGACACACCGTCGGCGAGTCGGCGTCATCTGCCTGTTGATCACCGGCCGGGGGCAGGGGTCGGCGGGGGGCAGGGATCGACGGACGGCGCGGACGGCGCACTCGCGACGGGCAGGTGCGGAACACCGCGCCCGGGGAACCTGTTCAGCCAGAGGACGACCTGACCCGACTCCAGGAGGAGCACGCCATGGGCGCTGCGACCAAGACCGTGACCGACGCCAGCTTCACCGAGGACGTGCTGCAGAGCGACAAGCCGGTGCTCGTCGACTTCTGGGCCGAGTGGTGCGGGCCCTGCAAGATGGTGGCCCCCGTGCTCGAGGAGATCGCTGCCGAGAACGGCGACAAGATCCAGGTCGTCAAGCTCAACATCGACGAGAACCCCGGCGTCGCGCGCGACTACTCGATCATGAGCATCCCGACCATGTCGGTGTTCCAGGGCGGCAAGGTGGTCAAGCAGATCGTCGGCGCCAAGCCCAAGGCCGCGCTCCTGCGCGACCTCGCCGACTTCCTCTAGAGGCGCCGGGCGCGGCG
This sequence comes from Mycobacteriales bacterium, assembly GCA_035540755.1. Lineage (GTDB taxonomy): Bacteria > Actinomycetota > Actinomycetes > Mycobacteriales > SCTD01 > DATLGD01. The sequence goes on along the minus strand of DATLGD010000102.1, from coordinate 1,696 downwards.
GGCGGTCCCCGCCGGCGCGGGTGGCACCATGGGTGCGCCCCGGTGCTGCCGGGTCGTCGCCGTGCCGTGTCCCCGTCGAGAGGCCGCCCGTCCATGTCGCCCGAGCGCCAGCTGTTCCGGCTCGGTGACCGCGGCCCGGCCGTCGCGGACGTGCAGGCGACGCTCGCCGGGCTGGGCCTGCTCGACCCGCTGCCCCACGAGCCGGTCTTCGACGACGCCACCGACCGCGCGCTCCGGCACTTCCAGCAGCGCCGCGGTCTGTCGGTCGACGGCCTGGTCGGGCCCGAGACCTACCGGGCGCTGGCCGCAGCGCGCTGGCGGCTCGGCGACCGGCTGCTGAGCCTGGCCACCCGGCCCTACGTCGGCGACGACGTCGCCGCGCTGCAGGAGCGCCTGCTCGAGCTCGGCTTCGACGCCGGCCGGGCCGACGGCGTCTTCGGCGAGCGGACGGCGGCCGCGCTGCGCAGCCTGCAGCGCGAGTACGGCCTGGTCGCCGACGGCACCTGCGGACCGGCCACGCTGCGGGCCCTCAAGCAGCTCGGCCGCAAGGTGGTCGGCGGGCGGCCGCACGCGCTGCGCGAGACCGAGGTCCTGCACCGCAGTGGAGCCTCCCTCGCCGGAAAGGTCGTCGTCCTGGACCCGGCGCACGGCGACGGCGACCGCGGCGCCACCGGCCACGGCATGGACGAGGCCTCGCTCGTCGAGGACCTCGCGGCCCGGCTCGAGGGCCGCCTGTCGGCCGTCGGCGTCCGCACCCTGCTGACCCGCGGGCCGGACTCGAACCCCTCGGAGGCCGAACGGGCCACGTTCGCCAACGAGGCCGGTGCCGACCTCGTGCTGTCGCTGCACGTCGACCGGGCGTCGTCGCCGCACTGCCACGGCCTGGCCAGCTACCACTTCGGCACCGGCACCGGCACGACGTCGACCGTCGGCGAGCGGCTGGCCTCGCTCGTGCAGCGGGAGGTCGCCGCCCGCACCGACCTCCTGGACTGCCACGTCCACGAGAAGACCTGGTCGCTGCTGCGCCTGACCCGGATGCCGGCCGTGCGGATCGAGGTCGGGCACCTGTCCAACCCGGGCGACGCCGCCCGCCTGGCCGACCCAGCCTTCCGCGACACCGTCGCCGAGGGGATCCTCATCGGCGTGCAGCGGCTCTACCTGCCCGACGACCTCGACCCGCCCACCGGCGTCCTGCGGCTGCCCGACCTCGCCTCGCTGTAGCCGGTCGCTCGGGGAGAGCCGGCTCCGGCGTCGCGTCAGCGCCTCGGCGGCACCCGCGACGGGGGCGGCAGGCCGCACCGCAGCGCCAGCAGCCGGCGGAGCTCGCGGCTGCCGATCTCGATCGCGGGCTCCGCGGTCGCGCCGTCCGCCGTCCGCAGCAGCACCCGCACGTCGGCGGTGAAGGGCTCGCCGCCCTGCAGGCGGTCGCAGTCCGGGCGCACGATGGCCACGACGCCGCTGCGGTCCGCCGCCCCGACCCGGGTCGACCCGCTGCTGCCGGGCAGCTCCAGCACCGGCTCGGCCCGCACCCGGACCGCGACGACGTCGACCGCCGGCCCGCGGTTGACGACGTCGACCGGCAGCACGAAGAAGCCGGAGGCGCTCACCGAGATCCGCTCGGGCTGCAGCGCCAGGGCCGCGGCCACAGGTTCGGGCGGCGGGGGCGGCGGCCCTGGCGCTGCAGCCCGAGCGGATC
>DATLGD010000101.1:0-42380 GCA_035540755.1 Mycobacteriales bacterium | reverse complement strand
ATCAGCCGCGTCCTGCTCGACAGCACCGGGCAGGTCCGCGGCCTCGAGGCGCTGCGCGACACCGTCACCCCCAGCCAGCGCCGGGCGCTGACGGCTCGCGACGGCGGCTGCGCCGCCCGCGGCTGCACCCGACCGCCAGCCATGTGCGACGCCCACCACCTGATCGCCCGAGCCGACGACGGACCCACCGAACTGGACAACCTCGTCCTGCTCTGCCGCAGACACCACGTCCTGTGGCACCTCGGCAAGCTCAGGCTCCGCCACCTGCACGTCCCCTGGCGCCCCGACGCCCGCGCCAGCGGGGCCGACCCACCCTGGTGACGGCGGTCGGGACGGAACAGAGGTCGACGGGCGACAGCAACGCGCTCGCTCCTGCTTGCCGTCGACCCGCCCGGGCGCAACGCTCTGACCCGTGTCGGGTCCCGCCGCCGGTCGTGGATCTGTCGCCGGCAGCTGGGCGCTGGTCGCCGGCTGCGCCACGGCGACCTTGACGTGGTTGTCGCTCACCACGGTGCCGCTGCTCGGCCAGAGGGCTGTCCTGCTGGTGACTCTCGGGTGCCTCGGTGGCTGCGTCGTCACGGCTCGCCGCACAACTGGCGCGCAGCGACGGCTGGCTGCGCTCGGCGCCGTCGTCACGCTCTGCCGCTGGTCGTCGTCGCGGTCTTCCTGTCGATCAGCGACGGCTGACGACGCAGCCGGGGCGCACACCGGCGGGCGCACACGCGGACCGCTCTGGCAGCATGGACCGACATGACGTGGATGCCCGGAGCCGGCTGAGTGGTCCTGGCCTGGGTTCTCGTCGCGATGCTGGCGACGTCCGTCAGCATGCCGCTCGTCGCCCGACGGCTCGGGCGCGACACCGGCTACGTGCTGGCTGCGGTCTTCCTCGTCCTGCTCGGCGCCGTGCTGCTCGAGAGCCCCGAGGTCGTGCTCGAGGGCGGCACGGTCGACCACGTCCAGCCGTGGATCCCGGCGCTCGACGTCGCCTTCCGGCTCCGGCTCGACGGCCTGTCGCTGCTGTTCGTCGTGCTCATCCTCGGCGTCGGGGCGCTCATCGGCGCCTACTGCGCCCGCTACCTGAGCCCGGGCACCTCGCACGGCCGGCTGTTCGGGCTGCTGGCGATCTTCGCGACGTCGATGCTCGGACTGGTGCTCGCGGCCGACGTCGTGCTGCTGTTCGTGTTCTGGGAGGCGACGACGCTCACGTCGTTCTTCCTGATCGGCGGCCAGGGCACCTCGGGCGCCAAGCCCGCCACCAGGGCCCTGGTCACGACCGGCGGGGGCGGGCTGGCGCTGCTCGCCGCCCTGATCATGATCGCGGTGACGGTCGGCACCACCGACCTGAACGTGATCCTCGGCGACGCGCAGCTCATCCGGGACTCCGAGCTGGCCTGGCCGATCGGCGCCTGCATCGTGCTGGCGGCCTTCACCAAGTCGGCGCAGCTGCCCTTCCACTACTGGCTGCCCGACGCGATGGTCGCGATCACGCCGGTGAGCGCCTACCTGCACGCCGCGACGATGGTCAAGGCCGGCATCTACCTGCTCATGCGCTTCTCGCCGCCGTTCGCGGAGGAGCCGGCCTGGACGGCGACGCTGGTCGTCGTCGGCCTCGCCACTGCCGTGATGGGCGCCCTGTTCGCGCTGCAGCAGCACGACCTCAAGGCTCTGCTCGCCTACTCGACCGTCAGCCAGCTGGGCCTGCTCGTCGCGCTCGTCGGCGTCGGCACCCCCGCGGCGCTGGCCACGGCCGCGCTGCACCTGTTCGCGCACGCGCTGTTCAAGGCGACGCTGTTCATGCTCGTCGGGATCATCGACCGTGAGGCCGGCAGCCGCGACATCCGCGAGCTGTCGGGGCTGCGCAAGCTGATGCCGGTCACCGCGGTGCTGACCGGCCTCGCTGCGCTGTCGATGGCCGGTCTGCCGCCGTTCCTCGGCTTCATCAGCAAGGAGGAGGCGTTCTCGGCCTTCCTCGGCCTCGAAGGCCCGGCCTGGGTCGGCTGGGCCGCCGCGCTGACCGCGGTGACCGGCGCGGCCCTGACGTTCGCCTACGGCTTCCGGATCCTCGCCGGCGCCTTCGGCGGCCCGGTGGTGCAGCCCGACCTCTACGAGCCGCGACGCTCCTTCCTGGCGCCCGCCGCCGTGCCGGCGCTGATGGGCCTCGGGCTGGGCCTCGCGGTCGGTCTGCTGAACCCGCTCATCGACCGCACCGTGGAGGACACCCGCCTCGTCGAGGGCAACTTCGACCTGGCCCTGTGGCACGGCTTCACCCCGGCGCTCGGGCTCTCCGCGGTGACCATCACCGCCGGCTTCCTGCTGTTCCTGCAGCGCGAGCGGCTCGACGGCGTGCTCCCCCGGCTCCGTCTGCCGTTCACCGGCGTGCAGGGTTTCGACGCCTCCTACGAGGCGTCGCTGGCGCTCGGCAGCCGCATCGGCCGGCCGGCCCGCAGCCCCGCGCTGGCCGCCCACCTGCCGTGGCCGCTGCTCGCCCTGGCCGGTCTCGGCGTCACCGGCGTCCTGCTCGGCGGCGGGCTCGGCCCGGCCCCCGCACCGCTCACCCGCGGCGGGGACTGGCTGGTCCTCGCCCTGCTCGCCGTCGCCGTGCTCGGGCTCGCCGTGACCCGCAGCCAGGTGGCCGCGGTGACGCTGCTCGGCACGGTCGGCTTCGTCGTCGCCGGGTGGTTCCTGCTCGCCGGCGCCCCCGACCTCGCGCTCACCCAGCTGCTGGTGGAGATCCTCACCGTGGTGGTCGCCGTGCTCGTGCTGCGCCGGCTGCCCGGCGCCTTCCGGGCCGGCAGCCGGCTGCGATCGGGCGGCGCGGCCGGCCTCGCCGCCGTCAGCGGGGTCGTCGCCGGCCTCGCCACGTGGACGCTCACCGGCCGCCGCGAGCGCTCGCCGGCCGGCGACTTCCTGCTCGAGCAGTCCGAGCCGCTCGTCGGCGGCACCAACGTCGTCAACACCGTGCTCGTCGACTTCCGCGGTCTCGACACCTGGGGCGAGGTCACGGTGCTCGCCGTCGCCGCGATCGGGCTGCTCTCGCTCCTGCGCCGGGAGGCGGCGCGGGACGCCGACGTCGTGCGCGGACCGGTCGACGGCGCCGACAACGCCGTGGTCCTGCAGGTCACCCGGCGGGTGCTGCTGCCGGTGCTGCTGCTGTTCTCGGGATACCTGCTGCTGCGCGGCCACGACGACCCGGGCGGCGGCTTCATCGCCGCGCTCGTCGGCGGTGCGGGCGTGGCCCTCGACCAGCTGCCGCGGCAGCGGCCGTCCGTCCCCGGCTGGCTGCGTCCGGAACGGCTCATCTCCGTCGGCGTGCTGGTCGCCGGCGCGGCCGGCCTGTTCGGCTACCTCGACGGCGCGTTCCTGCGACCGCTCAAGACCGAGCTGCCCGTCGTCGGCTCGGTGACGTCGTCGCTGGTCTTCGACGTCGGCGTCTACCTGGCCGTGCTGGGCCTCGTCGTGGCCGCCCTCGACCGGCTCGGCGCCGGCCGACCGCGGGTCGAAGACCCCGTGCCGGCGGGCGGGACCCGATGAGCGCCGCACTCGTGGTCGCCGTGCTCGTCGCGGGCGGCGTCTACCTGGTCCTGCAGCGCGGCCTGGTCCGGGTCACGCTCGGCTTCATCCTGCTCGGCCACGCCGCCAACGTGCTGCTGCTCGCCGCGGGCGGCATGGCCCGGCGCGAGGCGCCGCTGGTCGGGCGCAGCGGCCCGGCCGCCACCTCCGACCCGCTGCCGCAGGCGTTCGCGCTCACCGCCATCGTCATCACCTTCGGCATCACCGTGTACCTGTTCGGCCTGGCCGGCGCCGGCGCCGAGGAGGAGCCGGGAGCCGACGACCCGGACGACGCCCCCGTCGAGGCCCGACCCGAGGGCGAGGGCCCGCCGTGACCGCCGCCGACCTGCTGCCGATGCTCGTCGCGGTGCCGCTGCTCGCCGCGTTCGTCGCCACGCTCCTGCCGGGCGTCGCCGCCCGCCGCGCGGTGGGCCTCGTGGTGAACGCCGGCGTCCTGGTCGCCGCCGTCGTCCTCGTGGTCGCCACCCGCGACGGCGACGTCGTCGTCGCGCAGGTGGCCGGGTGGCCGGCCGGCATCGCCATCCCGCTTGCCGCCGATCCGCTCTCGGCGCTCATGGTGCTCGTCGCCTCGTTGCTGGTGACGACGTGCCTCGCCTTCGCCGCCGCGTCCGGCGACGACCGCGACCGCTGGTTCGTGCCGCTCGCGCTGGTGCTGTCCGGCGGCGTCTACGGCGCGTTCGTCACGGCCGACCTGTTCAACCTGTTCGTGCTCGTCGAGGTGGCGCTGCTGCCGTCGTACGTGCTGCTCACCGCCGGCGCCCGCCGCGAGCAGCTGCGCGCCGGACGGATCTACCTGTCGGTCAACCTGCTCGGCTCGACGATCCTGCTCGCCGGCATCGCGCTGCTCTACGGCGTCACCGGGACGGTCAACCTCGGGGAGCTCGCGGGTGCCGCGGCCGAGTCCGACGCTGCCGCGCTGGCCGCCGGCGTCGTCCTGGTGGCCTTCGGCGTGAAGGCGGCGCTCGTGCCCGCGCACGGCTGGCTGCCGGCGACCTACCCGGCCGCCCCGCCCGCGGTGACGGCGCTGTTCTCCGGCCTGCTGACCAAGATCGGCGTCTACGCCCTCTTCCGCGTCTACGCCGTCGTCTTCGACGGCGACGCGCGGCTGTCGAACGTGCTGCTCGTCGTCTTCCTCGCCACCATGGTGGTCGGCGTCCTCGGCGCGCTCGGCGAGGGGCGGATGCGCTCGATCCTCGTCTTCCACATGATCAGCCAGGTCGGCTACATCCTGCTCGGGCTGTCCTTCTTCGGCCTGCTGGGCGTCACCGCCGGCATCTTCTACTTCCTGCACCACACCGTCGTGAAGGCGTCGCTGCTGCTGTCGGCGGGAGCAGTCGAGACCGCCACCGGCACCGACCGGCTCGACCGGCTCGGCGGCCTGGCGCGGCGCGAGCCGCTGCTCGCCGTCGCCTTCCTGGTCGCGGCGCTCTCCCTCGCCGGGTTGCCGCCCTTCTCCGGCTTCATCGCCAAGCTCGTGCTGGTGCGGGCGGCGTTCGCCGAGCAGGCCTACCTGGCCGCCGGCCTCGCGGTGGGCGTCAGCCTGTTCACGCTGCTGTCGATGATGAAGATCTGGAACGGCGTGTTCTGGGGCGAGGCGCCGCAGGACCGGCACCCCGAGCGCGTCCCCACCACCTCGCCGCCCCTGCCGCGCACCGAGGAGGCGCAGGACGCCCCCGAGGCGCCCGCCACGCTCGCCGCCTACCGCGCCGACGCCGCCCGGCGCAGCGGCTCGGTCCCGCTGACCGGTGCGCGCATGCGCAGCTCGCTGGTCTGGCCGGGCGCGGTGCTCGCCGCCGTGTCGATCGCGGTGGGGCTCGGCGCCGAGCTGGTGCTGCAGCTGGCCGAGACCGCCGCGGCCGGGCTGGTCGACCCGAGCGCCTACGTCGAGGCGGTGAGCGGCCAGTGAGCGGAGCACGCCGGCGGCGTCCCGCGACGACGGAGCGGGCGTGCCGTCGGCGTGCGCAGCGAACGAAGGTGACGCAGTGAGCGCCTCCGCACGCCTGCGGCAGGCCGGCCGCACCGTCCGGTTCACCGGGTACTTCCTGCGCGCGCTCGCCGTCGCGAACGCGCAGGTGGTCTGGGACGTCGTCACGCCGCGCAGCCGGCTGCAGCCCGGCGTCGTCGCGCTGCCGCTGCGCTGCCGCACCGACGCCGAGGTCGCGCTCCTCGCCAACCTGGTGACGCTGACGCCGGGCACCCTCACGCTCGCGATCTCCCGCGAGCCCGCGGTGCTCTACGTGCACGGCATGTACGCCGGGGACCGCGAGGCGTTCCGCGCCCAGCTGGCCGAGATGGAGACCCGCATGCTGCGGGCCGTGCGCCGCGACGACGACGTGCCGGCCGCACCGAGGAGCGCCCGTGCCTGACCTCGTCCTGCTCGACGTCGCCCTCGCCGTCCTCGGCCTGACGCTGCTGCCGGCGGCGTGGCGGGCGTTCGCCGGACCCACCGACGCCGACCGCGCCGTCGCCGCCGACCTCGTCTTCTTCGTGTTCGTCGCCGTGGTGGCGCTGCTCGCGGTGCGGCTGGACGCCGCGTACTTCTTCGACGTGGCGGTCGTCGCCGTCCTCGTCGGCTTCCTGGGCAGCGTCGCGCTGTCCCGCCTGGTGCACCGGGGGGACGCGTGAGCCCGCTGGACCTGGTCGGGGGCCTGCTGGTGGGCCTCGGTGTCACGCTGGTCGCGGCGGCCGGCCTCGGCCTGCTGCGGCTGCCCGACGCCTACACCCGGATGAGCGCCGTGACCAAGGCCGCGAGCCTGGGCGTCGTGCTGACGCTGCTCGGCGCCCTGGCGCTCGCGCCGTCGTGGAACAACGCCCTGAAGGTGCTGCTGGCCGTGCTGCTGCAGCTGGCCACGGCGCCGGCCGGCGGCTTCGCGATCGGGCGGGCCGCCTACCGGGCCCGCTCGCCGCTCACGCCGGAGACCGGCTACGACGAGCTCGCCGACGCCGGCCCCGAGGCCGGCCCGCGCTAGCGCACCGGCAGCCCGCGCTACCGCACCTCGGGGGCCGGGTCCTCCATCTCGGTGCCGTCGGTGCGGGTGCCCGCGACTGCCTGCGGCGTGGCGGTGCCGTCGCTGACGCCGCGCAGGTCGTCGACGACGAGGTCGTCGAGGGCGCCGGTGCCGGAGCGGTAGGCCGCCCGGCCGATCATGTGCGCGGCCACGGGCGCGGTGAGGAACTGGAAGGCCGCCACGAGCAGCAGCTTGCTGCGGTGCGAGCCGTCCTCCATCTCGAGCGCCGCGCCGAGGCAGACCATGAGCAGCCCGAGGGTGGCCGGCTTGGTCGCGGCGTGCATCCGGCTGAAGACGTCCGGGAAGCGCAGCAGCCCGATGCCGGCGATGATCGCGAGCGCGACCCCGCCCAGCAGCAGGAACGAGCTGACGACGTCCTCGACCAGCTCCATCACGACCCTCCCCGGCGCTCGACGAAACGGGCGACCGTGGCCGTCCCGACGAAGGCGAGCAGCGCCACGGCGACGAGCACCCCGAGGAACGCGCCGCTCTCGGTGATGGTCGCCGCGACCGCGATGCCGATGACCACGATGTAGAGCAGGCTGTCGAGCGCCACGATGCGGTCGGGGACGCTCGGGCCGATGCACAGCCGGATGAGCGCAGCCACGGCCGCGACGGCAAGGCCCGCGTAGCAGACGACGGCGACGACGTTCATCGGGTGGCCTTCCGCTCGGCGCGGTCCAGCGCCGCGAGCGCCTCGGACGACCCGAGGGCGTCGATGGCGAGCCGCTCGAGCCGGACGATGGAGGCGCGCACCTCGTCGGCCGCGCCCGGGTGCTCCCCGATGTCGAGCACGTGCACGTAGAGCACCGCGCGGGGCCGGTCGACCTCGAGGGCCAGCGTGCCCGGCGTCAGCGACACGGCGTTGGCGATCAGCGTGAGCATCCGGTCGGAGATGCCTTCCACCGGCACCGCGATGACCGCCTGCCGCAGCGGCCGTCCGGGGTGCAGCACCTGCACGACCACGGTCAGGCTGGCCTTCACCAGCTCCCACAGGAACACCATCAGGAAGCGCACGAGCGCGACGGGGCGCACCCGACCCGTCCGGGGCAGCGTGGGCAGCGGCAGGAGCAGCAGCAGCGCCGAGGCGACGACCAGGCCGCCCAGGACGTTCGCGGCGGTCAGCGACCCCCACAGGGCCACCCACACCGCGGTCAGCCAGGCGAGCAGCACCAGGTGGGACGTCAGACGCGTCATGAGGCGGCCTCCGTCCCGAGCACCGCGCCGGTGTAGGACGACGGGTCGGCGAGGTCCTCGGCGGCCCGCTCGGCCAGGCCGTACAGCGGCCCGGCGACGACGGTGATGGCCAGCATGCCGACGACGGCCGCGATCGTCGCGCCGGTCATCAGCCGCGGCGTGCGCGCCACGCCGACGTCCACGGTGTCCTCGAGGTCGGCGTCCGCGACGACCTCGGCGACCTCGCCCCAGAAGACCTCCACCCACACCCGGCCGACGGCGTACAGCGTCAGCAGCGACGTGGCGGTGCCGGCGACGACGGCGCCGACGGCCAGGCCGCCGCCGTCGGCCAGCCCGGCCTGGAACAGGCCGATCTTGGCCACGAAGCCCGACAGCGGCGGGATGCCGGCCAGCGACAGCGCCGGCAGCAGGTACAGCACGGCGAGCAGCGGGGCGACGTGCTGCAGGCCGCCGGAGCGCAGCATCGACGACGTGCCCTCACGGCGCTCCATCAGCCCGGCCACGAGGAACAGCGTCGTCTGCACGACGATGTGGTGGACCGTGTAGAGCACCGCGCCGGCCAGCCCGGCGACGCTGTACAGGCCGAGGCCCAGCAGCATGTAGCCGATGTGGCTGACGATCGTGAACGACAGCACCCGCTTGACGTCGTCCTGCACGATCGCGCCGAGGATGCCGACCACCATGGTCAGCGCCGCGATGACCAGCAGCACCGCGGCGATGGTCTCCTCACCGGGGAACAGCAGCGTCTGCGTGCGGATGACGGCGTACACGCCGACCTTGGTGAGCAGGCCGGCGAACACGGCGGTGACCGGTGACGGCGCCGTCGGGTAGCTGTCGGGCAGCCACGAGAACAGCGGGAACAGCGCGGCCTTGATGCCGAAGACGACGAGCATGGTGAGCCCGAGCGCCACCCGCACGCCGTCGGGCACGTCCTGCAGCCGCACGGCGGCGTCGGCCATGTTGACCGTTCCGGTGGCGGCGTAGACCAGGCCGACAGCCGTCACGAACAGCACCGAGGCGAGCAGGCTGACGACGACGTAGGTCATGCCGGCCCGCACCTGGGCGGGCCCGCCGTTGAGCGTCAGCAGCACGTAGGACGCGACGAGGAACACCTCGAAGGCGACGAACAGGTTGAACAGGTCGCCGGTCAGGAACGCCAGCGCGATGCCGGCCGCGAGGACCAGGTAGCAGGGGTGGAAGATCGCGATCGGCACGCCGCGACCGCCGTCGGCCACGCCCTGCCCGATGGCGTAGACGAGCACGGCCAGCAGGACCGCCGCCGACACGACGAGCAGCAGCGCCGAGAGCCGGTCGGCGACCAGGGAGATGCCGGCGGGGGCGGCCCAGCCGCCGGCCTGCACCACCTGCGTGCCGTCGCGGTCGACGACGACGAGCAGCGCGAGGGCCGCGACCAGCAGGCCGACCAGCGTCAGCAGCGAGATCAGGCGCTGCACCGTGGAGCTGCGCACCAGCAGGATCGACAGGGCGGCACCGGCGAGCGGGAGCGCGACGGGCAGCGGGAGCAGGACCTCCATCAGGCCTCCCCCTCGTCGTCCTGGTCGCGTCGACCGGCGTCCTCGGCGCGGCGCGCCTCCTCGTCACGGCGAAGCGTGAACACCCGCCGATCCTCGACGTCGTCCTGCACCTCGTCCTCCTGCGTCAGCACCCAGCTGCGGTAGGCCAGCGCCAGCAGGAACGCCGAGACGCCGAAGGTGATGACGATGGCGGTGAGCACCATCGCCTGCGGCAGCGGGTCGGCGGTGGTCTCGAGGCTCGCTCCCTCCGGCCCGACGAACGGCACCTGTCCCGCGCGGCCCCCGGCCTGCAGCAGGAGCAGGTTCGCGCCGTGCCCCAGCAGCGCAAGCCCGATCACGATGCGGGTCAGCGTGCGCTGCAGCAGCAGGTAGGTGCCGACCGTGTAGAGCACGCCGATGAGCAGCGCGAGCGTGAGGTTCCCGCTCATCGCTGCACCGCCCTCCCTCGCTCCGCAAGCGACCGGCGCGCCCGCTCGTCCCTCGCGGGGCACCGCCCGCTGGCTCCGCTCATCTCTCCGCCTCCGCGCCGAGGGTGCGCAGCAGCGTGAGCACCAGGCCGACGACGACGAGGAACACGCCGATGTCGAACAGGAGCACCGTCGACGCAGCGACCTCACCGAGCACCGGGACGACGACGCTGCCGTAGGCGCTGGTGAGGAAGTCGGCGCCGAACAGCCAGGAGCCGGCGCCGGTGGAGGTCGCGACCAGGAGGCCGAGCCCCAGCGGGACCCCCGGGTCGACCGGCACGGCCGCGCGCAGCTCGGCCCGGCCGGCCGCGACGTACCGCAGCACGAACGCCGACCCGGCGACGAGGCCGCCGATGAAGCCGCCGCCGGGCTGGTTGTGGCCGGCGAACAGCAGGTAGAGACCGAACACGAGCACGGTGTGGAAGACCAGGCGCACGCAGGTCTCGAGGATGACCGAGCGGCGCACCGCCGGCATCCGGTCGGCCCCTTCGAGGCCGGCCGGGCCGCCGGCGTCCACGGGCTGCTGGCTCATCGCCGGTCCCCCGCCGGCGCCGGGCGGGGCTCGGCGTCGGGCGGCGGACCGTCCGCGGAGAAGGCGGCCTGGTCGGCCGGCATCGGCGTGCCGCGGCGGCGGGCGGCGAGCACCAGGCTGGTGATGCCCATCGCGGCCACCGCGAGCACGGTGATCTCGCCGAGCGTGTCGAGGCCGCGGAAGTCGACGAGCACCACGTTGACGACGTTGCGCCCGTGACCCTCGGGATAGGCCTGGTCGAGGTAGGCCTGCGACGCCGCCGGCTGGGTGCGCGCCTGCGTCGAGACGAGCACCGACACGGTGACGAAGGCGCCGACCGCCAGCGCCATGCCCACGCGCACGCCCTGGCTGAGTCGCAGCCGGCGGCGGCTGAACTGCGCGGGCAGCCGGCGCAGCACGAAGACGAACACGACCAGCGTCAGCGTCTCGACGAGGAACTGCGTCAGGGCGAGGTCGGGCCCGCCCTGCAGGACGAAGAGCACGGCGATGCCGTAGCCCACCGCGCCGAGGTAGAGGACGGCGGTGAAGCGCCGGTGCGCGCGTGCCGTCGCGACGGCGGCCACCGCGATGACGGCGCCGACCACCAGCTGCAGCGGGGTGTCGTAGGCGCGCAGGTTCGTGGTGACCGAGGTCGACGTGAGCAGCGCCGCGCCCGGCAGGGCGACGAGGGTGAGCAGCACCATGCCGAGGTAGACCGGCAGCGACCCGGTCTGCACCACCGCGGTGCTGCGCAGCGCCAGCCGGTCGACGCCGCGCACCGTGGTGTCGTAGCTGCGGTCGGCGTCGACGACGCCGAGCACCCGGTGGGCCTGCCGCTGCAGCACCCGCAGGCGCTCGCGGCCGAGGAACAGGAACGCCGCGCCGCCGAGGGTGATGGACGACAGCAGCAGGGCGGCGCTCGGCCCGTGCCACAGGGCCAGGTGGTAAGGCTCGGGCTCGCCTGCGTACTCGGCCGCGTACGCCTGCACCAGCGGGTCGGCGACGAACGGCACCAGCCCGAGCAGCAGGCCGAGCTGCCCCAGCAGCACGACCGGCGCGAGGAACAGCGGCGACGGCGTGCGCGGCTCGGTGGCGGCGCAGCCGGGCTTGCTGGCGAACGCCCCCCACACGAACCTGGCGCTGTAGGCCCCGGTCAGCACCGAGCCGACGAACAGGCCGGCGAGGGTGGCGAGGCCACCGGGGCCGCCGTGCAGGAAGGCCTCGTAGGCGGCTTCCTTGCTGACGAAGCCGAACAGCGGAGGCACGGCCGCCATCGAGGCCGCCGCGAGCGTCGCCGACACCGCGAGCACCGGCATCCTGCGGCCGAGCCCGGACAGCACCCGCAGGTCACGGGTACCGGTCTCGTGGTCGATGACGCCGACGGTGAGGAACAGCGTCGACTTGAACAGCCCGTGCGCGAGCAGCACCGCGGCGCCGGCGAGGGCGGCGTCGCGGGTGCCGGCGCCGACCAGCACGAACAGGAACCCCAGCTGGCTGACGGTGCCGAACGCGAGCAGGCGCTTGAGGTCGGTCTGGCGCAGCGCCCGCCAGCCGCCGACGATCATCGTCGCGAGGCCGACCGTGATGACGAGCGGCCGCCAGACGCCCACGGTGGCGAACGCCGGCGCCAGCCGTGCCACCAGGTACACGCCGGCCTTGACCATCGCCGCGGCGTGGAGGTAGGCCGACACCGGCGTGGGTGCGGCCATGGCCGCGGGCAGCCACGGGTGGAAGGGCACCTGGGCGCTCTTGGTGAAGGCGCCGACGAGCACGAGGACGAGCGCCACCGCCGTCGGTGTGCCCGACGGCGGGTCGGCGAGGATCCCCGACAGCGAGTAGGTGCCGGCCTCGGTCGCGAGAACGATCAGGCCGAGCAGCATCACCAGGCCGCCGAAGGTGGTCACCAGCAGTGCCTGGACCGCCGCCCGCCGGCTCTCCTGCTTCTCGTCGGAGTAGCCGATGAGCAGGAACGAGGTGACGCTGGTCAGCTCCCAGAACACGTACAGCAGCAGCACGTCGTCGGCCAGCACCAGACCGAGCATCGCGCCGGCGAACCCGGTCAGCACCGCGGCGAAGCGGCCCACCCCTGGCGACGTCCGGGAGAAGTACTGCGAGCAGTACAGGAAGATGAGGGTGCCCACGCCGGCGACGAGGGTGACCAGCAGCAGCGACAGCGCGTCCATGCGCAGGTCGAGCGTCATGCCGAGGCCAGGAACCCAGGAAGCGCTCGAGCTGGCCGGACGCCCGTCGACGACGGCCGCGTGCTGGGTCGCGGCCCACACAGCGGTCGTGAAGGGCGCCAGGGCCACGACGTAGAACACCCGCGGGCCGATCCGCCGACCCAGCCACGGCGCGAGCAGCGCCAGGCCGAGGTGGAGGACCAGCAGGGCGAGCACGACGGTCCTCCGTGTCAGGGCGGGGGCTCAGGGGCAGGGGCGACCTCCGCGCGGGCAGGCCGGAAGGACGCCGACCAGGCTTCCCGGCAGACCGCCGTCCAGGCTACCGGGGCCGCGATCGCGGCGGACGGGGGCCGCGGCGCGGGCGCGCGGCGTCCGCGGTCCGGCGCCGGGTGACCTCATCGCGTCGTGTGACTCCGCCGCCACCCGGGTAACGCGACGTCATGACCTCTCCCTCCGACGGCCGCACCCCGACGAGCGCCTCCGACCCGAACGACCTGAGCCTGGGCGAGCTCGTCTCGAGCGCCACCCGCGACCTCTCGACGCTGATCCGCACCGAGGTGCAGCTGGCCAAGGTCGAGATCAAGCAGGAGGTCACCACCGCGGGCAAGGGCGCCGGGCTGCTGGGCGGCGCCGGTTTCCTCGGCCTGTTCGCCCTGATCTTCCTGTCGATCTCGGCGGCCTACGGCATCTCCTGGCTCGGGGTCCCGCTGGGCTGCGCGTTCTTCACCGTCGGGGCCCTGTACGCCGTCGGCGCGGCGGTCCTGGCTCTCACCGGCAAGAAGAAGCTCGGGAAGGTCGGCCCGCCGGAGAAGACGATCGAGACGGTGAAGGACGACATCACCTGGGCGAAGAACCCGACCACGCCGCTCGGCGAGCGCTGAGGCCGCCCGTCGCCCGGACGGTCGTACGCTCGGCGGCATGACCGTCGACGAGTCCGTCGTGCTCGTCGACGGGCCGTGGACCCACCGCGAGGTGACGGCGAACGGCGTGCGCTTCCACCTGGCCGAGTGCGGGCCGGAGGACGGTCCGATGGTCGTGCTCCTGCACGGCTTCCCGGAGTTCTGGTGGTCGTGGCGCCACCAGCTGGTGGCCCTCGGGGAGGCCGGGTACCGGGCGGTGGCACCGGACCTGCGCGGCTACGGCGCCTCGGACAAGCCGCCCCGCGGCTACGACGCCTACACCCTGTCCTCCGACGTCGCCGGCATGGTCCGGGCGCTCGGCGCCGCCGAGGCCGACGTCGTGGGCCACGACTGGGGCGGTTACCTCGCCTGGACGGTCGCCACCCTGCACCCGGCTCTCGTCCGCCGGCTCGCCGTCGTCGGCATGCCGCACCCCCTCCGCCTGGCCGAGGCGCTGCTGCGCGACCCGGCGCAGCGCCGCGCGTCGGCCTACATCGCCCTGTTCCAGGTGCCGCGGGTGCCTGAGGCGAAGCTCCGCCGCTACGGCGGGGCCTACGTCGGCGACCTGCTGCGCCGCTGGGGCGGACCCGGCTTCCCCGACGCCGAGACCGAGGCCCGCTGTCGCGAGGCGATGCAGATCGACCCCGCCGCGCACTGCACCCTGGAGTGGTACCGCTGGGCGGTCCGGTCGCTTACCCGCCCGAGCGGGCACCGCTTCCGCCGGCTCCTCGACCGGGGGGTCGGCGTCCCCGTGCTGCAGGTGCACGGTGCCGTGGACCGGTGCCTGCTGGCCACCACCGCCCACGGCTCGGGAGCGTGGGTGCACGCGCCCTACGAGCTGCAGGTGCTCGAGGGGGTCGGCCACTTCTGCCACGAGGAGGTGCCGGACGTCGTGACGGCCGCCCTGCTCGAGCACCTGCGCGGGACATGAGCCGTCAGCTGCGCGGTCGGGACGCGGCCGGCCGGCCGGTGCCCGCCGGCTCCCCGGCCGAGGTCGAGCCGGTGCCCGAGGTCGACCGCAGTCCCGACGAGGCGCTGGTCCTCGCGCAGGACCTGCTGGACGACGACCGGCCGTTCTGGGCGCACGACGTCCTCGAGGCGGCCTGGAAGCGGGCTGCCGACGACGAGCGCGACCTGTGGCAGGGCCTGGCGCAGGTCTGCGTCGGGCTCACCCACGTGCAGCGCGGGAACCGGGTCGGGGCGGCCCGCCTGCTGCGCCGCGGGGCGGGCCGCCTGCGCGGCCTGCCGGGGCGGCACGGCGTCGACGCCGACGCGGTGGCGGCGCGGGCCGACGCCCTGGCCGCGGACGTCGAGCAGGGGCGCCCGCCGGGCCGGCTGCAGCTGCGTGCGGACGCCGGCCCGGTGTAGGCGGCCGGTCTAGGCCGCCCGGTTGCGGTTCTCGGCCGCCCGGGCCAGGTTGCCGAGGAACCCCTCGCCCATGGTGGTGAGCGCCCGGCGGCTGTACGGGGCGTCACCGGTGACCGGCTCCAGCTCGAGGACGGCGTGGGTGACCGACGCACCGTCGCCGGTCGGGGCGTAGGCGAGGGTGAGCCGGCCGGACACCGGCGGCAGGTCGTCGCCGGACCACTCGAAGCGGGTCACGTAGGAGGTGGGCGTGCGCCGCGGCGGCAGGGCGCGGACGCTGACGCGGGCCGGCTCGGCGTCGACGAGCTGCGGCTCGGCCGGCGGTCGGGCCTCGACGAGCACCCCGCCGTCGGCCTCGCCGACGCGGCGGGCGCCCGGCCAGAGGTCGACCGCGGGCGGTCCGGCGAGCAGCAGCGCGGTGCTGCTGGGGTCGGCGTCGATGCGGCGGGAGACCCTGGTGCGCACGCCGCGGGGCATCTGCAGCACGGGGCGCTCCTCTCCCTGTCCGGTCCGGTCGGCGGTCGTTGCTTGCAACGGTAAGCACCAGGCAAGCGGATGTCGAGCCGGACGGCCTGTGAGCACCCTTACGTGCGTGGAGCACAACGGGTGTGGCACAGCGGGTTTGCACCAGAAACGGCCGGTTGCGGACCCGCCGGCGGGTGCTTGCGCTCAGTCGCAGGTCTGGGTGTCGGCCGGCTCGGTCGCCGCAGCCCCTTCGCGGGCGGAACCGGCCACCTCGGCCGCGGTCAGCGCGTAGCCGGTCTGCGGGTCGTCGGCAGCCGCCGCGAAGATGACGCCGTACACCCGCCCCTGCGGGTCGAGCAGCGGGCCGCCGGAGTTGCCCGGCTGCACCAGGCCCCGGAGCGCGTAGATCTCTCGCACGACGGTGGCCGACTGGTAGATGTCGGGACCGCGGGCCCGCTGCGTCCCGCGCACGCGCGCAGGGTCGGCCCGGAACGGCCCGTTCTGCGGGAACCCGGCGACGATCGCGCTGGCGCCGGTCTCGGCCGGGCCGGCGAAGGGCAGCGCGGGCCGGTCGAGGCCAGGGACGGCGAGCACCGCGACGTCGCGGCCCGGGTCGAACAGCACCACGCGGGCGTCGAGCTCGCGGCCGCCGACCTCGACGCGCGGGGCCGTGACGCCGGCGACGACGTGCGCGTTCGTCATCACGCGCTCCGAGGCGTAGACGAAGCCGGTGCCCTCGATGCGCCGGCGGCACTCCTCGGCCACGCCGGTGACCTTGAGGATCGACGGGCGGGCCGCCTGCACCGCCTCGCTGCCGGCGAGGGCGGGATCCGGCGGGTCGACCTCGGTGACCTGGGTGGGGGCCAGGCCGCCGAACACCTCCGGGAACCCGCGGTCGTCGATCAGCCGCCGGAACGAGGAGAAGAACCGCTGCGCGACGTCGGGCACGGCGCCGTCGACCGTCTGGAGCACCACCGAGCGGCGGACCTGCGACGCGAGCTGCGTCAGCGAGGAGGAGGCGACCGCCGTGCCGACCAGCCAGGCGACCAGGAGCAGGCTGACGACGCTCACCACCGAGCCGCCGACGGCGTCGACCGTGCGGGCCGGCTTCCAGGTGAGCCGGTCGCGCACGCTCGCGCCGATCAGCGTGGCCACCAGCTGCCCGACCGACGCGGCGAGGAAGACCACGCCGAGCCCGACCAGCGGCCGCGGCAGGTCCATCAGCGGCTCCGACTCGGCGATGGCAGGAGCCGACAGCGCACCGAGGACACCTCCGCCGAGGAAGCCGAGGAACGACAGCGCGCCCACGACGAAGCCCTGCCGGTAGCCGGAGACGGCGAACAGCAGCGCCGCGAGCACCAGCACGAGGTCGAGCGCGTTACCCGGCACCGGTGGCCTCCGCCTCGCGGGCGACGTCCATCTCGGCCGGTGTCGGGACCCGGCCGCCGGGGCTGCTCCGCAGCGCCATGGCGAGCGTCTCGGGGTCCAGCGGCCGGCGGCGGCCGGTGTCCCACGGCCGGGCCCAGCCGCCGAGGGCCAGGAGCTTGTCGAGCAGGCCCGCGGTGAAGCCCCAGACGAGCAGGTCGCCGTCGGTGCCGGGCGCGTCGACCTCGAACGCCGGACCGACCCACCCGCTGGGGTGGGTGACCTGCAGCCGGGCGGCGGGGTCGACGAGGGCGGCGATCGGCACGCGGGTCACCGCCGCCACCTCGGCCGCGTCGACGACGCGGACCGGGTGCGGGGTGCGCCACCAGGCGACCACCGGGTGCACGACGTAGCCGGACGGGGGCAGCCACAGGGCCGGCAGCACGCCGAGGACGTGCACGCTGCCGGGACGCAGCCCGACCTCCTCCTCCGCCTCGCGCAGGGCCGCGCGGACCGGCCCGTCGGCGTCGACAGCGCCGTCCCCGGGGTCGAGCGCGCCGCCCGGGAAGGCCGGCTGGCCGGCGTGCGAGCGCAGCGTGGCGGCCCGCTCGATGAGCAGCACGTCCGGCTCGCCGGCGGTCTCACCGAACAGGACGAGCACCGCCGAGTGCCGGCCGCCACCCCCGGCCGGGGGGAGGAACCGGGTGAGCTGCTCGGGGCGCACTCCGG
This sequence comes from Mycobacteriales bacterium, assembly GCA_035540755.1. GTDB lineage: Bacteria > Actinomycetota > Actinomycetes > Mycobacteriales > SCTD01 > DATLGD01. The sequence goes on along the minus strand of DATLGD010000101.1, from coordinate 25,089 downwards.
GCAGCGCCTCGGCCAGCTGCCGCAGCCAGTCGGGGGGCACGGCTCCAGCCTGGCCCGACGCGCTCACACCTGCACGCCCAGGTGCTCGGCGACCAGCGCCTCGATCTCGGCGAGGTCGGTGAAGGCCCCGCTCCTGCGGTGCACCACGGTGCCCTCGGCGTCGAGGAACAGCGTCACCGGAGGACCGGGCAGGAACGCCCGCAGCACCAGTCCGTCGTCGTCGACCAGGCTCGGCCAGCGCATGTCGAACTCGGAGGCGAAGGTCAGCGCGCTGCGCTGGGTGTCGGTGGTGAGCACCCCGACGACGGCGACGCGGTCACCGGCCTTGTCGGAGAAGGCGACGAGGTCGGGCACCTCCTCGACGCAGGGCGCGCACCAGGACGCCCACACGTTGACGAGGGTCGGCCGGCCGGGGGGCTCGGCGCGCAGCGCCACCGGCTCGCCGCCGCCCAGGCACGGCAGCACCAGGTCGGGCAGCTCGGGGCCGAGACCGGGCGGGCAGGGCTCGAGGGCGGCCTGCGCCCGCAGTGCCGCCAGCTCGGCGCCGTCCTGCTGCTCGGCCACCGAGGGTGGCGCCGTCTCGCGCTGCAGGCCGAGCACGAGGGCGCCGACCGCCAGCAGCACGACGCCGAGCAGCGCCCAGGGGCGCCACCGCGCGGCGCTCACGATCGCGCCACCTGCTCGGGCGTCTTCAGCAGGGCAGCGGCCCGGCCGGCGTCGGTCGGGCCGAGGCCGTACGCCGGGCAGAGGCGGGCGAGGCCGCACGCCCCGCAGGCCGGGGTGCGCGCGTGGCAGACGCGCCGGCCGTGGAAGATCACCCGGTGGCTGAACATCGTCCACTCGCCGCGCGGCAGGAGCTCGGCGACGACCGCCTCGACCTTGACCGGGTCGGTCTCCTCGGTCCAGCCGAAGCGGCGCACCAGGCGGCCGAAGTGGGTGTCGACCGTGAGCCCGGCGATGCCGTAGGCGTTGCCGAGCACCACGTTGGCGGTCTTGCGCCCGATGCCCGGCAGGGCCACGAGGTCCTCGAGGCGAGGCGGCACCTGCCCGTCGTGCCGCTCCACGAGCGCTGCGCCGAGCCCGATCAGGCTGGTGGCCTTGTTGCGGAAGAAGCCGGTCGGCCGGATCAGCGCCTCGAGCTCCTCACGCACGGCCCCGGCGTAGTCGGCCGCGGTGCGGTACCGCGCGAACAGCGCCGGGGTGACCTCGTTGACCCGCTTGTCGGTGCACTGCGCCGACAGCACTGTCGCGACGACGAGCTCCAGCGGGGTGGTGAAGTCCAGCTCGCAGTGCGCGTCGGGATGCAGCGTGGCCAGCTCCCGGTTCGTGCGCCGGGCCCGCCGGACGAGGGCCAGCCGGGACTCCGGAGCCGTCGGCGCGCGCACCGCCCGAGTCTACGGGTGGGCCGCACGGGTGACCCGGCTCAAGGCTCCCAGGGGTCCTGACGACGACTCCAGGGATGGTCACGGAGAGTGACCAGAACGAGAGGTTCGTGCATGGACGCGCAGGTAGGCCTGCTCCCCGCGGAGCTGCCGGGTTCGACGCCGGTCCCCCCGGCGCCGCGATCGCGCAAGGGCGGCCCGCGGCCCCTGCCGCAGCGGCAGGACGCTTTCGCCCACCTCGACCTGGACGCGCTGCGCTCCTACCGCCGCGCCCTCGGCGAGGAGGAGGGCCGGGTGTCCTACTGGCGCCGCATCCTGCAGGCCCGGCTCGACGTGCTCCGGGCCCGGCTGGACGGGGGGACCGCCCGCGACGTCGACACCGACGCGCTGCGCCCGGTGCTCACCGACGCCCGCGTCGGTGCCGGCCGCCAGGCGCTGCTCGAGGTCGTGCCCGTGGACGGCATCCCCCCGCTGCCCCAGATCGAGCTGCTGTGGGAGCGCCGGGTCGACCCGGCCGACACGACGGCGGCCCGGCAGCTCGAGGTCGACCTCGCCGACGCCGAGCGCCAGCTGTCGGACTACCGCGCGGCGCTGCACCGCCAGATCGCCGATGCCACCGGCGATCTCATCGCCCGCTACCGGGAGCAGCCGTCGCTGTGCCTGACCGCCCTCCCGCTGCCGCTCGAGCGCCGGCTGACCGCAGCCGGCTGACCGCCACCCCTGCCGGGTGCATGAGCGCGGCCGGAGGGGGGACGATGGAGGCGTGTCGCTCCTGCCGATCACCCTGCTGCTGCCGCTCGCGCTGCTCGGGCTGATGCTCGCCATGGAGCGGGTCGAGCGGCCGCTGCGCGTCGAGTCGGTCACCGACGAGCTCGAGTCCTTCCTCGACACGGCCCGGCCGGAGGAGGTCGAGACGTTCGTCAGCGACGGGTTCGCCCCCGCGCTCGAGCGCTACTGGCGCCGGCGGCGGCTGAGCCGGCTGCTGCCCACGCGACCCCGCTGACCCCCTGACCGAGCCGCAGCGGGGCCCCCGCTGCATCCGCTGCGACGGCACCGGCGCCGCCTCCGGGCGGTCTTCCGGGACTCCGGAGCGGTGACGTGGGACACTCTGCGGTCGGCGGGAACGACCCGCACGCAACGAGCGGAGGTCGCGACGTCGTGGACGAGGTGCTGTCGAGGGCCGGGCTGTTCCAAGGGGTGGCCCCTGAAGCGGCCGAGGCGCTGGCCGGTGCCCTGACCTACGGCGACTACTCGCGCGGCGCGCACGTCTTCGACGAGGGCGAGCAGGGCGACACCCTGTTCATCGTGCTCTCGGGCAAGATCAAGATCGGTCGCCGCGCCGCCGACGGCCGCGAGAACATGCTCTCGGTGATGGGTCCGAGCGACATGTTCGGCGAGCTGTCGCTGTTCGACCCGGGGCCGCGCACCGCCACGGCGGTCGTCCTCACCGACGCCCGGCTGGCCTCGCTGGCGCACACCTCGCTCCGCCCGTGGATCAAGGACCGCCCGGAGATCTCCGAGCAGCTGCTGCGGGTGCTGGCCCGCCGGCTGCGCCGCACCAACGACGCCCTCGCCGACCTGATCTTCACCGACGTCCCGGGCCGGGTCGCCAAGGCACTGCTCGAGCTGGCGCAGCGCTTCGGCACGCCCGACGGCGACGGCGTGCGGGTGCACCACGACCTCACCCAGGAGGAGCTGGCCCAACTGGTCGGCGCCTCCCGCGAGACGGTCAACAAGGCCCTCGCCGACTTCGCCTCACGCGGCTGGATGCGGGTCGACAGCCGGGCGGTCACCCTGCTGGACCGCGAGCGCCTGGCCCGCCGGGCGCGGTAGCGCCGCCGCCCGCGAGCGGGCCCTGCGCCTCGAGCGCCTCGAGCAGGCGCTCGGTCGCCGCGATCTCCGACCGCTGCCCGGTGGAGCGCGCCACCTCCAGGGCACGAACCACGTGCAGGCGCGCCTCCTCCGGCTGACCGCAGGCCCGCAGCGCCGCCCCCAGCGCCCGCAGGGCGAGCACCTGCGACCGGACGTCCTCGGCCGGGACGTCGACGGCGGCGCGGGCCGTCGTCAGCGCCTCCCTCGGCCGGTCGAGCTCGAGCAGCGTCCCCGCCCGGTGGGCCATCGCCTGCCGCAGCGGGAACAGCAGGGCCGGCCGGGCGGTCTGGTCCAGCGCGGCGTCGAGCTCGCGCAGGGCGTCGTCCCGGTGGCCGCGAGCCCGCAGCACCTGGGCGAGCAGCACCTTCGCGCCGAGCCCGGCGTGCGGCTCGAGGTCGAGCCCGGCCAGCAGCGCCGAGGCACGGAAGGCGCAGGCCTCCGCGCCGTCGAGGTCGCCCCGGTCGAGGCTCGCGTAGCCCTGGACGACCAGCGCCAGGCCGGTGATCACCGGGTGACCGACGGTCTCGGACAGCCGCACCGCCTCGGCGAGCACCGCGACCGCGCGCTGCGGCTGGTCGTCGCCACGGGCGGCGACGCCCTGGGCGACGGCGGCGAGCGCCTGCCCCCACGCGTCGCCGAGCTCGGAGAAGGCCGTCCTCGCCGCGGCGGACTCCCGCAGCGCCGCGTCGATGTCGCCGAGCTCGGCGGCGGCGAAGGCGTCGATGGTGAGCATCGCGGCCACGCCCCAGCGCTCGCCGGTGGCCTCGCCCAGCGGCAGCACGGAGGTGGCGACGGCCCGCGCCTCGGTGAACCGGCCCTGCAGCAGGCGGACGAAGCCCTCCGTGCCGGCCGCCCAGGACAGCCCACCGGAGTCCTCGAGCGCGCCGAAGACCTCCGCGGCCCGCTCGAGCGTCCTGTCGGCCAGCTCGTAGTCGCCGCGGGTGGTGGCGCTCCAGGCCAGGTGCTGCAGGGCCCAGCCGGCGCCCCGGCGGTCGCCCACCCGCTCCGCGAGGGCGTGCGCCTGCCGGAACCGCTCCTCGGCGCTGCGCAGCCTCCCGTCGAAGTAGTCGAGCAGCCCGAGCTGGCGCAGCGCCTCACCGGTGAGCCGGTCGATGCCGGCCGCACCCGCTGCCGCCAGCGCCTGCACGAACGTGGCGGTGGCCGCGTCGTGCCGGCCCCGCTTGCGGCGCACCTCGCCGAGGACCAGCAGGGCACCGGCCCGGACGGCGTCCTCACCGGCGGCGAGGGCGGGCTCGAGCTCCCGCTCGGCCTCGTCCAGCCGGTGCAGCGAGGAGAGGGCCCGCGCGCAGTCGACCCGGACCGGCAGCACGAGGTCGTCCGGCAGCGGCTCTCCGTACCGCGGGGCGGTGAGCGCCAGCGCCCTGCCCAGCAGTGTCATCGCGGCCGGGTTGTCGTCGCGGCCGAGCGCCGCCTGGCCCAGGCGGGCGAGCGCCGGGAAGGCGACGCCCCGGGCCGTCCAGCTGGGGTCGCCCGGCGGCAGGCCCATCTCGATCGCGAGGGCCACCGCCCGCTCCCCCTGCGAGGCGGCGGCGGTGTCGGCCTCGGCCGACCGGCCGCCGGCGGACCCGGCGGCGTGGGCGGCAGCCGCCGCGTGCCGGCGGGCCCGCTCCGCCTTCGCCAGTCCCGCGTAGGCCACGTCCCGCACCAGCGTGTGCCCGAAGCGGTAGCTGCCGTCGTCGGCGTCGGCCTCGAGCAGCCGGCGCCCGACGAGCGTGGTGACCGCCTGGCGCACGACCGCCGGGTCCCCGTGCCCGGAGGCCCGGCCGACCGCCTCGAGCCCGTCGAGCGTCACCCGGGAGCCGAGCACGCTGGCGTCCCGCAGCACCCCCTTCGCGGCGCCGTCGAGGCCGTCGATGCGGGCGGCCAGCACGGCCTGCACGCCGGCCGGCAGCAGGTCCTCCGGCACCTCGCTCTCGAGCACCCAGCGGTCGTCCTGGCGGCGCAGCACGCCGCGGTCGACGAGCAGGTGCAGCAGCTCGGCGAGGAAGAAGGGGTTGCCCTGGGCTCTCGCCAGCAGCGCGTCGCGCGCCGTCGGGTCGAGCTCGTCGGCGGGCGCGCCGAGGTAGGCGCGCAGCAGCCGCTCGGCGGCCGTGGCCTCCAGCGGCAGCACCGGCACGAGCTCGGCCGGCGGGCGCTCGGGTCCCGTCTCGGCCAGCCGCTCGAACCACAGCCGGTCGTCGCCGGGCAGCCGGGCCTCCAGCATGTCGGGGCGGCCGACGCCGAGCGCCATGACACCGGCGCGGATCCGGCCGAGGACCTCCAGCAGTCCGGCGAGCATGGTGGGCGTCGCCCAGTGCAGGTCGTCGGCGACGAGCAGCAGCGGGCCCTCGTCGGCGAGCGCGTCGAACAGCGTCGCGACGGCCGGCAGCGTGCCGTCGCCTGCCTCGCCCGCACCCGGGGCGGCCGCCTCGCGCGGCGCCGCCGCGTCCGGGTCCTCGAGCCCCAGCAGGCGCTGCAGCCGCTCGGCCGTCGTGCGGGGCAGCGGCCGGTCCTGGGTGTCGAGCCGGTTCACCGTGCGCACCACCCGGCTGCGGGCGGTGTCGACGTCGTCGCCCTCACCGATGCCGCAGGCGGTGCGCACCATCTCGGAGACGGCGGCGAGGTCGCGCCCCTCGCCGTAGGGCGCGCAGCGACCCCACAGGATGCGCGCGCCCGGCAGCTCCCCGGCGAACCGGGTCAGCTCCTGCGCCAGGCGGGTCTTGCCGATGCCGGCCTCGCCGGAGATCAGGGCGACCCGGGTGGTGCCGGACTCCGAGACCTCGAGCAGCCGGCCGATGAGCAGACCGAGCTCGGCGTCGCGGTCGAGGAGCGGGGCCTCGTCGCCGATGCCGAGCCGGCTCGCGCCCTGCGCCCGCAGCGACACCAGCTCGTAGGCGGTGACCGGCTCGCGCTTGCCCTTGAGCCGCAGCGGCTGCAGCGCCCGCCAGGAGGCGGTGCTCATGGTCGCGAGGGCGGTGCCGCGACCGGCCAGCACGGCGCCCACCCCCGCGACGTCGGACAGCCGGGCGGCGGTGTTCACCGTGTCGCCGATGACGGTGTAGCTGACGTGCGCCTGCATGCCGGCCAGCACCTCGCCGGTGTTCAGCCCGACCCGCAGGCCGAGCCGGCGACCGCCGCCGCTCTCCTCCTCGACCACCCTGCGGACCGCCTGCTGCATGCGCGCGGCGGCGCGCACGGCGCGCTCCGGGTCGTCCTCGTGCGCCACCGGCGCCCCGAAGACGGCCATCAGGCCGTCGCCGGTGAGCTTGTCGACGTGCCCGCCGAACTCGTCGACGGCGGCGGTCAGCGTTGACAGCACCCGGTCGGTGACGCTGCCGACCCGCTCCGGGTCGAGCTCCTCGGACCAGCTGGTGAAGTCCGACAGATCACCGAACAGCACCGTGACGACCCGGCGCTCGGCCTCGAGATCGGTGTCACCGGGCAGCGCGGTGCCGCAGGCGAAGCAGAACCTCGCGCCCGGGACGGCGGGCGTGCCGCAGGACGGGCAGCTCACCGGACGTCCTCCCGTCGCCCCTGCAGGTAGGCCAGCTGCGCCCGCACCGACAGCTCGGCGGCGTCCCACAGCGCCGGGCCGGCCCCCTCGAGGACCTCGGCGTAGACGCGCTCGACGACGGCGCGGGCGCTGGTCGCGCCGTCGGCCACGGCCGCGCGCACCTGCTCCAGCCGCTGCTCGCGGTGGGCCAGGTACTGCGCGGCGGCCGCGCCCGCCGACGGCAGCTCCGGCCCGTGCCCCGGCAGCACGGTGGCGTCCCCGAGCTCCTGCAGGCGGCGCAGCGAGGCCAGGTAGTCGGCCAGCACGCCGTCGGGGTGCGCCACGACCGTGGTGCCGCGCCCGAGGACGGTGTCGCCGGTGAGCACGCAGTCCGGCTCGCCCTCGGCCGAGAGCACGAACGACAGCGAGTCGCTGCTGTGGCCCGGCGTCTGCAGCACGCGCAGCTCGAGTCCGGCGCGCGCGACGACGTCGCCCTCCGCGAGCCCCTCGTCGCCGAGCCGGTGCGCCGGGTCGAGCGCCCGCACCGGGGCGCCGGTGAGCTCGGCGAACCGGCGGGCCCCCTCGCTGTGGTCGGCGTGGCCGTGGGTGAGCAGGACGAGCTCGACCGGACCCTGTGCCGCCACGGCGGCCAGGTGCCCCTCGTGCAGCGGACCGGGGTCGACGACGACGGCGCCGGCGCTGCCCGGGCCGCGCAGCACCCAGGTGTTGGTGCCGTCGAGCGTCATCGGCCCGGGGTTGGGGGCGAGCACGACGCCGGCGCTCGGGGTCACCTGCCGCAGGCCGCCGTCCCCACCCCCGGTCATGGCTCCCCCGGTCATGGCTCCACCGGTCATGGCCCCTCCGGGTAGCCCTCGTCGCCGGGCAGCAGGAAGTCGACGCGGTCGTCCTCGTGCACGACCAGCCTGGGCAGGATCCGCCGGATCCGGCGCGGGGCGCGCAACGCCGTCGCGACGTCGTCGTGACCGGCCAGCTCGGACAGGGCCGCGGCGGTGGGCGGCAGCATGGTCAGTCCGCGCTCGAGCGCGTCGACCGGCCGGATCCACAGCCGGTCGTCGGCCTCGCCGCCGACGTCGCGGGCCACCTGCCCGGCCGGGACCTCGGCGACGAAGAAGCGGGTGTCGAACCGGCGTGGCTCGACCTCGGGGGTGACCCAGTGCGCCAGTGGCCGGAGCAGGTCCGCCCGCAGCACGAGCCCCCGCCGGCCGAGCAGCTCCGACAGCGACTGCCGGCGGCTCTCGAGGGCGACCCGCTCGGCCTCCCACTGCTCGGTGCTGACGTCGGCGAGCACCTCGCCGGCCGACGGCCCGGCGAGCAGCACCCCGGCCTCCTCGAAGGTCTCGCGCACGGCCGCGCAGACCAGCGCCCGGGCCAGCGGCTCGTCGCAGCCGAACGCCTCGGCGAAGGCGGCCGGCGGCGGTCCGGCCCACGCCGTGGCCGCCTCCGCGTCTGCCGGGTCGACCGATCCGCCGGGGAAGACGTGCATGCCGCCGAACACCATCCCGACCACCCGCCGCAGCAGGTAGGTCTGCGGGCCGCGCGGGGTCTGCCGGAGCAGCGCGATCGTCGCGGCGTCGCGCGGAGCCGCCGGCGCACTGTGGCCGGCCCGCAGCGCGCGGGCGCGTTCGAGCAGCTCAGGAGGCGGCTCGCCGGCCATCAGGACGCCGGCTCGACCGCCGGCCCGACCTCGACGACCAGCTCGACCTCGACCGGTGCGTCGAGCGGCAGGCTGGCCACGCCGACCGCGGAGCGGGCGTGCTGCCCGGCCTCACCGAAGACCTCGCCGAGCAGCTCGGAGGCGCCGTTGACGACGGCCGGCTGCCCGGTGAAGTCGGGTGTGGAGGCGACGAAGCCGACCACCTTCACCACGCGCACGACGGCGTCGAGCCCCACGAGCGCATCGACGGCGGCGAGACCGTTGAGCGCACAGGTGCGGGCGAGCGCCTTGGCCTGCTCGGGCGTGACGAGCGCGCCGACCTTGCCCGTGACGTCCATCCGGCCCTCGACCACGGGCAGCTGGCCGGAGGTGAAGACGAGGTCCCCGCTGCGCACCGCCGGCACGTAGGCCGCGACCGGCGGCACGACCGGTGGCAGCTCGAGGCCGAGCTCGGCCAGCCGCCGGCGCGCGCTCACGCCTTCGGCCGCTTCAGGTAGGCGACGAGCTGGTCACCGCCACCGGGGCCCGGGACGACCTGCACGAGCTCCCAGCCGTCCTCCCCCCAGGTGTCGAGGATCTGCTTGGTCGCGTGCACGAGCAGCGGGACGGTCGCGTACTCCCACGTGGTCACACCGGGGGTGGTCATGCCGGCGAGCCTACTGAGCCCGGGGCCGGCCCGGCTCAGGCGCTCTGCTGCTGCTGGGCTGCGGCGCGCTTGCGGATCAGCCGTCGCCGCTCGAGCTCGTTGAGCCCGCCCCAGATGCCGTGCGGCTCCTGCACCGACAGCGAGTACTCGAGGCACTGCGGCTGCACCGGGCAGGTCCGGCACAGCGCGCGTGCCGCGCCCTCGCGGGCGTCCTTCTCCGGCTTGCGCTCGAAGTGGGCGGGAGCGAAGAAGTGCACCGCGTTCTTGGTGCGGCAGGCCGCCGTCGCGCGCCAGCCGCTCTCGATCATCCGGTCCGAGACCAGACGGGGGGTGTGCATCGAGCGTCTCCGGGGGTGAGGGGGACGGGCAGGGGCGAGGCCAGGAGCAGTGACCACCGCCACAAGCCCTACGGATTCGACCCGGGCGGCCGATCTCCTGCCCGACGCCGCCCGCCAGCGCCCGCCTACCCTGCTGGCGTGGCCGACTTCCCGGACGTGCGCCTGCACGTCGTCACCGGCAAGGGCGGCACCGGCAAGACGACGGTGGCCGCCGCCCTCGCGCTCGCGCTCGCCTCCGGCGGGCGCAAGGTGCTGCTGCTCGAGGTCGAGGGCAGGCAGGGCATCGCGCAGCTGTTCGACACCCCGCCGCTTCCCTACGAGGAGCGCAAGGTGGCCGTGGCGCCCGGCGGCGGCGACGTCTACGCCCTGGCGGTCGACCCCGAGCAGGCGCTGCTGGACTACCTGCACATGTTCTACCGGCTGTCCCCCACCGGGATCCCGGCGCGGACGCTGCGGCGCATGGGGGCGATCGACTTCGCCACGACCATCGCGCCCGGGCTGCGCGACGTCCTGCTCACCGGCAAGGTCAAGGAGGCGGTCGTGCGCACCGAGGCCGTCAGCGGCAGGAAGGGCGCCCCGACCCGGCACGTCTACGACGCCGTCGTGCTCGACGCCCCGCCGACCGGTCGGATCGCCCGGTTCCTCAACATCTCGCACGAGGTCGGTGGCCTCGCCAAGGTCGGACCGATCAAGACCCAGTCCGAAGGCGTCATGCAGGTCCTGCGGTCCGGGCAGACCGCCGTGCACCTGGTGACGCTGCTCGAGGAGATGCCGGTGCAGGAGACCATCGACGGCGCCGCCGAGCTGCGGTCCACGGGGCTCCCGGTCGGCGGCGTCGTCGTCAACGGCGTCCGCACCCCGGCGCTGCCGCCGGCCGAGCTCGCCGCCGCCCGTGCCGGCGAGCTCGACGGCGGACGGCTCACGACGATGTTCGACAAGATCGGGCTCGACGCACCTCGGTCGGTGGTCGAGGCCCTGCTCGCCGAGGTGGCCGAGCACGCCGAGCGGGTCGACCTCGAGGAGCGCGGCCGCGACGCCCTCGCCGAGCTGGAGCGCCCGAGCTACGAGCTGCCGCGCATGACCGACGCCGTGGCGCTCGACAGCCTGTACGCGATGGCCGAGATGCTCTGCCAGCAGGGCATGGTCGCACCCCCGGACGCCGCGGGAACCGCGCAGGAGACGCCATGAGCCCCCGACGCCCTCCCGCGCACGTGCCGCACGACCCTCCGCCGCCGCTGGACATGGACGCGCTGCTCGACACCGCGACGATCCTGGTGTGCTGCGGCTCAGGCGGTGTCGGGAAGACGACGACGGCCGCGGCCCTCGCGCTGCGCGCCGCAGAGCGGGGCCGGCGCACCGTCGTGCTCACCATCGACCCCGCCCGGCGCCTCGCGCAGTCGATGGGGCTGTCCGAGCTGGACAACAATCCCCGCCCCGTCTCCGGCATCGACACCTCGGCCGGCGGCTCGCTCGACGCGATGATGCTCGACATGAAGCGGACGTTCGACGAGATCGTCCTGTCCCACGCCGAGCCGGACAAGGCCCAGGCGATCCTCGACAACCCCTTCTACCAAGCCCTGTCGTCGTCGTTCGCCGGCACGCAGGAGTACATGGCGATGGAGAAGCTCGGCCAGCTGAAGGCCGCCGGCGACCACGACCTCGTCGTCGTCGACACCCCGCCGACCCGCTCGGCGCTGGACTTCCTCGACGCTCCCGAGCGGATGACGACGCTCATGGACGGGCGGATGGTGCGGATCCTGCTCGCGCCCGCCAAGGCCGGCGGCAAGGCCTACCTCAAGGTGGTCACGACCGGCTTCAACGTGTTCACCGGCGCGATCACCCGCATCATCGGCGCTCAGGTGCTGCAGGACGTCTCGCAGTTCGTCGCCGCCCTCGAGACGATGTTCGGCGGCTTCCGCGAGCGGGCCCAGGCCACCTACGACCTGCTGAAGTCCGACGGCACGGCGTTCGTCGTGGTGGCCGCGCCGGAGCGCGATGCGCTGCGCGAGGCCTCCTACTTCGTCGAGCGGCTCGGCGAGGAGTCCATGCCGCTGGGCGGCCTGGTGGTCAACCGCGTCCACCGGTCGGCGGCCACCGCGCTGTCGGCCGAGCGCGCGCTCGCCGCCGCCGAGGAGCTCGCCCGCCAGATCGGCGACGGCGTCCACGACGAGGACGAGGCCCTCGCATCCGGCGTCCTGCGCCTGCACGCCGAGCGGATGGCCCTGGCCGCCCGCGAGCGTCGCCTGCAGGAGCGCTTCACCTACGCCCACCCGGGCGTGCCGGTCGTCGAGGTCGCGGCGCTGCCGTCGGACGTGCACGACCTCGACGGGCTGCGGCGGGTCGGCGCGGACCTCGCCTCGGGGACCGAGGCGGCCAGGCCGGCGGTCCAGCAGGGCTGAGGGCGGTCCAGCAGAGCTGACGGCGGGGGGCGCCGCTCAGCCGGCGGCGGCGCGCTGCGCCGGGACGTGCTCGGCGCGGGCCTGCTCGAACAGCTGGCGCCAGGAGGAGACGTCCGGACGGCGGCGGAGCAGGGCGCGGCGCTCCCGCTCGGTCATGCCGCCCCACACCCCGAACTCGACCCGGTTGTCGAGGGCGTCGGACAGGCACTCGGTGCGCACCGGGCAGCCCATGCACACCGCCTTGGCGCGGTTCTGCGCGGCACCGGTGACGAACAGGTCGTCCGGGTCGGCGGACGTGCAGGCCGACCGGGCCGTCCAGTCCTGCATCAGGTCGGCGGAGAGGGAGCTGACGGTCACCATGGTGCGGTCCTTGCGTGAGGGGGTGCACGAGGGGGAGGTGGTGCGCTCCGCCGTCCGGTGTGGTGACCGGCTCAGCAGATGAGGACGAACCTAGGAACTGGACCGCCGCTGCGGCAGACCCCATCCGGGCGGTTCCGGGTAGTCCACTGGGACTAGTCGGACACCGGCCCGCCTCTGCGACACGGGCGGACAAACGGGGCGTCCGAGCGTGTCGGCCGACCGAGGGACACCGCCGCCAGCCGCGATCTGCCGTACCGGCGCGCGCTCGGCACGTACCCTGGTCGCCGTGCCACGACCTGCCGCCCGGCCTGCCCCTGCCCTCGCCTCGCTCGGCAAGGCGGCGCTCATCAGCGCCCTGGCCGGCCTCCTCGTGGCGGGCCTGGCCCTGCCGGTGGTCGGCGGGGTGGGTCTGGCGGCCAAGTCGCAGGCCGACGAGTTCCTCGTCCTGCCGGCCGAGCTGGAGACGCCGCCGCTGGCCCAGCGCAGCCGGATCCTCGCCTCCGACGGCTCGCTGATCGCGTCCCTCTACACCGAGAACCGTGTCGTCGTGGGGCTCGCCGACGTGCCGGAGACGGCTCGCAAGGCCGTGCTGGCCATCGAGGACAGCCGCTTCTACGCCCACAACGGCGTGGACGTGAAGGGCACCGTGCGCGCGGCGGTGGCCAACGCGCAGGCCGACGCCGTCACCCAGGGCGGGTCGACGCTGACCCAGCAGTACGTCAAGAACGCGCTCATCCAGGCCGCCACCACCAAGGAGCAGCAGCTGGCGGCGCGCGAGGCCACCATCGACCGCAAGATCCGCGAGGCGCGCTACGCGCTCGCCATCGAGCGGCAGCTGACCAAGGACCAGATCCTCGAGCGCTACCTCAACATCGCCTACTTCGGCAACGGCGTGTACGGCATCGGCACGGCGGCCACCTTCTACTTCGGCAAGCCGGTGCAGGAGCTCAGCGTGGCCGAGGGCGCCCTGCTCGCCGGCATCGTCCAGAGCCCCGGCCGGTTCGACCCGGTGCGCAACCTCGAGGCCACGGTCGCGCGCCGCAACATCGTGCTCACCCGCATGGCCGACGTCGGCTACATCGACGACGCGCAGCTGCAGGCGGCGGTGGCCGAGGAGGTTCACCTGCAGCTGTCGCCGGTCGGCAGCGGCTGCGAGGCGCCCGAGGTGACGGCCCCGTTCTTCTGCGACTACGTCCGGCGCGTGCTCGAGGACGGTGAGCTCGGAGCGGTGCTGGGCCGCACCCGCGAGGAGCGCCAACAGCGGCTGCTCGCGGGCGGGCTGACCATCACCACGACGCTCGACCCGCGGATCCAGGCCGCCGCCCAGGAGGCGGCCGACTCGAGCATCCCCCGCGACGACCCGTCCGGCATCGCCACCGCGATCAACACGGTCGAGCCGGGCACCGGCGCGGTGAAGGCCATGGCCGTCAACCGCACCTTCGCCGAGGAGGGCCTGGGCCAGACCAAGGTCAACCTGGCCATCGGCGGCTCGAGCGGCTTCCAGGGCGGCTCGACGTTCAAGCCGTTCGTGCTGGCCCGCGCCCTGCAGATGGGCATCCCGCTGTCGCTGTCCATCCGCTCGCCGCAGACCTACTCGTCCAGGGTCTTCACCGACTACAAGGACGGCAAGAAGGTCCCGTACCGGATGTCGAACGCCGGTGACAGCCAGGCCGGCACCTACAACCTCGAGAGCGGCACGCACGGGTCGGTGAACACCTTCTACGTGCAGCTGCAGGAGCGCACCGGCGTCGAGCGGCCCGCCGCCCTCGCCGAGTCGCTCGGGGTCAAGCAGTTCGCGAACGGCCGGCCGGAGGCGCCGCTGCTGCGCAGCGGCTCGTTCACCCTCGGCACCAACGAGATCAGCCCCTTGGCCATGGCCGAGGCGTATGCGACCTTCGCCGCCGGGGGCCTGCACTGCCCGACCAATCCGGTGCTCGAGGTGCGCGACGCCGAGGGCACCCAGATCGGCCTGCCCGCCCGGCCCTGCGCGCAGGCGCTGGACCGCGAGGTCGCCGACACGGTCAACCAGGTGCTGCGCGGCGTCATCGACGGGCCCTCCCGCGGCCGCACCGGTCGCGGTGCCTCGATCGGCCGGCCCGCGGCCGGCAAGACCGGCAGCACCAACGGCAGCAAGGCCGCCTGGTTCGTCGGCTACACCCCGCAGCTGGCCACCTCGGTCTGGGTCGGCAACCCGGTGCCGGTGGAGATGAAGCGGATCCGCATCGGCGGCCGCTACTACCCGCAGGTCTACGGCGGCACCCTGCCGGCCAGCATCTGGCAGAAGGCGATGCGCGAGGCCAGCCGCGGCATGCCGGTGGAGAGCTTCACCTCGCCGCGGGCCCGCGACAACCGCATCCCCGTCCCCGACGTCACCGGCATGCCGCAGGACGTGGCGGAGGAGACGTTGCGTGAGTCCGGCTTCGAGGTGCGCAGCGGCGGGCTCGTCCCGGTCGAGGGCATCGAGGCCGGGCTGGCGGCCTACACCTCGCCGTCGGCCGGCAGCCCGGTCGACCCGGGGTCCACGCTCGTCCTCTACCTGTCCAGCGGCACCGCGCCGACGGTCGAGGAGCCGCCGCCGGCCGCCGAGCCCGAGGGCGACCAGCCCACCCCTGAGCCACCTGCGCCCGCGCCGCCGGGCCAGGCCGCCCCGGTCGGCGGCGCGCCGCTCGGCCGTGGCGGCAGCGGCAACAGCGGCGACGGCGACGGCTGAGCCAGCTGTCCTGGTCCGCAGCGCTTCCCGGATCGTCGTGACGCCGTCAGGCCGCCGCGGCGTCTGCACGATCCGGGAAGCACCCGTGCACGGTGCCGAGCTCGGCCTGCGGCCGTCAGCCGGCGCTCAGAGCCGCCTTCACCGCGCCTGAGACCCGCCCGCCGTCGGCCCGGCCGGCGACCTTCGGCACGAGGGCCTTCATGACCACCCCCATGTCGCGGGGGCTGCTGGCGCCGGTCTCCGCCACCGCGGCCCGGACCAGGGCGTGCAGCTCGTCGTCGGACAGCTGCGCAGGCAGGTAGCCGGCGAGCACCCGCTCCTCGGCCAGCTCGCGCTCGGCACGGTCGGCCCGGCCGCCGTCGGCGAATGCCGTCGCGGCCTCGCGGCGCTTCTTGGCCTCCTTCGCCACGATCTTCAGCACGTCGTCGTCGGACAGCTCGCGGGCGGCCTTGCCGGCCACCTCCTCGGTGCCGACGGCGGTGAGCAGCATCCGCAGCGTCGCCGTCGTCAGCTCGTCGCGCGCCTTCATGGCGGCGGTGAGGTCGGCCTGCAGCTGGTCCTTGAGAGCTCCCACGCCGGCGACCCTACGCGCGCCCCGGATGACGGGCTGCCCGGCGGCGGGCGCCTACCCTGGCCGGATGCTGCGAGCCGGCCGGACGGCGCTCCCGGCGGCCCTGCTGCTCGGCGCAGGCGCCGCCTGGCCCTTCGTCGAGCCGCACCTGCCGGTGCTGCGCCGGGTCCGGGTGCCCGTGCTCGCCCCGGACGCCGAGCCGATCACCGTCCTGCACCTGTCCGACCTGCACCTGCTGCCTCGACAGCGGCGCAAGGCCCGATGGGTCCAGGCGCTGGGCGCGCTGCGCCCCGACCTCGTCGTCTCGACCGGGGACCACCTGTCGTCGATGGACGCCGTCCCGCTGCTGGCGGAGACCTTCGGCGCCGTCACCGGCGGCCGCGTCGGCGTCTTCGTCCCGGGCAACAACGACTACTACTCGCCGGTGCCGCCGTCGCCGCTGTCGTACCTGCGCGGCGTCCGGCCGCGGCGCACCGGCCCCGACCTGCCCTGGCAGGACGCCGCCGACGCGCTCGTGGCCGTCGGCTGGCTGGACCTCACGCACTCCCGCCAGGCACTCGAGGTGCGCGGCACCTCGCTGGTGCTCACCGGCACCGACGACGGGCACCTCCGGCGGGACCGCTACCCCCGGGTCGCCGGCGCCGTGCCGCCCGGGACGGTCGGCATCGGCATCACGCACACCCCGCAGCGGCGGCTGCTGCAGGCCTTCGCCCGTGACGGGCACCGGCTGGTGCTGGCCGGGCACACCCACGGCGGCCAGCTCCGGCTGCCCGGTGTCGGCGCCGTCGTCACCAACTGCGACCTGCCGCGCAGCCGGGCCAGGGGCCTGACCCGGGACGGCGGGACGTGGCTGCACGTCAGCGCGGGCCTGGGCAGCTCGCCCTACCTGCCGGTGCGGGTGTGCTGCCGTCCGGAGGCCACCGTGCTCGAGCTCGTCCCGGCGACACCCGGCGGCGCGGTCCGGTAGTCTCGCGGGCGCAACCGGGCGGGGTGTGGCGCAGCTTGGTAGCGCGCTGCGTTCGGGACGCAGAGGTCGCAGGTTCAAATCCTGTCACCCCGACCAGAGCCGAAGGGCCGCCGGAAGGCGGCCCTTCGTCGCGTCCGGAGGTCGTACGCTCCGCGCGTGGAGCAGCGGCCCGCACCTCCGGTCACGATCGAGGGCGGTCCCGGCTGGCAGCTCGACAGCCCAGCTCCCGACGTCCTCGGCGAGGACGCACCCCGCGCACGCCGGCTCGTCCTGCCGCGACGCGCAACGGTGCTCCTGGCGCTGGCCGCCGCGGCGGGGTTCGCCGCCGCGGCGACGCTGGCCGACCTGCGCACGCAGACCCTGGCTGAGTCGGACGCGGGCACGCTGTCGCTCGAGGTGCGGACCCCTGAGGACACGAGCGTCTTCGACCTGGCCGAGCTGCCGGACGGCCGGCTGGCCTCGGCCATCGTCCTGCAGCTGACCAACTCCGGGCCTCGGCCGGTCGCCCTGCGCTCGGTCGAGCTGGTCGGCACCGCCTACACCGCCGACGACGTGGCGGGCCGGCGAGTCTCCCCGGGAGGGCAGACCCGGGTCGCGCTGCTGCGGCCCGTCGACTGCGACGACCCGGAACCAACCGGCGGCACGACCACCGTGCTGGTGCGGGCCCTGACCGATGCCGGCGAGCGGGAGCAGCGGCTGCACGCGGCGCTCGACCCCTGGCTGATGTCCGGCGAGCTCGGCCGCCGCGCCTGCGGCGACATCCCGCCGACCGAGGCCTTGTCCGCCGCCGAGACGTCGTCGCGGTTCGACGACGGCGGCCTGCTGCTGGAGCTCGAGCTGCGCAACGAGTCGGCCGACGTGCTGACACTGCGAGCGGTGCGGCCGGCGACGGAGGGGATCGCCCTGGAGCTGCTCACCGAGGACGGCGCCCCGCTGCACCTGCCGCTGCGCGTGCCGGCGGGCGACTTCACCCGTCCCCGCCCGCTGAGCGATCCGGCGCGCGCGGCGACGGTCCGGCTGGCCGCCCGCATCCAGGTGGTGTCCTGCGAGGCGCTCCCCCGACACGGCGCCGCGTTCGAGGGCGGGCCGTTCGCCTTGGTCGACGTCGACGGCGAGCACCGCAGCGGCACGACCTTGCTCGGCGACGCCTACTCGCTGCTGTCACGGCTGCGCGCCGAGTCCTGCGCGCCGAGCTCAGCCGCCTCCTGACCTGTCGGCCACCGTCTGCCGGGAGCAGCGCGACGCCCCGCCGTCCCTCGGGACGGCGGGGCGTCGACACCGGTGCTGCTAGCGGACCTTCTTCGGCCGCGGCAGGGCCATGCCGGCGCTGCGGTCGGTCCCGGTGGAGCTCACGCTCACCGCGGACAGGCCGTGCGCACCCGCACCGGAGATCCGGCTGAAGCCGCCGGTCGTGCCGTCGGCCGCCTGGCGGGCGGTGTACAGCGCCGAGTCGGTGCCGAGCACGTAGTGCCGGGCGACGCCGTCGGCGTCGACCGCGACGGCGGGGCGCCCGACGATCGCGCTCGGGATGACCCGCCCGTCGTTGCTCGTGTAGCCGGCGAAGGTCTTCAGCGCGCTGGTGGCGTCGTTGCGGCACGACACCGCCTCGAAGAACTCCGACGCCGTCGAGATCCCGCCGCACCGCGGTGCTGCCAGCGGGGTCCAGCCGGTGTCCTCGGTGCGCGACCAGATCCGGCCGTCGTTGCCGACCCCGCTGTAGAGGAAGTCGGCGGTGAACCCGTTCGGGCTCACATCGGAGACCGACGGGCCGAAGCGGAAGCCGCCGCCCATCGACGACCAGCTGGTCACCGCCGGGATCCGGGTGCCCGACACGGCCGTCTTGGCCACCCAGAGGGCGCCGTCGCCGCCGCGGCAGACCACCGCGAAGGTGCTGCCCGACACGACCGCCGAAGGGGCGGCGCAGTTCGTGCCGGCCGGGCCGAGCGGACGCCAGCCCGCGGAGGTGGAGAACCCGCGGATCCAGACGTTGCGGTCGCGGCCGACGCCGACGACGTAGCTCTCGTCGTAGCCGGCGACCACCACGGGCGCGTCGACCAGCGCGCCACCGAGCGGCGTCCACCCGGAGGCCTTGCTCGACCGCGCCCACACCTGCGCGTCCGAGCCGATGACCGCGAGGATGTCCTCGCGGGCGCTGTCGGCGACGGCCACACCGCGGCCGAGCCGGGTCGTCAGGCTCGGGCTGCTGCCCGCCCCGTTGCCGCCGGCCGCCGGCACCGTGACCACGTACTCGCCGGCGGGCAGCCAGGTGCGGAGGCGGTACGCCCCGTCCTTGACGACGCCGGCCGCGACCGGGGTCATGACGCCGTTCGCACCCACCCGCTGCAGGGTCACGGTGGTGCCGTCCTTGTCCGGGCCGACCGTGCCGGTGACGGTCTTGTAGGCGTAGCGCCCGGTTACCGTCGCGGTCACCTTCGCCGCGACGACGGTGCTCATCGTCGCGGTCGACGCAGCGTCCTGACGGCCGCCGGCGTACGCGACCGTCCAGGTCGTGTCGTGCGTCGGCGTCACCTCGAAGCTGAACGCACCGCCGTCGCCCGTCGTCGCGTTCCTGGTGGTGCTGCCGCCCTTGTCCGTGACGGTCAGCGTGACGACCTGCCCGGAGACGCCTCCCGCGCCGGTGCGGGTCAGCGAGCCGGTGAGCGTCGTCGCGGTCCCGGAGACGGTCGTCGCCGGGGCGGTGAGCGTGAGCGAGGTGGCGAACTGCTTGACCGCCGACCCCTCGCGCTCGGTGGTGTTGCCGGCAGCGTCCTTCACGCGCACCAGCACGGTGAACGGGCCGTCGGCGAGCAGGTCGCGGGAGAAGCTCGCGGTGTACGCGCCGTCCTTCGCCGAGGTCACCTGCGCGGTGCGGACGACACCCGCGGCGTCCGTCACCTCGACCGTGACCGGGACGGAGCTGTCGGTCGAACCGGTCACGGTCGTGCCGGCGGCGCCGACCGCGATGTCGGTCGCCTGTACGGTCAGCGCGGGAGCGATGGTGTCCTTGACCTTGGTCAGCGTCCGCTCTGTGAGGTTGCCGACCGCGTCGCGCACCCGCACCGTCACCGTCAGCGGGCCCTCAGCGAGGTCCGTCGTGTCGACGACCGCGCTGTAGGCGCCCTTGTCGTCGGCCTTCGGCGACGCCGTCCTGGTCTTGGCGGCGGAGTCCTTCACCGAGATCTCGACCAGCGACGCGTCGGTCGTGCCGCTGACCGTGGTGGAGGTCGCCGAGCCGGTCACGTCGGTCGCCTGCGCCGTCAGCGTCGGCGCGACCGTGTCCTTGACGGCGCTGGCCGTCCTCTCGGTGACGTTGCCCGCGGCGTCCCTCGCCGTGACCAGCACGGTGAACGGGCCCTCGGCCAGACCGTCCTTGCCGACCGCCGTGCTGAAGCTGCCGGCCGACGCCGTCGCGGACGCCTTCTTGACCCCACCGGCGCTGTCGGTGACCACGATGTCCAGCGGCAGCGTGGCGTCGGTCGTCCCGCTGACGGTGCTGCTGGCCGCAGTCGCCGTGATGTTCGTGGCTGTGGCGGTCAGCGCCGGCGCGACGGTGTCCTTGACGCCGCTGCGCGTGCCGGCGGGCGAGACGTTGCCGGCGGCGTCGGTGGCGGTGGCGGTGGCCGTCAGCTGCCCGTCCGGCAGCGCGGACAGGTCGAGCGTCGTCGACCAAGCGCCCTTGTCGTCAGCGGTCGTCGTGCCGGCGATCGGGGCGCCCGAGGCGCCGGCCACCGTCAGCGCGACTCTCGCGGCCTTCTCGGCCGTGCCGGAGACGGTGACCGACTTGACGCCCTTGGCGTTGACCGGCCCGAAGGCCGACAGGACCGGAGCGGGAGGAGCGGTCTCGTCGACGACGAAGGTGATGCTCCCCGTGACGGACTCCCCGACCCGGTCCACGGCGGTGAACGCGACCGTGTAGGGCGAGCCGGCCTCGGCGAGCGGCTCGCTCGGGGTGAGGCGCAGGGTGCGCTCGTCCGACGACAGGCTCTTGGCGTCCTGAGCGATCCGGGTGCCGTTCCTGTTCGTGATGACGCCGCTCGAACCGGCCAGTGACAGCCGCTCGTTGAGGGTCGCGGTGAACACCTCGACCGCCTGAACCGAGGCGTCCTTCGCCGGGGAGGTCGAGAGCAGCGCCAGCGCGACGGTGTTCTTCTCCACGGTCGCGGTCGCGGCCGGGCCGACGTTGCCGACGGCGTCCTCGACGACGGCGGTGGACGTCAGCGGCCCGTCGGCGAGCCGGGTGACGTCGACGTCGGCGGTGTAGCTGCCGTCCGCGGCAGGCCGGACGGAGGCGGTCACCGGAGTGCCCGACCCGGTCGTGACGGACAGGCGCACGGTGAGCGCCGTGACGTCCGGCTCGCTCCCCTTGGCCGCCGCACCGGCGAGGGTGCCGACCGCCTTGCCGTCCTTGAGCACGATCGGGTTCGGAGTGACGGCGAGCGACGGCGCCGGCGGCGCCACGCTGTCCCGCAGGGCCGACGTGCCTGCGACGGTGGAGTTGTCGAAGCCGTCGGTGGCCGTCGCGGTCACCGTGAGGGTCCCCTGCCCGAGGCCGCTGACGTCGAGCGGCCCGGTCGTGTAGCCGGTGGCGCCGGCGGCAACGGTCTTCTCGACCACCTTGCCCGCCGCGTCCTTCACGACCACGCGCACGCTCGCACCGGCCTCGGTGCTGCCGGTGACGACGTAGCTCTTCTCGTTCGCCGAGGTGCTCGTCGGAGCCGTGACGGTGACGGACGGCGCGACCGTGTCCTTCTCGACCGTCTTCGTCACAGCCGGACCGAGGTTGCCGGCGGCGTCGGTGGCGGCGGCGGTCACGGTGATCGGCCCGTCGGCCAGCTCGGCGAGGGCCAGCTGGGACGAGAACGGGCTGCCGTGCGCGGTCTCGGTGACCTTCTTGCCGTTCCTGTCGATGGCCGTGAGCGCCACCGTGGCGCCCTGCTCGCTGCTGCCGGTGGCGGTCACGGTCGTGCCGGCCTTGTTCAGCTTCGCGGGGCTGACGGCGAAGCCGGTGACGTCCGGGGCGTTGGTGTCCTTCGCGGCGGTGGCGGTTCCGACGGCGCTGGTGTTGCCGGCGGCGTCGGTGGCGGTGACCGTCGCGGTCAGGGTGCCGTCGGACAGGCTGGACACGTCGATGCCGGCGAAGCTGTAGCCATCGGCGCCGGCCTTGCCCTCACGCGCGATCGGGGTGCTGGCCGGGTTGCTGGTGGCGTCGTTGAGCGTGAGGCGGACGGTCGAGCCCTCCTCGGCGGCGCCGGCCACGTTCACCGATCTCGCGCTGGCCGCGTTGACGGCGGACGGGGTGAAGGCGACGCCGGGCCTGGCCGGCGCGACGGTGTCCTTCGTGGCGGTGCGCGGAGCCGAGGCGGGGCTGGTGTTGCCGGCCGCGTCGGTCGCGGTCGCGGTCACCGAGAGCGCACCCTGGCCGAGGGGGCCGACCGGGACGTCCACGGAGTACCGGCCCGCGCCGTCCGCGACGCCGCTGCTCCTCGCGAGCTTCGCGGGAGTGGCGGCGTCGGCGACGGTGACCTCCACCGTCGCGCCGGGCTCGGCTGCGCCGGTGGCGGTCAGGGTGTCGCGGACCAGGGCGGGCACCGTCACCGAAGGAGCGGCCGGCGGCGTGCCGTCGACGACGAAGGCGAGCGGGGCGCTCGAGGTGGTCGCGTTGCCGTCGGTGTCGATGCCCGTCCAGCTGAGGGTGTAGGCGCCCTCGCGCAGCTTCCCGCCCTCCTGCACGAACGTGAGCGTCCGGTCCTTGCGCTCGGTGGTGCCCGCGAAGCGGCTGCCCGCGCTGTCGCGCAGCGTCAGCTGACCGCCGGACAGGGCGGCGTCGAAGGTCACCGAGGGGGAGAACGGCGCCTCCGCGGTCCCCGGCTGCACCCGGCCGTCCGCCACCGGCGAGGTGGAGACGACGGACGGGCCGACGGTGTCCTTCACGGCGGTGTCGAAGGTGTCCTTCTTCCCGCCGTTGGGGTCGGTCGCCGTGCCGGTCACCGTCACGGTGCCCTCGGGCAGCCCGCTGAGGTCCAGGGTGGTGCTGAAGCCGCCCGACGTCACCGGGACGGACTTGGGCTCGATGCTCTTGCCGCCGCCGGTGGCGGTGAGCACCACGGTCTCGGCGGCGGCGAAGCTCCCGGAGACCGGGACGGCCGTCACGTTGGTCTGCGTCACCTTCGCCGGGACGACGTCGATCGACCGGGCGGTGGCCACCGTGAAGCTGAAGGCGTGTGTCGTCCCGACCAGGTCGGTCGTGCCGTCCCGGCCGTTCGCGCTGACGTCGTAGGTGCCGTCGACGAGGGTCCCGGGGTTGCACGAGATCGTCGCGCCGCTGCGGGACTGCGAGGTGCTGCACGCCGTGACGGCCTGCCCGCCGCGGCTCACCGAGATGGTGGCCGAGGTCGGGCTCTTGTCGAAGGTGACCGACACCGTCGCCGGCGAGACGAAGGTCGCGGTCCCCGCCTTGGGGCTCTCGCTGATCGCCGTCACGGCCGCCGCAGCGGTGCCGAGCAGCGGCGCCGCACCCAGCAGGAGGGCGGCGGAGGCGACGACCGCGGTGGCGCGGACCGGCCGGAGGACAGACATGGTGCTCCCGGTTGCTGACGCAGGCCGAGACGGCCGGCGCGAATGTGGACAGACCGCACAGTGCAGGGCGGATGCGCCCACAACCAGAGGTCCGGCCGAAGATGACTAGAAGGGACCATCGGCAGTGATCCGCCCGAACCGTAGGAGGTCGTCGCCGGTGGCCCTCCCGGGCGGCCGGGGCTCACCCGGCGACTAGCCTGCAGGCGATGAGCGACGACGCCGTCCCCGTCTGGGAGCAGCGCTTCCGGGCCGCCCGCGTCAGCCTCCCGGAGTGGGCCCTCGACGCGCCCGACCGGTGCCTCTACGTCAGCAACCCGACCGGCACCTTCGAGCTGTACGCCTGGGACCGCGGCACCGGCGCCAGCCGGCAGGTCACCGACCGCGAGCACGGCACCACCGACGGGACGCTCTCGCTCGACGGCGAGCAGGTGTGGTGGTTCGACGACTCCGCCGGCGACGAGTTCGGCACCTGGAAGCGGCAGCCCTTTCACGGCGGCGACGACGTCGACGCCGTGCCGGGCGTCCCGCCCGCCTACCCCGCCGGCCTCGCGATCGGCGCGGGCGCCGTCGTCGTCGGGTGCTCGGACGACGGCGGCTCGACGGTGTGGCTGTCGCGCGACGGCGCCGACCCCTCGGTCCTCTACCGCAGCGAGCACGACGCCGACGTCGCCGACCTGTCCCGCGACGACAGGCTCGTCGCGCTCGAGCACTCCGAGCACGGCGACTCCCGGCACCGCGCCCTGCGCGTCGTCGACCTCGACGGCGTGACCGTCGGCGACCTGTGGGACGGCGAGGGCCTCGGCCTGCACGCCATCGGCTTCTCGCCGGTGCCGGGCGACAGCCGCCTGCTGTGCCTGCACGAGCGCGGCGGGCGGCCGGCGCCGATGGTGTGGGACCCGACCAGCGGCGCCGAGCAGCGGTTCGAGGTCGACCTGCCCGGCGACCTCGAGGCCGACTGGTACGTCGACGGCAGCGCGCTGCTGCTGCGCGCCGAGGCCCGGGGACGGTCGTCGCTGCACCGGCTCTCGCTCGAGGACCTGACGCTGAGCGACGTCCCGACACCGCCCGGCACCATCGGCGACGCGACGGCGCGGCCGGACGGCGCGGTGGAGTACTCGTGGTCGTCGGCCGCCGAGCCCACGGTCGTCCGGTCGACCACCGGCGCGGTGGTGCTCGCTCCCCCGGGCCCGCGGCCGGCGCCGTCGGTGCCGGTCGAGGACGTCTTCGTCGACGGTCCGGGCGGACCGGTGCACGCCCTCGTCGCGACGCCTCCCGGGAACGGCCCGTTCCCGACGGTGTTCCTGCTGCACGGCGGACCGACCCACCACGACAGCGACAGCTTCGCCGCCGACCGCGCGGCCTTCGTCGACCTCGGCTGCGCCGTCGTGCACGTCAACTACCGCGGCTCGACCGGCTACGGCTCGGCCTGGCGCGACGCCCTCACCGGCCGGCCGGGGCTGACCGAGCTCGAGGACGTCGAGGCGGTGCACGACTGGGTGGTTGCGAGCGGCCTCGCCGACGCCCGGCGGTGCGTCGTCTCAGGCGGGTCGTGGGGCGGCTACCTCACGCTGCTCGCCCTCGGCACGTCGCCGTCTCGGTGGGCCGCCGGCATCGCCGCGGTGCCGGTGGCGGACTACCTCGCCGCCTACGAGGACGAGATGGAGCCGCTGCGCGCCTTCGACCGGTCGCTGTTCGGCGGGTCGCCGCAGGAGGTGCCCGACCGCTACGAGCGGTCCTCGCCGATCACCTACGCCAACCGGGTGCAGGCGCCCGTGCTGGTGCTGGCCGGCGCCAACGACCCGCGCTGCCCGCTGCGCCAGATCGAGAACTACCTCGCCGCGCTCGCCGAGAACGGCACGCCGCACGAGGTCTACCGGTTCGACGCCGGGCACGGCTCGCTGGTCGTCGACGAGCGGGTGCGCCAGATGCGCGCCGAGCTGGCGTTCGTCGCGCGCCACCTCGGGCTGGCCGCTCCGGCCTGACCAGCCCGTCAGGCGACCGGCGACGGCGAGGCGCCGGTGTCATCGTCGGCGCCGGTCGCGCCGTCCGGGGCCGGCACCTCGACCGGCGGCACCGGCGCCGGGCTGGTCGGCGGCGGTG
>DATLGD010000100.1:0-3856 GCA_035540755.1 Mycobacteriales bacterium | reverse complement strand
CTCGGCCACATGTCGCTGGCGATGCTGCTCGGCTCGACCGTGGTGCTGCACCGCAGGTTCGACCCCGAGCGGGTCCTCGCCAGCGTCGAGGCGCAGCGCGCGACCGCGCTCGTCGTCGTGCCGGTCATGCTGGTCCAGCTGATCGAGGCGGCCGAGAAGGGCTCCTACGACCTGTCGTCGCTGAAGATCATCGCCTCCAGCGGCAGCGCGCTGCCGGCCGGGCTGGCGCAGAGGACGCTCGAGGTCTTCGGGCCGGTGCTCTACAACCTCTACGGCTCCACCGAGGTGGCCTACGCCGCCGTCGCGACGCCCGAGGACCTCGCCGCCGACCCGGCGACCGCCGGCAAGCCGCCGCACGGCGTCACCCTGCGCGTCGTCGACGACGAGGGCGACGACACCCCGCCCGGCGAGCCGGGCCGCATCTTCGTCGGCAGCGGGCTGTCCTTCTCCGGCTACACCGACGGGTCGGACAAGGACCGCCTCGGCGACCTCGTCGCCACGGGCGACCTGGGAGTGCTCGACGAGGAGGGCCGCCTGACCGTGCTCGGCCGCGACGACGACATGGTCGTCATCGGCGGCGAGAACGTGTACCCGGGACAGGTCGAGGACGTGCTGCACGTGCACCCGTCGGTGGCCGACGTCGCCGTCGTCGACGTCCCCGACGACCAGTACGGGGCGCGGCTGGTCGCGCATGTCGTCCCCGCGGACGGCGCATCGGTCGACGAGAAGGAGCTGCAGGCGCTGGTGAAGGACAAGCTGGCGAGGTTCGCGGTGCCCCGGGAGGTGCGCATCGTCGACGAGCTGCCGCGCAACAGCACGGGCAAGGTCCTGAAGCGGGAGCTGCGCGAGTCGTGAGCGGGCCGGCATGACGGCGCCGGCGCAGCTCGACCGGCCCGAGACCGAGGACGTCGTCGACCCCGACCGTCCGTGGGTGACGATCGTCTGGAACGACCCGGTCAACCTGATGAGCTACGTGACGCACGTGCTGATGGAGCTGTTCGGCTACAGCCGGGCGAAGGCGCACGAGCTCATGCTGGCCGTGCACCACGAGGGCAAGGCCGTCGTGAGCAACGGGACGAGGGAGCAGATGGAGCACGACGTCGCACGGCTGCACGCGCGGGGCCTGTGGGCCACGCTGCAGCAGGACTGACGTGCGCTTCTCCCGCACGCGCTCCGGCGCCCTCCGCACCGAGCTCGCCCCGGTCGAGGTGTCGGTGCTCGCCTCGGCCGCCGCCGACCTGATCCGGCTGATCACCGACGACCAGCCCCGGGAGGGCCAGGTCGACCCGCTGGAGGCGATGGTCGGGCTGTCGTCCCGCGAGGCGCGCCGCCCCGACGACCCGGCGCTGCAGCGCCTGCTGCCGGACGCCTACCGCGACGACGCCTTCCCCGCCGACGTCGCGCCGGGTGGCGACCGGGCGACGGCCGCGCAGGAGGCGTCGCAGGAGTTCCGCCGCTTCACCGAGGCCGACCTGCGGGCCGGCAAGCGCGCCCACGCCGACACCGTGCTCGAGACCCTGGCGGGCGTCGCGAGCGGCGGCGAGCTGATGCTCGACCGCGCGCAGGCCGACGCGTGGCTCGGCTTCCTCAACGACGTCCGCCTCGTGCTCGGCGTGCGGCTCGAGGTGGACGAGGACACGCTCGAGGAGCCGCCTGAGTCGGACGACGACGACCCCCGCACCCAGGCGCTGGAGGTGTACTCCTGGCTCGGCTGGGTGCAGGAGTCGCTGCTGTCCTGCCTCGACCCCCGCACTTCCTAGACTGCCCGCGTGCTGACCCTGCCCCGCGCCATGGTCGACGCCGTCGTCGCCCACGCCCGACGCGACCACCCGGACGAGTGCTGCGGCGTCATCGCCGGGCGGGACGGCGTGGCGACCCGAGTCGTGCCGATGGAGAACGCCGAGCGGTCGCCGACCGGGTTCTCCTTCGACAGCGCCGAGCAGCTGCGCGTCTGGCGCGAGATCGACGACGCCGACGAGGACCTGCTCGTCGTCTACCACTCGCACACGGCCACCGAGGCCTACCCGTCGCGCACCGACGTGCGGTGGTCGGCGAACACCCCCGGCACCTCCTGGCTGCTCGTGTCGACCCGGGACGCCGACGACGTCGAGGTGCGCTCGTTCCGCATCGACGACGGTGTCGTCGCCGAGGAGGAGCTCGTCGTCATCGACTGAGCGCGTGACCTGCACGACCCCCGGAACAAGCGCCCGCCGCCGCCCTGTTGGACGATGGGACGACCGCGAACCACATCCTGCCGGCCCCGCGAGGCCCGGCGCCGACCTGAGGAGAACCGCCCGCTCATGGCCATCGAGGTCCGGATCCCGACGATCCTGCGCAGCTACACCGGGGGCGAGAAGGTCGTGGAAGGCCAGGGCGGGACCCTGAGCGCCCTGCTCGACGACCTCGAGTCGCGTCACGGCGGGCTCAAGGAGCGCCTGATCACCCCGGACGGCGGCCTGCACCGGTTCGTCAACGTCTACGTCAACGACGAGGACGTCCGCTTCCTGGGCAGCCTCGAGACCCGGCTCTCCGACGGCGACAGCGTGACGGTGCTGCCCGCCGTCGCCGGTGGCGCGCGCTAGCGCATGCGCTTCGACTCGCTGCTGGACTCCGTCGGGCGCACGCCGCTCGTCGGGCTCCCGCGGCTGTCGCCGGCCCCCACCGGCGACCGGCCCGTGCGGCTGTGGGCCAAGCTCGAGCAGGACAACCCCACCGGGTCGGTGAAGGACCGCGCGGCGCTGTACATGGTCGCCCAGGCCGAGAAGGAGGGCCTGCTCCGGCCGGGCGTCACCGTGCTCGAGCCGACCAGCGGCAACACCGGCATCTCGCTCGCCATGGTGTGCAAGCTCAGGGGCTACCGGCTGGTCTGCGTGATGCCCGAGAACACCTCGACCGAGCGCCGTCAGCTGCTCACCATGTACGGGGCCGAGATCGTCGCCTCGCCCGCCGCCGGCGGCTCGAACCAGGCCGTCGCCGTCGCGAAGGAGCTGGCCGCGCAGAACCCGGACTGGGTGATGCTCTACCAGTACGGCAACCCGGCGAACGCGCTGGCGCACTACGAGACCACCGGGCCGGAGATCCTCGAGGACCTGCCCTCGATCACGCACTTCGTCGCCGGCCTCGGCACCACCGGGACGCTGATGGGCACCGGCCGGTACCTGCGCGAGAACGTGCCGGGGGTGCGCGTCATCGCCGCCGAGCCGCGGTACGGCGAGCTGGTCTACGGCCTGCGCAACATCGACGAGGGCTTCGTGCCCGAGCTCTACGACGGCTCGGTGCTCACCTCGCGGTTCTCCGTCGGGCCCCGCGAGGCGGTGCGGCGCACCCGCCAGCTGGTCGAGGAGGAGGGCATCTTCGCCGGCATCTCGACCGGCGCGATCCTGCACGCCGCTCTTGGCGAGGCGATGAAGTGCGTGAAGAACGGCGAGCGCGCCGACATCGCGTTCGTCGTGTGCGACGCCGGCTGGAAGTACCTGTCCACCGGTGCCTACGCCGGCACCATCGAGGAGGCGGAGGCCGCGCTCGAGGGCCAGCTCTGGGCCTGAGCGCAACGCCCGCCCGGCACTCGCCGGCGCGGCCCGGCAGGAACCCGGGTGAGCGCGGCGAGCTCCACCCGGTACCAGGGCGCGCTCCCGCACCTCGCTGATGACCGTCCCGACCATCGTCGACGACGGGGCCGACGCCGGCTGAGCCGTGCCGGCCGGGCGCGGCCGTTCCGCCCCGTAGCCTCGAGGTCGTGGGAGCCGTACGCGACGCGCCGATCGGCGTCTTCGACTCCGGTGTCGGCGGGCTGACCGTCGCGAGGGCCCTGCTCGACCAGCTGCCGGCCGAGCCCCTGCTCTACCTCGGCGACACC
>DATLGD010000099.1:0-35222 GCA_035540755.1 Mycobacteriales bacterium | reverse complement strand
GTGTTGTTCGTGAACTCCGCCGTGACGAACAGCGGAGCCGCGTAGGTCATGTCCTTGTCCTTGCACTCCTCGACGGAGTACTTGGTCGGCTCGAACCGGTGGTCGCGGAAGCTCAGCGACATCGAGCCGGAGAAGTCCTCGATCGGGGAGATCTCCTCGAAGATCTCCTCGAGGCCGGACGTCGTGGGGACGTCCTCCCGGCCGGCGTCGACCGCCTCCTGCACGCGCGCCTGCCAGGCGTCGCTGCCGATCAGCCAGTCGAACGACGTGGTCTGCAGGTGGAGGAGGTTCGGGACCTCGAGGGGTTCACGGATCTTGGCGAACGAGACGCGGGTGCTGGTGGTGCTCTGCTGGGAGGCAGACGGTGCGGCCAAGAGAGGGTCCTTCCGGGGGCAGGGGGCTGCGCTCCCGCTCGGGAGCCTCGGGGCTTGCGAGCGGGGGCCAGGTCCTGCCGGAGGGGTTCGCGGATGGTGTCCGGTTCGGCGAGCGCACGCACATCCGACCTGCCGCGACGGACATCTGGTCCGGCGGGTATCTGACGGGAGGCAGCGCAACAAGGCAGAATAGCCGCTGCCGGCCCCTGTGTCCAGGGGCACTGTCCTGCCCATTCGGGCGGCGGGGAACCTCCGCGACCCGACCTCGAGCTCAGAGCCGGTCGACGTCCTGCACGAGCCAGTTGCCGCCGGTGCGCAGCAGCACCATCCGGACCCGGTTGGCCTCGGTGCGGGGCTGCTGGCCGGCCGTGACCAGCTCCTGGTTCACCGCGACGAGCACGGTGGCGCGGTCGCCCTCGAGGCTCTCGAGGCCGGCGCCGACCACCGTGCCGACCGAGATGGCCTGCTCGGCCTGCACCTGGTCGCGCAGCGTGCTGACGGTCTGGTCGTACTCCGCCGAGAACTCCTCTGTCGCGACCCGCTTCACCGCCTCGACGTCCTCGTCGAAGGTGCGGGCGTCGAAGGTCGTGAGGGTGGTCGTGTACGAGCGGGCGGCGAGCAGCGCGCTCTCGCGCAGCTCGGTCTCCGACGGGCGGCCCAGCAGCAGGAACAGGCTCGCGACCAGCCCGACGACCGCCAGCGCCGCCACGACGACGAGCGCCCACCAGGGCGGGCGGTCGGGCAGGCGCCGCCGGCCGCCGGCCGGCGGGCTGGGGGCGGGCGCCGGCTCGGACTCCAGGTCCTGCTCGGTGGTCGCGGGCTCGGTCACAGCGCCCGGACCTCGTCGACCAGCCACTCGCCGTCCACCAGGCGCAGCGACATCCGCACCCGGCTCTGGTCGATCCTCGGGCCCTCGATGCGGGTGCTGGTCGTCGTCTGGTTGATGTAGACGACGGCGACGACGCGTTCGGGCTGCGCCGACACCACGCCCGCCTCCACCACGTCGGCCGCGACGACGGTGTCGTACTGCTCGGCGACGGGGCGCACGACGTCGCGGGTCGTCCGTTCGTACTGCTCGCGGAAGGTCCCGGTGGCCACGGCCAGACCGGCCTCGAAGTCCTCGTCGAGCTGCTCGTGGTCGTAGGAGAACAGGACGCGCCCTGCGGTGCGGGCCGCCTCGAGGGCGTCCTCGCGCGCCGCCTCGGTGCGCGACTGCTGCCAGGCCTGCCAGCCGAGGTAGCCGGTGAGCAGCAGCAGGACGGTCACCAGCGCCAGGGCGAGCACGGGCAGCAGCGAGCGCAGTCCCCCGCCGGACCCGGCGGGAGCTGCGGCCGTCGGCTGGTCCGGGCTGGCGGCCGCGAGGTCGCCGGGCTGCTCGACGGGCTGCTCGGCGGGCTGCTCGACGGGCTGCTCGACGGGCTGCTCGGCGGGCTGCTCGACGGGGGCGTCGGCGGCGACATCGGCGGGAGACGGCTCGGCGGGAGTCGGCTCGGCGGGAGTCGGCTCGGGCGGTGCCGTGGGCTCAGAGGTCGACGGCGCGGGCTCATCGGGTGTTGCCGGCGGGTTCGGCTGGTCGGCGGGCGGCTGCGCACCGTCGGGTCTGCTCGGGGTGCTCATCCGACGAACTCCAGCGACGACGCCAGCCAGGAGTCGCCCACGCGCTCGACCTCGACCTTCATCCGGTAGCTGTTCACCCGGCCCTCGGGCACCGCGGTGTTGCGCACGGTGCTGTCCACCACCACGAGCGCGGTGGCCGTCGTTCGGTCGGAGCGCACGATCGCGGCCTCGAGCACCCGCCCCTCAGCCACGACCTCGTTCTCGGTGAGCAGCGTCTCGAGCTCGCTGACCCGTGCGGTGAAGTCCGACCGGAACTCGCCGGTGGCGCCGTCGAGGACCCGGGCGACGTCACCCTCGAAGTCCTCCTGGTCGATGGAGGTCAGGTTGAGCGCCGCCTGCCGAGCCGCGGTGAGCGCCTGCTCGCGAGCGCGGTCGTCGAGGGCAGCGCTGCGCACCTGCAGCCCGAGCACGACGGCGGCCACCAGGAGCAGCGCCATCGTCCCGGCGAGCGTGTAGGCGACGATGCGGCTCCGGCCCGACGCACCGGCTGCGGTCGCGGTCGGCTCGTCGGTGGAGGCGGGATCGTCGCCCGGCTCCGCGCGCACCGGCTCGTCCGCCTGCGTGCCGGCCGCGACGGGCTCGTCCGCTGCGGGGCTCGTCGCGGCGACGGCTGCAGAGCTCGTCGCGGCGGTGGCGAGGGTGGTCGCGGGTGCGGCCTCGGCACCCGGCGCGGCGTCGGAGCCGGCCGCGGCGGGCTCGTCGTCGGTCGACGCGGTCCCGCCGGGAGTCTCCGCCGCAGCCGGATCGCCTCCGGCCGGCTCCCCGGTCGACACCGGGCCGGCGGGCTGGGCCGGCTCCGGCTCGTCCTCGGCCGCCGCGAGCGGCGGCAGGACCGTGTTCGGGACGTCCGGCACCTCGCCGAGAGGGGCTGCGC
Organism: Mycobacteriales bacterium; assembly: GCA_035540755.1. Lineage (GTDB taxonomy): Bacteria > Actinomycetota > Actinomycetes > Mycobacteriales > SCTD01 > DATLGD01. The sequence goes on along the minus strand of DATLGD010000099.1, from coordinate 32,357 downwards.
CCGACCGGGGAGAGACCTCGGAGGCGGGAGGGACTGCCTCGGGGCCGGGCTCGGTCGGGTCGGACGCGGCCTCGGCAGCCGTGGAGCCACTCGCCGGGTCAGCGGCGGTGCCGGCCGCCGGCGGAGGCGGCGGCGGGTCTGCCTGGGTGGCCGACTCGGTCAGGACCGGCCCGGCGACCGCTCCGGTCGGGGCCGTCCCGTCGAACGGCGCCCCGTCGGTGCGCGGCTCGGCCGCCTCGGCCTCCAGGTCCCCGGCTGAGGGCACGACGGGCGGCCTCTCGTGCCCGCCGCTCTGCTCGTGCGTGGAGTCGCCCTGCACCGGACCCGCCGCGACTGACGGACCCTGCCCGGTCGCGGGGGCGAGGTCCGGCTGCTGCTCGTCCCGTCCGCCCTCGTGCGCCCTCTCGTCGTCCGGCGACGTCACGTGGCGAGGGGGTTGAGCAGCAGCCAGCGCCAGGAGTCGCTGCCGAAGCGGTCCGAGGCGCCGGCGGTGCTGCCCAGGGTGAAGCGCTGACCCTCCATGGTGATGACGCGACCGCTGATCGGGTCGTAGTCGGCCAGCGCCACCTCGTCGAGGTCGCGCACCGGCGCGCCGGCGGCCGACCCTGCGCCGGCCCGCTGCCGGTCCTCGGGGAACGGCGGGAGGCCCAGCGGGCGGGGCACGTTGCGCGCGCCGCGCACGCTGATCGGGCTCGGCGACTCCTCGGCGCAGAACGCCTCGAGGTTCGGCGTCGAGGGTGCGGTGCCGGGCTCCTCGCGCTCGCGCTCAGGATCGCGCTCGGGCGTGTCGTAGCCGCGGGTGCAGACCGGCGGGTCGGTCTCGGTGACCAGGCCGAAGTGGGAGGTTCCGTCGCCGGGGACGACGGTGTAGCCGCCGGCGACGACGTTGGGGTAGGTGACGAGGATCTGCCGCAAAGCGGGAAGGCGGACGTTCTGCACCTGCGCGAAGGTGATCAGGTTGTCGAACAGCAGCGGGAGAGCCGTCCGGTTCTCCTCGATGAGGGCGGTGAACTCGGCGGCGCTCTGCGACCCGGTGTCGTAGAGGCGGCGGAAGTCCGGGTCGCTGCTGCGCAGCGTCTCGGCCAGCAGCCCCAGGTCGCGGTTGAAGCTGCGGAACTGCCCGGAGACGTCACGCTGGGTGTTGAGCGCGATCTCGCCGTCGCGCAACAGCTGACGGGTGGGCTCCAGGTTGTCGATGGCCGCCTGGGTGAGCAGGTCACCGCTGTCCACCAGGCGCTGCAGGCTGTCGCCGGCGCCGTCGAACGCCAGGCCCAGCTCGTCGAGGACGACCGCGAGGTCGCGGGTGTCGATGCTCGTGACGAAGTCGTCGAGGTTGACCACGAGCTGCGTCGGCGAGATCGGGATGTCGGTGCGCTCCATCGGGATGACGTCGCCGTCCTCGAAGAACGGCCCGCCCTGGCGCTGCGGCTGCAGGTCGACGAACTGCTCGCCGACGGCGGAGCGGTTCGCGACGAGCGCGCGGGCGTCGTTCGGCACCTCGAACTCGGGACGCACGCGCATCGTGACGCGCACGCCGTCGTCGATGAGCGACATGTCCTCGACCGTGCCCACCGGCACGCCGCGGTAGGTGACCTCGGCGTTTTCGAAGATGCCGCCGGAGTCCTCGAAATCGGCGGAGACGAGGTAGCCGGTGTCGACGAAGAAGCGGTCGAGGCCGGCGTAGGTCAGGCCGGTGTAGGTGACGCCGACGACGGAGATGACCGCGAAGGCGATCAGCTGCATCCAGGTCTGCCGGGTGATCACTTCAGGCCTCCGATCAGCAGGCCGAGGATCCCGCCGCCGTTGCTGGACCCGTTCGGCCTGATCCGGTCGAAGAACCCGGACAGCCCGCTGGACGGCGGCGCCTTCACCACCTGGTCGGGCACGACCGGCAGCGGGAGGGCAGGCGCCCCGGGGACGGCCGGCGGGAGGAGGGGCGGCGGCGGCTGCTGGGACTGCTGCTGCTCGGCCGGCTGCTCCTCTGCCGCCTCGCCCTGCCCGCCGAGGTCGGGGATCGCGTTGCAGAGCGGCTCGGCCGGCGTGCCGCCGCACTCGGCGTCGATGATCTGGCGCACGTCGAGGTCCAGGGTCACGAACAGGTTGGCGTAGTCACCCTTGATGCCCTGGTCGATGCTGCGGGGGAAGGGGTAGGTGGTCAGCAGCTCGAGCGAGTTCGGGAAGTCGGCGCCGGCGGCGTTCAGCTGCTGCAGGATCGGGCGCAGCGCCTCGAGGCTCGCCCGGGTGTTCACCCGCGAGGCCTCGATGGTGCGAACGGCCACGTCGCTGAGCTGGTCGAGCGCAGTGAGCATCCGGGTGATGTTCTCGCGCTGCCCGGTGAGGACCGCCACCCCTGGCGGGATGTCGTCGAGCGCGGTCGCGATCACCTGCCGCTCGTCGACCAGGCGCGCCGTCAGCCGGTCGAGGCTGTCGAGCGCCCGCACGATCTCGCCCTTCTGGTCGTCCAGACCGGCGACGAACACCTCGAGCTGCTGCAGGAAGTTCTTGACGTCGTCCTCGCGGCCCTCGAGAGCGTTGATCAGCTCGGTGTTGATGACCTGGATCTGCTCGATGCTGCCGCCGTTGAGGAACAGCGAGAACGCCGAGAGCACCTCCTCGATCTCCGCACTGCGCTGCGTCCGGTCGAGGCCGATGGTCTCGCCGCCTCGCAGCCGGCCGCGCTCCTGACCGGTCGGCGGGCGGTCGAAGCTGACGAACTTCTCCCCCAGCAGGCTGGTCTGGCGCAGGCTGGCCGTCGCGTTCGCCGGGATCTCGACGTCGGGGTTGATCCGCGTGACGACGCGGGCGGTGTAGCCGTCGAGCTCGATGGAGTCCACGCTGCCCACGGTCACGTCGTCGACCTTGACGGCAGACTGCGGCACGAGGTCGAGGACGTCCTCGAACTCGACGGTGACGCGGTAGGCGTCGGCGCCGGCGCCCTCGCCGCCCGGCAGCGGGATGCTGCGCGCGCCGTCGAAGCCGCAGCCGGCCAGCAGGACGGCGCTGGTGCCGCCGGCGACGGCGGTGGTGAGGACGCGGCGGGCGCGCGGGCGGGCGGTCATCGTGTCCCCATCAGCAGGCCGGCGAGCGACAGGTCGGTCGGTGCGGGCGTGGCCGGTGCCGACGCGGCGCTCTGGCTGCCCGGGAACGGGGAGGGGAACGGCGGCGCGCCACCGGGCGCCCCGGGCTGTCCGCCGCCGCCCTCCGCGAAGTCCTGGCACCGCCGCGCGAGCTCGCCCAGCACGTCGGTGAACTCACCCGGCAGGGGGACCGACGGCTGAGCCCGGAGCAGCGAGCAGAGCACCGGCAGCGGCGTCCCGCCCTCGAGATCGTTCTCCGTCTCGGAGATCCCGTTGTCGCGGGTGTCCAGCGTGCCGCTGGAGGGGTTGTAGGCCAGCTGCAGGTTCGACAGGGCGCCGGGGGCGGTGTCGAGGAACTCCTCGAGGGCCACCTTCTGGTCCACCAGGACGCGGGTGACCTCGGCCAGCTCGGCCACGTTGGTGCTCAGGCTCTCGCGGTTCTCGCGGACGAAGACGGCCACGTCGCCGAGGGCGATGCCGAGCTGCTGCACCGCGCGCGCGAGGTCCTCGCGCTCGCCGGCCAGCTGGTCGGCGACGAGGGCGAGGTCGCGGTTGAACGCCCGGACCGTCGCGTCGCTGCCGGCGATCGTCGAGGTGAACTGCTGCAGGTTGTTGACGGTGCCGAACAGGTCGTCGCGCGAGTCCGACAGGGTCTCGACGAACTGGGAGAAGTCCTCGAGCGTGGTGCCGAGCAGCTCGCCGTTGCCCTCGAGGTTGTCGGCGCTGACGGCGATGAGGTCCGAGAGCGCGCCGTCGCGGTTGGCGCCCTGCGGTCCGAGGGCCAGGTTGAGGTCGTCGAGCGACTTGTAGATCTCGTCGAGCTCGAGCGGGACGTCGGTGCGGTCGACGTCCAGGGTGCTGCCGGAGGCCAGCACCGGACCCCCGGTGTAGGCCGGGGTCAGCTGCACGTACCGGTCGCTGACGATCGACGGCGCGACGACGAGGGCCTGCGCGTCGGCGGGGATGTCGTACTGGGCGTCGTACTCCATCTCGACCCGGACGGCGTCGCCCTCGGGCTCGATCGCCGTCACCTGGCCGATCCGGACGCCGAGGATGCGCACGTCGCTGGCCTCGTAGACGCCGACGGCGCGGTCGAAGCGCGCCGTCAGCGTCTTGGTGTCGCTGCCGAAGGCGCCGCAGCCGGCGGTGGCGGCCAGAGCCGCGAGGGCCACGACCAGACCCACCGCGCGGCGGGCGGGCGAACCAGTGCGGGTCACGGGTTCCTCCTCGGGTCCTGCGGCTCGTTCACCTGTTCACCGGGGCAGCCCTCGGCCTCGGTGCGGACCTGCTGGCCCCCGCCGAAGCAGCCGGCGGTCAGCTCGAGCGGCGAGCGGTCCAGGTTCTCGACCATGGTGTCGAACCAGCGCCCGTTGCCGAGGTTGTTGGCGAACACCCGCACGAACGGCGCCATGCGCTCGATGCTCGCGTCGAGGTTGTCCTGGTTGCGCCGCAGCAGCGCGACGACCTCCTCGAGCTCGGCGAGCGCCGGCCCGAGCTGCGCCCGGTTCTCGCGCACCAGGGCGATCAGCTGCTCGGACAGCTGGACGGTGGTGTCGAGCAGGCGGCTGATGGCCTCGCGTCGTGCGCGCAGCTCCTGCAGCACCAGGCTGCTGTCGGCCATGAAGGCCACGAGGTCCTGGTCGCGCTCGGCGAGCACCTCCGTGACGCCGCGAGAGCGCTGCAGCAGCTCGCGCAGCTGCGCGTCACGCGAGGCGATGGTGTTCGACAGCCGACCGAGGCCCTCGAGCGAGGCCCGCACCTCGTCCGGGGTGTCGCGGAAGGCGTCGGCCAGCACGGTGAAGGACTCGGCCAGCTGGTCGCCGTCGATGCCCTCGGCGGTGTCGGCGAGTCCGCGGAAGGCCTCGGTGATGTCGAACGGCGCTGTGGTCTGAGCCAGTGGGATGGTCGAGCCCGGCTCGAGCTCGCCGTCGCCCTCGGGCGTGAGGCTGAGCAGCTTGCGGCCGAGGAGGGTCTTGATCCGGATGTCGGCCCGGGTCTGCGGACCGAGGCGGGCGTCCTTGACGCGGAACTCCACGAGGACCTTCGGGCCGTCCAGCTCGACCGAGAGCACCTTGCCGACCTTGACGCCGGCCACGCGCACCTCGTCGTTCGGCCGGAGGCCGGCGGCCTCGCTGAACTCGGCCTTGTACTCGTCGCCGCCGAGCAGCGCGTCGAGGCTGAAGGAGCCGGCCAGCACCGCGGCGATCGTCACGATGCCGACAGCGCCGATGACCGTCTTGTTGCGCTCGCGGAACGGGATCATCGGGCGTCCTCGAAACGGCAGCGGTCGGTCGGGTTGACCAGCTCGAAGTTGCCGGCCTGGTCGGTGAGCGGGCCGAGGTCGACCCCGACGCCGTCGATCGTGACCTGCCCCTTGGATCCGCAGAGGTAGAAGTTGAACCAGGAGCCGTAGGTGGCTGTCCCGACGATCCGGTTGAGCTTGCCGGGCAGCCGCTGCAGCACGCCGTCGACCTCCTCGCTGTGCTCGTTGAGGGTGCCGGCCAGCTCACCGAGCTCGCGGATGTCGTCGCGCAGCGGCTCGCGGATGTCGACGAGCAGCTGTGCGGTCGCCGAGGTGAGGTCGCTGATGCCGTCGAGCGAGGCGCCGATCGCCTCGCGGTCCTCGGCGAAGCCGGCCGACAGCCGCCGCAGCTGCACGATGAGGTCGGACAGCTGGCTGCCGCGGTCGTCGAGGGTCGCGAGGACCAGCGTCAGGTTGTCGATCACCCGGCCGATGACGGCGTCGCGATCGGCCAGCGTGCTGGTGAGCGACGCCGTGCGCGCCACCAGGCTCTCCACCGTGCCGCCCTCGCCCTGCAGCGTCTGCACGATCTCGAAGGCGGCCTGGTTGACCGTCTCGGGCTCCAGCGCCACGAACAGCGGGCGGAAGCCGTTGAACAGCACCGTCAGGTCGAGGGCGTTGCGGGTCTGGGCCAGCGGCAGGGTGGCACCGGCCTGCAGCGGCCGTGCCGAGCCCGGCCCCTCGGTGATGGCGATGTAGCGCTCGCCGACGAGGTTGCGGAAGCGGAGCCGGGCGATCGCGCTCTCCGGGATCTCTCGGCCCTCGTCGAGCGAGAAGTCGACCCGGGCCAGGTTGTTGCCCTCCAGCTCGATGCCGTCGACCGAGCCGACGCGCACACCGGCGATGCGGATGTCGTTGCCCGGCAGCAGCCCGGTGGCGTCGCTGAAGACGGCGGAGTACTTGGTGCTGCCGCCGAAGGACAGGTTGCCGATGGTCGCAGCCAGGGTGAACGTCAGGAACGACGTCACGACCATGAAGACGACCAGCTTGACGAGGGCGGCGGAGGTCTTCACGAGGCGCTCCTGGGGGTGGGCCCGGTCGACAGCCCCACGGTGGTGCCGCGGGCGACCGGTCCGAACAGCAGATGAGCGACGTCGGGCACCCGGTCGGCGTCGATGCCGAGCACGGGAGCCACGACGGCGTTGATCACCCGACGGTCGTGGGCTGCGCCGGAGAAGGCTGCCGGCGCGAACGGCGAGTCCGGGTCGTTCTGTTCCGTACTGTACGTGCGCTGACGCCCAGCGGGCTCCTCGTCGGCACGCTGGGCGCCGTCGGCGAAGTCGAAGCCGGGGTCGGGAACGGGGGGCCGCGGCAGGCCGAAGCAGTCGGGGCCGCGGGTGGAGAGGTAGGCCGGCTCGTCCTCGTTGGGCTGGTAGCCGCCCTGGTCCTGGGTGAACTCGAGCGTGATGTGCAGACCGGGCTGCAAGATGCCGAAGGAGTCGCCGATGAAGGCGTCCGACTCGACGAGCCCTTCCGCCAGGCACGGGAACTCCGGCGAGTAGGTGGCGAACAGCTCCAGCGGGCCGCGTCCTTCGGCCGCCAGGGCGATGAAGCGCTGCTCGTTCTCGGCCACGAAGTCCTCGAGGGTGCCGCTGACCGCCGCGGTGTCGCGCAGCACGCGGTCGATGGCCGCCTCGTCACGCACCAGGTTGCGGTTGATGGCCGACAGGTCGTCGAGCAGGGACAGGATGTCGGGTGTCGCGGCGGTGAGGGTGTCGGCGAAGTCGGCCGTTCCCCGGATGTTCTCCTGGAAGCGGCCGAGCTCGGGGTTGAACTGCTCGAAGTACTCCCCCGCGAGCGTGAAGTTGCTGCCGATCCGGTCGCCGCGTCCGCGCAGCGCTGTGGACACGGCGTTCAGCGTGGTGCTGACCGCCTCCGGGTTGAGCGTCTGCAGCAGCGGCAGCAGGTTGTTCAACGCCTCCTCGGTCTCGCGGCCGGTCTCACTGCGGTCCTGGGGGATGACCGACCCGGCGGCCAGCGACTGCTCGGCGGGCTGTTCCGGCAGCACCAGGTCGACGAACTTCTCGCCGAACAGGGTCTTCGGCAGCAGCCGGGCGCTGACGTTCTCCGGCAGGCGCTCGGCGGCGTCGGGCTGCAGCGCCAGGGTGATCACCGCGCCGTCGGTGCCGGACTCGACGCTGCGGGCCTCGCCGACGATGACGCCGTTGACCTTGACGTCGGCCGGCGGTGTCAGCTGGTTGCCGGCGCGGTCGGCCTCGAGCGTCACCATGACGACCGGGGTGAAGACCTTGTTGTAGAAGCCGATCGACAGGGCGACGAGCATGGCGAGGACGGCGAGGAAGGCGACGCCCGCCAGCCGCTGCTTCACCAGGCCGAAGCCCCCGGTGGGTCGGTTGGCGGACATCAGCCGGCTATCCGCACGGTCGTGGTGGCGCCCCAGATGGCCAGCGAGAGGAAGAAGTCGACGACGTTGATCGCGACGATCGCCAGCCGGACGGCGCGGCCGACGGCCACGCCCACGCCGGCCGGACCACCGCTGGCGTAGTAGCCGTAGTAGCAGTGGATGAGGATGATGATCACCGCGAAGACCATCACCTTGAAGAACGACCAGAGCACGTCTTCAGGTGGCAGGTACTGGTTGAAGTACTGGTCGTAGGTGCCCGTCGACTGCCCGTAGAAGCCGGTGGTGATGACCCGCGAGGCGAAGTAGGACGACAGCAGCCCGATCACGTAGAGCGGGATGACGGCGATGAAGCCGGCGATCATGCGCGTGGTGACCAGGAACGGCAGCGACGGGATGCCCATGACCTCGAGCGCGTCGACCTCCTCGCTCACCCGCATGGCGCCGAGCTGCGCGGTGAAGCCGGCTCCGATGGTCGCCGAGAGCGCCAACCCGGTGACCAGCGGGGCGATCTCGCGGGTGTTGAAGTACGCGGCGATGAACGCGGTGAAGTTGGCGACACCGAGCTGGTTGAGCGCCGCGTAGCCCTGCAGGCCGACGTTCGTGCCGACGAAGAAGGTCAGGAAGGCGATGACGCCGACGGTGCCGCCGATGACCGCCAGCGCACCGCTGCCGAGGCTGACCTCGGCCAGCAGGCGGAGGACCTCCTTCTTGTAGCGGAGCAGGACGCGGTAGGTCCAGCCGATCGAGCGCGCGTAGAACGACAGCTGCGCGCCCAGGTCGTCGAGCGCGCCGAGCGGCCTGTCGGCGACCGCCTTGACGGCCCGGGCCGGCTTCTGGAGGCGGGGCGGGAGCGAACTGCCGATCGCCACGTCAGCCGCCCTTCTGCGGGACGACCTGGAAGTAGATCGCCGTGATGATGAAGTTGGTCAGGAACAGCAGCATGAAGGTGATGACGACGCTCTGGTTGACGGCGTCGCCCACCCCCTTCGGGCCGCCCTTGGCGTTCAGCGCCTTGTAGGACGCGACGAGCGCCGCGATGACGCCGAAGATCAACGCCTTGATCTGGCTGACGTACAGGTCGGGCAGCTGGGCCAGCGCGGTGAAGGACGCCAGGTAGGCGCCCGGGGTGCCGCCCTGCAGGATCACGTTGAAGAAGTAGCCGCCGGTGACGCCGACGACCGAGACCAGGCCGTTGAGGAAGAACGCCACCAGCATGCACGCGAGCACGCGCGGCACGACCAGGCGCTGGATCGGGCTGACGCCGAGGACCTCCATCGCGTCGAGCTCGTCGCGGATCTTGCGGCTGCCGAGGTCGGCGCAGATGGCCGACCCGCCGGCACCGGCGATGAGCAGCGCCGTGACGATCGGGCTCGCCTCGCGCACGATGCCGAGCACGGCGACGGCGCCGGTGAAGCTCTGCGCGCCGATCTGCTTGGTGAGGTTGCCGACCTGCAGGGCGAGCACCGCCCCGAACGGGATCGACACCAGCGCCGTGGGCAGCAGCGTGACGCTGGTGACGAACCAGGCCTGCTGGATGAACTCCGCGGTCTGGAACGGGCGCTTGAACAGGCTGCGCAGGACGTCGAGCGCGAACGCGAAGAACTCGCCGGCCCCCCTGACCGGGGCGGTGGCCGTGCTGACCCCGACGGCCATCAGCCGTCTCCGCGCCGACGGCTGCCGGCCTTGCCGGCGCCGTCGCCGGACGTCGACTTCTTCGGTCGGGCGGTCCGGGCGCCGTCCGCCACCCGGCGTGACCCCGGACGGCCGTTGCCGCGCGCGGCCTTCTCCTGCTCGGCCGGCGCGTCCACGACCAGCACGGAGGTGGCCGGGTCGCCGTCGACGTCGCCGCCGGCGGGGACGCGTGAGCGCAGCGGGCGGGCGGGCTGCTCGCCGGAGCCGCCCTGGCGCGACGCGGGGCGCGAGTCGCCGTCGTCGTCGCCCGAGCCGCCCCTGCCGCCGCGCAGGGACTCGTCGTCGACCAGGTGGTCGTTGCCGTAGGTGGCCGACGGGAGCGCGCCACCACCGCCGGCTCCGCCGGGACCGGCGGGCGTGTCGGCCGTGCTGGCGGTGCGCACCTGCCCGCTGACGGGCTCCGGCGGTGTCGTGCCGTTCCAGCCGGTCCGACCGCCGCCGCCGGTGGGCACCTCGATGTCGTGCCCGGCGAACGAGCCGGCCGGCGGGACGACGCCGTGCTCGCGCAGCCACTCGCCGGGGGGGCGCTGGGTGTTGCGCATCTGGCCGTCGCTGGTGAACAGCTGCAGCGGGATCGGCGGGATGGGCGGGAGGTCCTGGCCGCCCTCGGCCTCGGCGGCCAGCTCGGCGGCGTCCTTCTCCTCGGCCATGCCGATCGGGCCCTGCCGCTGGGCGTTGAGGAACTGCCGGACCACCGGCTCGTTGCTCGACAGCAGCATCTCCCGCGGCCCGAACATCGCCAGGTGCCGGCGGTACAGCAGGCCGATGTTGTCCGGGACGGTGCGCGCGGTGTCGATGTCGTGCGTGACGATGAGGAAGGTCGCCTCGATCTGCGCGTTGAGGTCGACGATGAGCTGGTTGAGGTAGGCGGTGCGCACCGGGTCGAGACCGGAGTCGGGCTCGTCGAACAGCAGGATCTCCGGGTCGAGCACCAGGGCACGGGCCAGGCCTGCGCGCTTGCGCATGCCGCCGGAGATCTCGCCGGGCAGCTTGCCCTCCGCGCCTGTCAGGCCGGTCAGGTCGAGCTTCTCCATGACGATGTCGCGGATCTCGCGCTCGGACTTCCTGGTGTGCTCGCGCAGCGGGAAGGCGATGTTGTCGTAGAGGTTCTGGGAGCCGAACAGCGCGCCGTCCTGGAAGAGCACGCCGAACAGCTTGCGGACCTCGTAGAGCTCCTTCTCGCGCACCTTGGTGATGTCGGTGCCGTTGATGACGATCGAGCCGTTCTCGGGCTTGAGGAGCCCGATCAGGCACTTGAGGAACACCGACTTGCCGGTGCCCGAGGGGCCGAGCATCACGCTGATCTCGCCGGCCGGGAGGGTGAGGCTGACGTCCTCCCAGATGGTGGTGCTCCCGAAGCGCTTCGTCAGGTGCTCGACCTTGATCTCCACACCCACAGCGCAGCTCCTCCACACCTCGTCACGGGCCGGAGCGCTGGGTTGAGCTCCGACTCCCCGTGCACGGCGCGAGCGCCGGCACGACACGCTTGCGCGTGACCGTACTCACAGGTAGCCCAGAGCATACGTCCACCCCTGCGTGGGCGCTTCGTCCACCGGAGCAACGAATGCGCATCGTCTGGGTGGGCGATGCCACACCGAGCGCGGCGCTACCCGGTCTGCCGAGCGGAAACCGACCGACCTGAGCAGCCCGACCCGCACATCGTCCGGCGACGGCCCGGTACGTGCCGGCTCGTCCGGAAGAGCCGGAAGGGGCGGTGCGCCCTCGGCCGAGGGCGCACCGCCCCTTCCGGGCCGTGCCTGCCGGGCCTGGTCGGCCCGGGCTGGGTGCTACTTGACGGTGACCGTGGCGCCGGCGCCCTCGAGGGCGGCCTTGGCCTTGTCGGCGGCCTCCTTGTTGACCTTCTCGAGGATCGGCTTCGGGGCGCCGTCGACGAGGTCCTTGGCCTCCTTGAGGCCGAGGCTCGTGAGGCCGCGCACCTCCTTGATGACCTGGATCTTCTTGTCGCCGGCAGCCTCGAGGACGACGTCGAACTCGTCCTGCTCGACGGCAGCGTCGTCGCCGCCGGCAGCGCCACCGGCTGCCGGCGCGGCGGCGACGGCGACGGGCGCGGCGGCGGTGACGCCGAAGGTCTCCTCGAACTGCTTCACGAACTCGCTGAGCTCGATCAGCGTCATCTCCTTGAAGGCGTTCAGGAGCTCGTCGGTGCTGAGCTTCGCCATGGTGGCGTCCTTTCGATCGGTGCGTCCGGGGGTGCCGGCTCGCGGCGGGGTGGGAGGGTCGGCCGGAGCCGGTCTTACGCGGGGGTCTGGCTGTCGGTGCTGGTGCTGGTCTCGCTGTCCGGCGCCTCGGCGACCGGGGCGTCGGCTGCGGGCTCGTCGACCGCCTCGGCGGACGGGGCCTCGGCCTCGGCGGTGACGGCCGCCTCGACCCGGTCCTCGACCGTCTCGGCGGGCGTGCCCGCGCCGCCGATGACCGACGGGTCCTCGGTGGCCTTCTGCTGCAGCGCGCCGGCGAGGCGGGCCGCCTGCGCCAGCGGCGCGTTGAGCAGGTACACGGCCTGGCTGAGGCTCGCGAGCATGGCGCCCGCCAGCTTGCCGAGCAGCACCTCGCGCGACTCGAGGTCGGCCAGCTTGCGCACCTCGTCGGCCGACAGCGCCTTGCCGTCCATGACGCCGCCCTTGACGACGAGCACGGGGTTGGCCTTGGCGAAGTCGCGGATGGCCTTGGCGGCCTCGACCGGGTCGCCGCCGACGAATGCGACAGCGGTCGGGCCGGTGAGCAGGTCGTCGAGCCCCTCGAGGTCGGCGTCCTTCGCAGCGATGCTGGTCAGCGAGTTCTTGACCACCGAGTACGAGGTCTCGCCGCCGAGGGCGACGCGCAGCTCGGTGATCTGCTTGACGGACAGGCCGCGGTACTCGGTGAGCACGGCGGCGGACGCCGTGCGGAAGGCCTCGGCGAGCTGGGCGACGGCCTCGGCCTTGTCGGGCCGGACGGTGGCGCGCTTGTGCTCGCGCGCCTGGTCCGTCGACGTCGGGCTGGCGACGGTGTCGGCGGTCATGCGCCTCCTGTCGGGGGTCGGACCGGTCGCCTGGGCGGCGACGGCTCCGGAACGACGAACGCCCCGGCGCAGATGCGCACGGGGCGTCAGAGGCTCCCGGCCGGAGCCGGGTCTGTCCGTGTCACCTGCGCGGGCCGCCCGCACGAGGCGGGGCCTTCGGCTGCCTGCTCGGGGAGCGGACAGCGACCGGCGGTCTTGGGCTGCGGACCAGACTAGCAGGGCTCCGGGCCGGCCGTCGACGAGCCGGCCCAGCGTCCGCCAGGAGGGCTCCCCACGGTCTCGCGGCGTCCCGAAGCCGTCGGGAGGGCTCCCGACGGCGCCGCCCCCTGACCGCCAGCAGGGCTCCCCACGGTTTCGCGGCGTCCCGAAGCCGTCGGGAGGGCTCCGCGTGGGCGGGGGCGAGACGCCGAGAGCCCGGCCGCTCGGCCGGGCTCTCGGGAGGTGCGGGGTGTCGCGGGTCAGGCGTCGTCGTCGGCGAGGTTGCGCGTGCGGCCCGGGTCGACCTGGATGCCGGGACCCATCGTCGTCGCGACGACGATCTTGCGCAGGTACTTGCCCTTGCTGGTGGCCGGCTTGGCGCGGCTGACCTCGTCGAGCGCCGCGGCGTAGTTCTCGACCAGCTTCTTCTCGTCGAAGGACGCCTTGCCGATGACCAGGTGCAGGTTCGCGGCCTTGTCCACCCGGAAGTTGACCTTGCCGCCCTTGATGTCGCTGACGGCCTTGGTGACGTCGTTGGTGACCGTGCCGGTCTTCGGGTTCGGCATCAGGCCGCGGGGGCCGAGGATGCGGGCCACCTTGCCGACCTTGCCCATCTGGTCGGGCGTCGCGACGGCGGCATCGAAGTCGAGGAAGCCGCCCTGGATGCGCTCGATGAGGTCGTCGGCGCCCACCACGTCGGCACCGGCGGCCTCGGCCTCGGCGGCCTTCTCGCCCGCGGCGAAGACGATCACACGGGCGGTCTTGCCGGTGCCGTGCGGGAGGTTGACCGTCCCGCGGACCATCTGGTCGGCCTTGCGCGGGTCGACGCCGAGGCGCATGGCGACCTCGACGGTGGCGTCGTACTTGGTGACCGAGGTCTCCTTGGCGAGCCGCACCGCCTCGACCGGGGTGTGGAGCTTGTCGGCGTCGACCTTCTCGGCTGCGGCGCGGTAGGCCTTGCTGCGCTTCATCTGCGGGTTCCTGTCCTGCCGGGCGGGCCGGCGGTCGTGGTGCGTGCGGGCGCGGACCGTCCGCGCCCTCCCACGGGCGTGCTGTCGTGCCGTGCTGGTACGGCGGTGCGTCCGACCGCGCCCGCGGGCCTGGTGTGCCAGGACGCGGACGCAGCGGGGGTCAGGTCAGTCCTTGACGGTGATGCCCATCTGGCGGGCGGTGCCCTCGATGATCTTCGTGGCGGCGTCGAGGTCGTTGGCGTTGAGGTCCTGCATCTTGGTCTGCGCGATCTCCTGCGCCTGCGCGCGGGTGATCGAGCCGGCCTTGACCGTGTGCGGCGTCGAGGAGCCCTTCTCGAGGCCGGCGGCCTTGAGGATCATGCGGGCCGCCGGCGGCGTCTTGGTGATGAAGGTGAAGGAGCGGTCCTCGAAGACGCTGATCTCCACCGGCACGATGTCACCGCGCTGAGCCTCGGTGGCGGCGTTGTACTGCTTGCAGAACTCCATGATGTTGACGCCGTGCTGGCCCAGCGCCGGGCCGACCGGCGGGGCGGGCGTCGCGGCGCCGGCCTTGATCTGCAGCTTGATGACGCCGGCGAGCTTCTTCTTGGGAGGCATGGTTGTCGTTTCCTGAGCAGGGGTGGGTGGACTAGAGCTTCTGGACCTGGTTGAACGACAGCTCGACCGGCGTCTCGCGGCCGAAGATGGACACCAGCACCTTGAGCTTCTGGCTGTCGAGGTTGACCTCGTTGATGGTCGCCGGGAGCGTGGCGAACGGGCCGTCGGTGACGGTGATCGACTCGCCGACCTCGAAGTCGACGCTCTTGGTCGCGACGACGGCCTTCTGCCGCGGCGGTGCGAGCTGCTTGACGACCTCGTCGATGGTCAGCGGCGAGGGCTTCGAGGTGTGGCCGACGAAGCCGGTGACGCCGGGGGTGTTGCGCACCGCCGACCACGACTCGTCGGTGAGGTCCATCCGGACGAACAGGTACCCGGGCAGCTTCTTGCGGGTGACCTGCTGGCGCTTGCCGCCCTTGACCTCGGTGACCTCCTCGGTGGGCACCTCGATCTGGAAGATGTAGTCCTCGACGTTGAGCGAGCTGATCCGGCTCTCGAGGTTGGCCTTCACCTTGTTCTCGTAACCGGCGTAGGAGTGGATCACGTACCAGTCGCCGGGCAGCCCGGACAGCGTGCGCTTCAGCGCCTCCGCCGGGTCGAGGTCCTCGTCCGCCTGGTCGGCCGCGGCGGCCGGCAGCCCGACGGCGTCGGCCGCGGCGTCGCGCTCGGCGTCGACGGACGCGGGGGCGACGCCCTCGGGCGCGGCGTCGTCGAGGTAGCCGCTCGGGGCGTCGTCGACGCCGCCGGCACCGAGCTCGTCGAGGTCGGCGGCCTGCGTCCCGGCCTCGGTGGAGGTCACGGTGGACCGGTCGTCGGCAGGTCCCGTGCCCGTGTCCAGCCCGGCCAGCTCGTCGGCGACACCGGCGGGTGCGTCGGCGACGTCGGCGAGGTCCTGCGCGGGGTCGGCCAGGTCGTCGCCGGGGTCGCGTCCCGGAGCGGGGCTGCCGGGCTCGCCGGCTCCCCCGCCGCCGTACACGGCCTCGCCCTGCTCGGACGACGGCGCGCCGGCGGCGGAGTCGTCGTTCGGGCTGTACTCGGACACGGACACGTCCTTCTCGTCGGGGGTGTGCTGGCGGGGTCGGTCGGCGGCGGGCGGAGCGGGGCGGCGGACGGGCTAGCCGTCTCCGAACACCCGGAGGACGCCCTGGCTGGCGCCGAAGTCGTACAGGCTGACCACCGCCACCATGAACAGCACGAAGACCAGCACCACCGCGGTGTAGGTGACCAGCTCGCGGCGGGTCGGCCAGATCACCTTGCGGAGCTCGGCCACCACCTGCCGGTAGAAGGTGAGAATGCGGCGGAACAGGCGGCTGACCGGGTTGCCCTGGCGCTCGCCCTTGACCCGCGTGCTCCCCGAGCGGTCGGGGTCGCGGTCGTCCGCAGAGCCGAGGCCGGTCGCGGCCCCCGCGCTGTCACTCATGCGTCCCCGTCTCTGTCTGGTGTGCCGGACCGGTGTGCCGGCGGCTGCGCCCGTCCGTCTGCCGTGCGTGCGTGCTGGTGTGCGTCCTGCCGGCGGCAGCGCTCCGGGCCGGTGCCCTGCCGTCCTGCAGGGGTGACAGGAGTCGAACCTGCGACATCCGGTTTTGGAGACCGGCGCTCTGGCCAACTGAGCTACACCCCTCCGGGGGCTGCGACCCCCGCCCGGGCGCGCGCCGGAGCAGAGGCTCCGGCCCCCGAGGCGTCGAGTGTACGTGCCGGGGCCACCGGACGGCGAACCGCGGGCCGACCCCGGACGGACGCCCCCTCGGCCGGGCGGCGGGCGCGGCCCGGGTCGTGGCTGGGACACTGGCCGCATGAGCACTCCCCCTGCCCGCGTGTCCGCCCGAGTCGGCGGGATCGCCGAGTCGGCCACCCTCGCCGTCGACGCCAAGGCCAAGGCCAAGAAGGCCGCCGGCGAGGACGTCGTCGGCTTTGGCGCCGGCGAGCCCGACTTCCCGACGCCGGAGTACGTGGTCCGTGCCGCGGAGCGGGCGTGCGCCGACCCCCGCTGGCACCGCTACACCCCCGCCGGCGGCCTGCCCGAGCTCAAGGCGGCCATCGCCGACAAGACCCGCCGCGACAGCGGGCTCGAGGTGGCGCCGGCGCAGGTCCTGGTCACCAACGGCGGCAAGCAGGCGGTGTACGAGGCGTTCGCGACCCTGCTCGACCCGGGCGACGAGGTGCTGCTGCCGGCGCCGTACTGGACCACCTACCCGGAGTCGATCCGGCTCGCCGGCGGCGTCCCGGTCGACGTCGTCACCACCGAGGAGCAGGGCTACCGGGTCACGGTCGAGCAGCTCGAGGCGGCCCGCACCGAGCGCACGAAGGTGCTGCTGTGGTGCTCGCCGTCGAACCCGACCGGCGCGGTGGCCAGCCCGGAGGAGGTCGAGGCGATCGGCCGCTGGGCGCTCGAGCACGGCGTCTGGGTGGTCGCCGACGAGATCTACGAGCACCTGGTCTACGGCGACGCCCGGCACGTGTCGATGCCGGTCGCGGTGCCGGAGCTGGCCGGCACGTGCGTCGTCGTCAACGGCGTGGCGAAGACCTACGCGATGACCGGCTGGCGGGTCGGGTGGCTGATCGGGCCGGCCGACGTCGTGAAGGCGGCCACCAACCTGCAGTCGCACGCCACCAGCAACGTCGCGAACGTCTCGCAGGTCGCGGCGCTCGAGGCGGTGCGCGGCGACCTGTCGGCCGTGGCGGAGATGCGCGCGGCCTTCGACCGGCGGCGGCAGACGATGGTCCGGATGCTGAACGAGATCCCGGGCGTGACCTGCCCGGAGCCGCACGGCGCCTTCTACTGCTACCCGTCGGTCAAGGGCGTGCTCGGCAAGCAGCTGCGCGGCCGGACGCCGTCGACGTCGGTCGAGCTGGCCGAGCTGGTGCTCGAGGAGGCCGGCGTCGCCGTCGTGCCCGGCGAGGCGTTCGGCACCCCCGGCTACTTCCGGCTGTCGTACGCCCTCGGCGACGACGACCTCGTCAAGGGCGTGTCCAGGATGGCCGACCTGCTGGCCGAGGCGGGCTGACCCGGCCCTCGGTTCAGCCGGCCGCCGGGTAGGCGGCGCCGGTCGTCCGCCGCGCCGCCAGCGCCCGGTCGACGAGCCGGGCCAGGTGCCGGCTCACCTCCGGCCGCCGCTCGAGGTGGACCATGTGCCCGGCACCGGGGAAGACGACGAGCTCGGCGCCCGGCAGCGCCTCGGCGAGCCGGCGGCTGTGCGCGACCGGGCAGAGCCGGTCGTCCTCGCCGACGACGACGAGCACCGGCACGTCGCCGATCGTCGCCAGCGCCTCGAGCCGGTCGTGGCCCGCGAAGGTCGCCAGGAAGAAGTGCATCGTCTCGGCCGAGCACTGCTTCTGGACCTCGAGCACGTCCTGCACGTCGGCCGGGTCGGCGCCGGCCGAGAAGTTCACGAAGGCCTCGAACCAGGCGATCTGCGTGCGCGCGCGGCCCTTCTGCTCGGCCTTCCAGGCCAGCTCGTTCGCCCGCGGCAGGAGCTTCTTGAACACTGGCACGAGGGGTCGCGGCAGGCCCCAGCCCACCGCGGCGAGCTCACCGGCGGAGGTCCCGACGAAGGCGACGCCGGCGACCCGGTCGGCGAGCAGGTCGGGGCGGGCCTCGGCCAGCGCCATGATCGTCATGCCGCCCATCGAGTGTCCGCCGAGCAGCACCGGCAGGTCGCCCGACACCGCCTCGACGACGACGGCGAGGTCGCGGCCGAGCTGCTCGAGGGTGGCGCTGTCCTGCGTGGCCCGTCCGGACCGGCCGTGGCCGCGGTGGTCGTAGACGACCACCCGCAGGTCGGGCCGGGCGGCCAGCAGGTCGCGCACCGTGCCGTTCCACAGCCGGGAGGCCTGCGTGTAGCCGTGCGCGAGCACCAGCACCGCGGCGGCGTCGTCGCCGGCCGGCCCGTGCTCCTCGACGTGCAGGTCGACGCCGTCCTCGGTGGTCACGGTGCGCTCGTGGCCACGGACCGGCGCCGGCCGGGACCGGGCCGGCTCGGCGGCCGGGTTGCGGACGCCTCCGCGGCTCCGGCGACGGACGACGGCGGTCGCCGCCGCGGTCACGAGGGCGGCGCCCGTGAGGGCGGCGGCCCGGTGGTACGGGCGCGGGGTCGAGCGGCGGGCGGCGCTGCGGCGCATGCAGGTCTCCTCCTTCGCGAATCAACAGCACCAGGGTGCTGTTGATTTCCGGGACGGGTGTGTCAGGGGGCGGTGCTGCGGGCGGCGGTGCGGAGCTCGTAGGCCTCGGCGTCGAAGCGCCGGGTCTGCCGCTGGAAGGTGAAGGTGTGCGTTGGCCACAGGGTGAAGTTGCGGCCGTTCTCGTCGCGGTACCAGGAGCGGCAGCCGCCGGTGTTCCACACCGTGTCGTCCAGCTGGGCCTGCAGGGCCGCGTTGTAGGCGTCCTGCGCCGGCCGGCGGACCTCGAGCGCGCGCACGCCGTGCCGGTCGAGCGCGCGCAGGGCCTCCAGGACGTAGCTGATCTGCGCCTCGATCATGAACACGACGGAGCTGTGCCCGAGCGCGGTGTTGGGGCCGAGCAGCAGGAACAGGTTCGGGAAGCCGGCCACGGTCGTCCCGCGGTGGGCCTGGGCGCCGCCGTCGGACCACTCCTGTCCGAGCGTGCGCCCCTCGCGCCCGGTGAGGCACCGGGCGACCGGGATGTCCATCACCCGGAAGCCGGTGCCGTAGATCACGACGTCGATCTCGTGCTCGCGGCCGGAGGCGTCGACGACGCCGCGCGGCGTCACCTCCCGCACGCCGCAGTCGACGACCTCGACGTGGTCCTGCACGAGCGCCGGGTAGTAGTCGTTGCTGATCAGCACCCGCTTGCAGCCCATGGCGTAGTCCGGGGAGAGCCGGGCCCGCAGCTCGGGGTCGGGCACCTGCCGCGCGAGGTGCCTGCGGGCCTCGCGCTGCGCCGCAGAGCGCAGCCGCCCGTCGTCGGTGAAGGCCAGCAGCTGCAGCTCGCGGAACCAGTACTTCGCGGCGCGGGAGGCGTGCAGGAGCGCCGGCACCCGCGACCAGAGCGCCTTCTCGGGCTCGGTGTAGGCGCGGTCCAGGCGCGGGACGATCCACGGCGGCGTCCGCTGGAAGACGGTCAGGTGCGCGACCTGCGGCGCGATCGCCGGCACGAACTGGATCGCCGAGGCGCCGGTGCCGACGACGGCGACCCGCTGACCGGTGAGGTCGACGTCGTGGTCCCATCGGGCCGAGTGGAAGGCCGGGCCGGCGAAGCTGCCCACCCCCGGCACGTCCGGGTAGGCCGGCTCGACCAGCCCGCCGCAGCCGCTGACCACGATGTCAGCGGTGAGGTCGCCGCGGCTGGTCGTCAGGCGCCACAGCAGCGCGTCGTCGTCCCAGGTGCCGGCGAGCAGGTCGGTGCCGCAGTGCAGGTGCGGCAGGACGCCGAACCGCGCGGCGACGTCCTCCAGGTAGGCGCGGATCTCCGGCTGCGGGCTGAACGCACGCGACCAGCGGGGGTTGGGTGCGAAGGAGAAGGAGTAGAGGTGGCTCGGGACGTCGCAGGCGCACCCCGGATAGGTGTTGTCGCGCCAGGTGCCGCCCAGGCTGCTCGCCCGCTCGAGCACGACGAAGTCCTCCACGCCCTCCTGGAGCAGGCGCACCGCCGTGCCGATGCCGGCGAACCCGCTCCCGACGACGGCGACGCGCACGTGCGCCGGCAGCGGGCCGGGCGCGGGGGCGGTGGCAGCCGCCCCCTGCAGGGTCGGCTCGAGCGTGCGGGTCACGCGGCAGGTCCTCGTCGTCCGGGGGCTGAGACGAGACATCCACAGCACGAGGGTGCTGTTGATGTCCCAGACGACGGTACGGCAGGACGAGATGTAGTTGCGCTAGGGGTGCAAGTAGTCGCCGCCCGGCGACAGCGCGCGGTCAGCGGTGCAGCCGCAGGTCCTCGCGACCGCGGAAGCGCTGCAGGAAGCGGTCGTAGGTCCTGCGGCTCTCCTTCTCGCGCACCGAGGGATCGCTGTCGGAGTAGCCGCGGTGGCGGTCCTGACGCACCGGCAGATCCGCCGCCGGCACGACCAGCCGGCCCGCACCCGCCTCCCGCAGCAGGTAGGACCACTCGAGGTCGGCATTGCGGTAGAACCGCGCCTTGGCCGGCAGCGGCACCGCCAGCGCGGCGCGGCGGCGGACGGCGAACAGGTAGCCGAGCAGCGCCTCGACCTCGCCCGGCCCGGCGTCCGCGAACGACGTCCACCCGTCCTCGACGTCGGCGCCCTTCCAGCCGGCGCCGACGACGCGGTCGTCGGCGAGCGCCTCGAGCAGCGGGGTGAGGGCGTCGCCCTCCAGCACCGTGCTGACGTCCATGAGCACGTGCACCGCGGCGACGTCGGCGCGCAGCAGCGCCTGGCGGGCCTCGCCCCAGCCGGCCGAGCGCTCGACGTGCAGCTCCTCCACCCGCCCCGGGTGCTCCTGCGCCAGCGCGTGCACCACGGCGCCGGCGCCGGTCTCGCCGTTCTCGAGCAGCACCACCACGACGTCGGCCGGCGCGTGCCGCACGAGCGCCTCGACGCAGGTGCGCACGTCGTCCGGCCAGCCCTCGACGAGCAGGGCGACGGTGCAGCGGCGGGCCTCGGAGTCGGCGCTGCGATCGGGCAGGTCGCGCACGCTCGGCAGCACCTCGTAGGGCGGTCGCGGCGCCAGGGCCCAGCCCTCGGGGGTGTCGCGCACGAGCCAGCCGGCGGCGGTGATCTCGTCGCGGAGCCGATCGCTCGCGGCGTAGTCCTTGTCCCTGCGCGCGGCGGCGCGGGCGGCGGCCAGGTCGAGCACCGCCTGAGGCGGTCCGGCGTCCGACGACACAGATGAACGCTAGACGACCATTCGGTCACGAGCCGGTCCGACGCAGGCCCGTCGTTCCTGCGGTGCAGTAGGTTCCGCTCGTCCGGTCGGACCCTTGCGAGGAGATCCTGTGAAGCCGTTAGCCCACCGCCGCCTGGCGCGCCGCGCTGCCGCGGGCGTCACCGCCGCTGCCCTGCTGGCCTTCGCCGCCGGCTGCGGCAACGCCCCCGAGCGCGACCAGGGTGCCTCGAACGGCGAGGGGAACCAGGCCGCCGGCGCCACGTCCGTCGACGACTTCGGCGGCATGGAGGGGCTCGTCGAGGCCGCGCAGGCCGAGGGCCAGCTCAACGTCATCGCCCTGCCGCCGGACTGGACGAACTACGGCGAGATGATCGAGACCTTCCAGGAGAAGTACGGCATCACGGTCAACTCGGCGCAGCCGGACGCGTCCAGCCAGGACGAGATCAACGCCGCCAACCAGCTGCGCGGCACCGACCGGGCCCCCGACGTCTTCGACCTCGGCCCGACCGTGGCGAGGGCCAACACCGACCTGTTCGCTCCCTACAAGGTGCAGACCTGGGACGACATCGACGACGAGCTCAAGGACGCCGACGGGCGCTACGTCAGCGACTACGGCGGCTACATGTCGATCGGCTACGACGCGAGCAAGGTGCCGGCGCCCACGAGCGTGCAGGACCTCCTCGAGCCCGAGTACCGCGGCGCCGTGGCGCTGAACGGCGACCCGACGCAGGCCGGCGCCGCCTTCACCGGCGTGGTCATGGCCGCGCTCGGCAACGGCGGGTCGCCGGACGACGTCGAGCCCGGCGTCGAGTTCTTCCGCCGGCTCAAGGAGGCCGGCAACTTCCTGCCGGTCGACCCGACGCCGGCCACCATCGCCTCCGGTCAGACGCCCGTCGTCATCGACTGGGACTACACCAACGCCGCGCAGACCGACGCCAACGAAGGCACGAACGTCGACTGGCAGGTCTTCGTGCCGGGCGACGCGGTCGTCGGCTCCTACTACGTGCAGGCCATCAACAAGGACGCCCCGAACCCGGCGGCCGCGCGCCTGTGGCAGGAGTTCCTCTACTCCGACGAGGGCCAGAACATCTGGCTGAAGGGCTACGGCCGCCCCGTGCGCGCCGACGCCATGGCCGAGGCCGGCACCATCGACCAGGAGGCGTTCGGCAAGCTTCCCGAGGCGAGCGCCGACGACGCCGTGTTCCTCACCGAGGAGCAGGAGGAGACGGCCAAGGAGTACCTCTCGGCCAACTGGGCGCAGGCGGTCGCCTAGGAGCGTCCGCAGGTGACGACCGGCAGTCGGAGGCGTGCGCTCGACCACGTCGGCGTGCTGCCGTTCCTCGTCTTCGTCGGCCTGTTCCTGCTCTACCCGACACTGGTCGTCGTCGGCGGCGCGTTCGTCGACGCCGACGGCGGCCTCACGCTCGAGAACGTGCGGGCCATCGTCGGGAGCCCGTTCCTCGACGGCTTCGTCCGGAGCATCCGGCTCTCGGCGATCACCGCCGTGCTCGGTGCGGTCTTCGGGGCGCTGCTGGCCTGGGCGGTCGTCCAGGGCCGGCCCGACGGCGCGCTCCGCCGCGTCGTGACGTCGGCGTCCGGCGTCCTCGCGCAGTTCGGCGGCGTCACGCTGGCCTTCGCGTTCCTCGCCACCGTGGGCTTCGAGGGGCTGGTCACCGTGTGGCTGCGCGACCGCGGGCTCGACATCTTCGCCGGCGGCGCGTGGATCTTCGAGCTGTCGGGGCTGGTGCTCGTCTACACCTACTTCCAGATCCCGCTCATGGTGCTGGTCTTCCTGCCTGCGCTCGACGGGCTGAAGACCCAGTGGCGCGAGGCCGCGGAGAGCCTCGGCGGCTCCTCGTGGGACTACTGGCGGCACGTCGGCGGGCCGCTGCTCGCACCGGCGTTCCTCGGCTCGATGCTCCTGCTGTTCGCCAACGCCTTCTCCGCCTACGCCACCGCCGCGGCGCTCATCTCCCAGGGCAGCCCGATCGTCCCGCTGCAGATCCGTGCCCTGCAGACCAGCGAGGTCGTCCTCGGCCAGCAGAACGTGGGCAAGGCGCTCGGGCTCGGCATGGTCGTGGTCGTGACCGTCGTGATGATGCTGTACGCCCTGCTGCAGCGCCGCACCTCGCGGTGGCTGCGGTGAGCGTGCGCTCGCGGGCGGCCCGCACCACCGCCTTCCGCTACCTGGTGCTGGGGCTCCTCGGCGCGTTCTTCGCGCTGCCGCTGCTGGCCATGCTCGAGTTCTCCACCCGCGGCCCCGGCGACACCCGCAACCTCGTGGCCTGGCGCGCCATCGCCGACGACCCGGCGCTGCTGCGGGCGATCTGGGCGTCGGTGCAGCTGGCCGTGCTCACCGCGCTCGGCATGCTGCTGCTGCTCGTGCCGACCATGACGTGGGTGCACCTGCGCCTGCCGCGGGCGCGGCGGCTGGTCGAGTTCCTGTGCCTGCTTCCGCTGCTCATCCCGGCGATCGTGCTGGTCGTCGGCATCGCACCGCTGTACTCGTGGGTGACCTACTTCCTCGGCAACTCCGCGCTCACGCTGACGTTCGTCTACATCGTGCTGGTGCTGCCGTACGCGTTCCGGGCGCTCGAGGCCGGCCTCACCGCGATGGACCTGCACACGCTGTCCGAGGCCGCCCGCAGCCTCGGGGCCTCCTGGCTCACCGTGCTGCTCCGCGTCGTGCTCCCCAACGTGCGCGCCGCCGTCCTGTCCGCGTCGCTGCTGTCCATGGCGCTCGTCCTCGGGGAGTTCACCCTGGCGTCCCTGCTGAACTTCGAGACCCTGCAGGTGAGCATCAACCTCATCGGCAAGCGCGACGCCGCGCTGTCCATCGCCGTCTCGCTCGCCGCGCTGGTGTTCGCCTTCGTGCTGCTGCTGGTCTTCTCGCTGCTGGCCGGACGCCGGCGGTCGGCGAAGGTCGTGCTGCCGGTGGGCCCCGACACCGGAGCCGCCCCGTGAACGCCGACCGCACCGCCTCCGACGTCGCGCTGGTCGACCTGCACCGCTCCTACGCCGGCGTGCCGGCGCTCGACGGCCTGACCCTCGAGGTGGAGTCCGGCGAGTTCGTGTCGCTGCTCGGACCGTCCGGGTGCGGCAAGACGACGGCGCTGCGCATCCTCGCCGGGCTCGAGACCGCCGACGCCGGCCAGGTCGTCGTCAGCGGCAAGGACATCACCGCCGTCCCGGCGAACCGGCGCGACATGGGCATGGTCTTCCAGGCCTACAGCCTGTTCCCCAACATGACGGCGCTGGACAACGTCGCGTTCGGCCTGCGGCTGCGGGGCGTCGGCACGGCCGACCGACGCCGGCGCGCGGGCGACATGCTCGACCTCGTCGGGCTCAGCGCGCAGGCGGCCAAGTACCCGCACATGATGTCGGGCGGCCAGCAGCAGCGCGTGGCGCTGGCCCGGGCGCTCGCCATCGAGCCGAAGGTCCTGCTGCTCGACGAGCCGCTGTCGGCGCTCGACGCCAAGGTCCGGGTGCAGCTGCGCGACGAGATCCGGCGCATCCAGGGCGAGCTGCACATCACCACCCTGTTCGTCACGCACGACCAGGAGGAGGCGCTCGCGATCTCCGACCGGGTCGGCGTGATGTCCCAGGGCCGCCTCGAGCAGCTCGACAGCCCGGCGCGGGTCTACCAGGACCCGGCGACGCCGTTCGTCGCCGAGTTCGTCGGGGTCACCAACGCCTTCACCGGCACGGTGCAGGGGGCGGCGGTCGCGCTGCCCGGCGGCGGTCGGCTGCACGCCGACGTCGTGGCCGGGCAGCCGGACGGCTCGACGGCGCGGGTGCTCGTGCGGCCCGCGGAGCTGCGGCTGTCGGCCGACGGAGACGGCCTGCCCGGCACCGTGGTCACCCACAGCTTCCTCGGCGCGCTCACCCGCATCACCGTGCGGCTCGACGGGGACGGCGCCGCCGCGGTGCTCGTCGACACCGCCACCGAGGAGGCCGGGCGCTTCCCGCCGGGCGCCCCGGTGCGGCTCGACGTCGCGCCGGCCGCCGCGATGCTGGGGGCGGCAGCGAGCTGAGCCGAGCTGCTCAGCCGTCGTGCTGGTCGTCGTCCTTGACGGCCCGCAGCCGCAGGATCTCCTCCCGGCGCGACAAGCGCGCCGCGCGCCGGATCTCGGCCTCGCGCATCCGCCGCCGCTCCTCGGGCGTCTCGGGCACCACCGGCGGCACCTGCCGCGGCGCCCCGTTCTCGTCCAGCCCGACGTAGACCAGGTAGGCGCTCGCGACGTGCCGCGGCTCCTGGCCGGCCTCGTCCCAGCGCTCGGCCTCCACCCGCACCCCGACCTCGACCGAGGTGCGACCGGCCCAGTTGACCTGCGCCGAGGCCCGGACGAGGTCGCCCACGTTGACCGGGACGAGGAACTGGAACTCGTCCATCGACGCCGTCACCGCCCGGCCGCCGCTGTGCCGGGCGGCCACCGCCCCGCCGAGCTCGTCGACCAGGTGCAGGATGACGCCGCCGTGCACGTTGCCGTGCAGGTTCGTGTCGTGCAGCGTCATGATCCGCGCGAGCGACGTGCGGGAGGCCGATGTCGGCTTCGGCTCGGTGCTGACCGGCGTGGCGGGAGGGCGGTAGACGTAGGGAGCTGGCACGGGGCCATCCTGCCGTGCCGGCCGCCGGGCGCCTGGGTCAGCTGCCGGCGCGCACCTGCGCGCGCAGCGCCTTGCGGTCGGTCTTGAGGACGCTGGTGAGCGGGATGCCGTCGACGACGCGCACCTCGCGCGGGTACTTCGCCGCGGACAGGTGCTCCCTGGCGTAGGCGCGCACGTCGTCGTCGGTGAGCGCCGAGCCGGGAGCCAGCTGCACGAAAGCGACGACCTCCTCGCCGACCCTCGGGTCCGGTCGGCCCACGACCGCCGCGGCGACGACCTCGGGGTGGGCGAGCAGCGCGTCCTCGACGTCACGCGGGTAGACGTTGAAGCCGTTGCGGATGATGAGGTCCTTGAGCCGGTCGACGACGAACAGCCACCCCTGCTCGTCGAGGTGGCCGACGTCGCCGGTGTGGAACCAGCCGTCGCGCACGACCTCGGCCGTGGCCTCGGGGCTGTTCCAGTAGCCCTGCATGACGACCGGTCCCCGCACGCAGATCTCGCCGTCCTGACCGGCGGGCAGGACCTCGCCGTCCGGCCCCTCGATGCGCACCTCGACGCCGGTGACCGGCTTGCCGACGGACCCGAGCCGGCGGTCGTCGACCGGCTGGGCCGAGATGAGCGCGCTGGTCTCGGTGCAGCCGTAGCCCTCCTTGACCTGCAGCCCGGGCAGCCGCCGCTCCAGCTCGAGCGCGAGCTCGGGGGCCAGCGGGGCGCCGCCGCTGCTCACCCGCTCGAGGCAGGACAGGTCGGAGTCCTCGAGCGGCTGGCCGAGCAGCATCCCGATCATGGACGGCACCAGCGCGCTCTGCTGCACCCGGTGCTCCTCGACGAGGGCCACGAAGCCGGCCGGGTCGAACCAGCGCAGAAGCACGCTCTGCGCCGGCTCGACGGCGTGCAGCCCGGTGACCGAGACCATCAGCCCGTAGACGTGCGCGAGCGGAAGGGGCAGCAGCCCGCGGGTGCGCCCGGGGACGTGGCCGGCGGCGTACCCGGCCGCCCCGGCGGCGTCCAGGTTGGCGTGGGAGAGCGCGACGCCCTTGCTGCGCCCGGTGGTGCCGCCGGTGTAGAGGAGCGCGGCGAGGTCGTCGGTGCGCCGATCGACGAGCGCGAGCTCCTCGCCGCCCTCGAGCTGCTCCCAGGGCACGGTGCCCTCGGGCGCTCCCCCGACGACGACGACCGGCTTGCCGGCCGCGACCGCCGACACCTTCGGCAGGAACTCCGGCGTCGTGACGTAGGCGACGGCGCCGGAGTCGGCGTCGACGTGCCGCAGCTCGTCCTCGCTGAGCAGGAACAGCACCGGCGTCGGGACGGCGCCGGCGCGCCACAGCGCGGCGTAGGCGATGCCGACCTCGGGGACGTTCGCCATGCAGAGCACGACACGGTCGCCGGGGCGCACGCCGAGGTCGGCGAAGCCGCGGGCGGCCCGGCGGGCGCGCCCGGACAGCTCGGCCGCGGTCCACCAGGTGCCCTCGAAGAACAGGCTCCGGTGCTCGCCGCCGAGGCGCTCCAGCACCTCTTCGGCGCGCCGGCCCAGCGTCGCGCTCACCGCACCACCTCCGCTTGCTCCGCACGCGGTCTCACAGGGGGTCCTCCAGGTAGCTGCGGGGGTCGAGCAGGGCGGTCAGGCTGCGCCGCACGTGGGCGAGGGCGGCGTCGGCGTCGAGACCGCGATCGTGCCGCAGCACCTCCCAGGTCGGCCCGCCGGCCACGACGAAGACGGCGTCCAGCAGCCGGCGGGCACGATCCTCGTCGCGACCGTGCAGCTCGGCGGCGAAGACGCGACGCACCTCGTCGTCGCCCGCGGCGATGAACAGCACCCGGTTGGCCGCGAGCGCGGGGGACGACGGCTCGCGCAGCCGGACGGCCCGCATGACCGGCAGGAGCTTCTCGAGCACCCTCGCGCGGGAGGCGGCGAAGCGCTCCAGGCGCTCGGCCAGTGGCAGGTCGGCGGGGATGTCGTCGGCCAGCTCGACGAGCGCCGCGAGCTCGCGCTGGCCCGCCTCGGCCCAGAGCGTCTCCATGTCGGAGAAGTGGCCGAAGACCGTGCGCAGGGCCACCCCTGCGCGGGCCGCCACCTGCTGGGCCGTCGGGGCGAGGTTGCCCTCCTCCTGCAGTGCCAGCAGCGCGTCGACGACGGCGGTGCGGGTGCGGCGCGACCGGGCGGTGCGGCCGTCCTCACGCGGGTCGGTGACGGTCATGCCTCCCTCTCGGCCGGTGGCGGAGGGCCACTGTCGCGCACCTGCGCAGCGACCCGCCAGAGCGGGTGCACCTGTCGAAAAGGAGCGGTGGCGGCGCTGACCCGCGCGGGGCGGTGGGCACGAGCCCCAGGTCAGCCCAGCCGGACGACCGCCCGGGCCCGGCTGAGCACCTTGTCCTCACCGACGTGCGCGGTCAGTGCGACGCTGACCCGGCCGCCGTCGAGCTTGTCCTCCACCGTGCCGGTGACCGTGAGGAGGGCTCCGGCGTCGTCGTCCGGGACCACCACCGGGCGGCTGAAGCGGACGCCGTAGGACTCGACGGCCCCGGCGTCGCCGACCCAGTCGGTGACGACGCGCCCGGCCACCGCCATCGTGTACATCCCGTGCGCGATGACGTCGGGCAGGCCGACCGCCTTCGCCACCCGCTCGTTCCAGTGGATGATGTTGAAGTCGCCGCTGGCCCCGCAGTACCGGACGAGGTCGAGCCGGGTGATCGGGAACGCCTGCGCCGGCAGCTCGGTGCCGACCTCGACGTCGTCGTAGCGGGGCATCAGGCGTCCTTCCGCGCCGCGGTGCCGCGGCTGACGATGGTGCTGCGGATCGTGGCGACCGGCGCGCCGTCGGCGTCGGTGACCTCTGCAGCCATCGAGATCAGCTCGTTGCGGCCGGCGTCCTTGATGTCCTCGATGCGGGAGACGACCGACAGGACGTCGCCGGCGCGCACGGGCCGGTGGTGGTCGAAGCGCTGCTCCCCGTGCACCACCCGGGAGTAGTCGAGGCCGAGGCCGGGGTCGACGATCGGGCCCTCGAGCGCGAACCGGAAGTTCAGCACCGTGAGGAACGTGGGCGGCGCCAGGACGTCGGGGTGCCCGAGCGCCCTCGCCGCCTCCGGGTCGGTGTAGACGGGGTTGGGGTCGCCGATCGCGTCGGCGAAGCGGCGGATGTGCTCGCGACCCACCTCGTAGGTCGCGGAGGCGGGGTACTCCCGCCCGATGTACTCGTGGTTCAGCGGCATGCGCTCGGGGCTCCTCCGGCCGTGGGTGAACGACCGTTCACTCCCAGGGCGAACCTATCCCAGCCGAGGCGGTGCCGAGCGCACCCGGGCCACCGCCACCGGGCCGTCGACGCCGCGCACCTGCAGCGGGGGCAGGTCGCCGTCGACCTCGAAGCCCTGGCCGGCGAGCGCCAGGCCCGCGCGCGCCGTCAGCCCGCGGCTGGCCGCGGCAGCCACGACGCCGGGAGCGGTGCCGGCCAGCGCCCCCTCCTGGAGAGACACCCACATCACTGCGTCGCCCAGCAGCTTCACGACCCGACCGCCGCGGCCGGTCACGACCGGTGAGCCGGTCGTCGTCGCCGGGCTCGAGCAGGCCCGCCTCGACCCGGGCGGTCGTGCGAGCGGCGTCGTCCACGGCTGCATCCTGGCCTCGGTCGGCCCGGACAGCACGCAGGCCGGCCCCCTGCTCGGGAGCCGGCCTCGACGGTGCTGCTGGGGACTAGCGCGTCTCGCGGTGGTCGGTGTGCGCCCGGCAGGTGGGGCAGAACTTCTTCAGGTCCAGGCGGTCGGGATCGTTCCGCCGGTTCTTGCGGGTGATGTAGTTCCGGTTCTTGCACACCTGGCAGGCCATCGTGATCTTCGGGCGGACGTCGGTGGCGGCCATGCGGAGGTGCCTGCTCTCGTGGTCGGTGGGTCGTGCCTGCTGCCGTGCTGGGTGCCGTACTGGCGGGATGTCGCGTGCCGTGCGGGGCCCGGCGCATCCCAGGCTACCGGACTGCGCGCGGGCGCCCCGGCGCCGCTGGGGCACCGGGGTCGTCGTAGCGGTGACCGGACTTGAACCGGTGACACAGCGATTATGAGCCGCTTGCTCTACCAGGCTGAGCTACACCGCCGGAACCCCTCCGGGCGGTCCGAGGGACTGCCCGGTGGAGGACTTCAGAGCCCCCTTACGGAATCGAACCGTAGACCTTCTCCTTACCATGGAGACGCTCTGCCGACTGAGCTAAGGGGGCGGAGAGCGAGGGAGAGACTACACGTCCTGCGCGCCGGCCGGCCCCGCGAGGACCTCACCCCCCGGTACGCCGACGGGCGCCGCGCTCAGGGTCTGAGCGGGCGCCCGTCGAGGTGTGGCGGGTGAAGGGTTCGAACCTTCGTAGGCTGTGCCGACAGATTTACAGTCTGCTCCCTTTGACCGCTCGGGCAACCCGCCTGGTGCGCGGGAGACTTTAGCAAGGAGCTGCACGTGGCCGACCCGTCCTTCGACATCGTCAGCAAGGTCGACCGCCAGGAGGTCGACAACGCGCTGAACCAGACCGCCAAGGAGGCGTCGCAGCGCTACGACTTCAAGGGCACCGGGGCCGACATCGCCTGGTCCGGCGAGACGATCGTGCTGAAGGCCAACGCCGAGGAGCGGGTCAAGGCGCTGCTCGACGTCTTCAAGGAGAAGCTGATCAAGCGGCAGATCTCCCTCAAGACGCTCGAGGCGGGCGAGCCGATGCCGTCGGGCAAGGAGTTCCGCCTGGTGTGCACGGTCAGCGAGGGCATCTCGTCGGACAACGCCAAGAAGGTGGCGAAGGTCATCCGCGACGAGGGCCCCAAGGGCGTGAAGCCGCAGATCCAGGACGACCAGCTGCGGGTGACGGCCAAGAAGAAGGACGACCTGCAGGCGGTCATCGCGCTGCTCAAGGGCAAGGACTTCGACTTCGCCCTGCAGTTCACCAACTACCGCTGATGGCGGCGGCGGGGCGGCACTCCCCGCCGATCTCTGACGCCGCGGCGCCCCCGCTGAGCGCGCGCTCGCCGTCAGAGATCACCGCGGCCGGGCGCGGCGGCCTCGGTCGGGCGGCCACCGCGGGCGCGGCCCGCGCCTGCCTACCGGCGGTAGCCGGCCAGGGCCTCGAGCCGCGCGATCCGCTCGGCCATCGGCGGGTGGGTGCTGAACAGCTTGCCCATGCCGCCGCCCCGGAACGGGTTGGCGATCATCAGCGACGACGTCGGCGCCAGGGAGGCGTCCTCGACGAGCGGCCTCGCAGCCGTGCCGCGCTCGAGCTTGCGCAGGGCGCTGGCGAGCGCGAGCGGGTCGCCGGTGACCTGCGCACCGGTGGCGTCGGCGGCGTACTCGCGCTGCCGGCTGACCGCCATCTGGATGACGCCGGCGGCGACCGGCCCGAGCACGATGAGCAGCAGGCTGGAGAGCAGGTTGCCGCTCTCGCGGTCGCGCCCGCCGAAGATCATCGCGAACTGCGCCATGTAGGCGAGGAACGTGATGACCGTGGCGAGGGCGGCGGCCACCGAGCTGATGAGGATGTCGCGGTTGCCGACGTGCGCCAGCTCGTGGCCGAGGACGCCGCGCAGCTCACGCTCGTCGAGCAGCTCGAGGATGCCCTCGGTGACGCACACCGCCGCGTTCTGCGGGTTGCGCCCTGTCGCGAAGGCGTTCGGCGCGGCCGTCGGGCTGATGTAGACCCGCGGCATCGGCATCCGCATGGTCTGCGCCAGCTCGGCGACGGTGGCGTAGAGGCGTGGGTGCTGAACCTGGCTGACCGGGTAGGCGCGCATGCTCTTCAGCGCCAGCGTGTCGCTGTAGAAGTAGGCGTAGCCGTTCACGCCGAACGCCACGAACAGCGCGATTCCCAGCCCGGACGAGCCTCCCAGCGCCTGCCCGAAGAACAGGATCAGCGCCGACAGCGCGCCCAGCAGGACCGCCGTCTTCAACCCGTTGCCGTGCCCGTGCACCTGGCCTCCTCCTTCCGTCGTCGCCTGCTCCGACCAACGTCGACGCCGCGGGCGGCGTTCCCCCACGGACGTCAGAAGCCGCTCGCCCAGCGCCGCTCCGGGGCTCTGACGCAACGTCAGTCGGGCGGCGCTCCGGCGGGGTCCTCGGCCGGGGGCGGCGGCACCGAGGCCATCCAGTCGCGCAGCTGCTCGCGCTCGTGCACCAGCGCCGTCGGGCCGTCCCCGGCGTAGGAGTGCTCGGGTGACCAGAACAGCGCGTCGAACGGGCAGACCTCGACGCAGATCCCGCAGTACAGGCACAGCGAGAAGTCGATGTCGAACCGGTCGAGGACGTTGCGGCTGCGCGGCCGCCCGCGCGGCCCGGCCGGCGGCAGCGGCTCCTCGTGCGACTCGATGACGATGCACCAGTCGGGGCACTCGCGCGCGCACAGCATGCACACGGTGCAGTTCTCCTCGAGCAGCGCGATGACGCCGCGGCTGCGCGGCGGCAGGTCGCCCGCCGCCGCGGGACCGCCGCCGGCGGCGGTCACCGCCGCCGTCCCGGCGCGCCCGGCGGCAGGCGGCGCGGGTTCGGCGTCGCGGTGCCCGGCTCGACCGCCCCCGGCCAGGCGGCGGGGTCGCGGCGCGCCAGCACGAACTCCTTGCGCAGCGGGTGGCCGGCGAACCCGGTGGGCAGCAGCAGCGGCTCGAGGCCGGGGTGTCCCGGGAAGTCGATGCCGAGCATCTCGGCCGCCTCCCGCTCGTGCCAGGCCGCACCGGCCAGCACGCCGGCCAGCGAGGGGACGCGCGCGTCGTCGCGGGG
>DATLGD010000098.1:0-7552 GCA_035540755.1 Mycobacteriales bacterium | reverse complement strand
CGACCTCACCGACACCCGGGTCGGGCAGAGCAGCAAGGACGACGCCGCCGACGTCGCGAAGCAGGGCTACGACGCGCTCAGAAAGGGCGACCGCCGGGTGGTCGCGGCGGGACTGACCACCAAGCTCATGGAGGCGGCCGGCAAGGTCACGCCCGACGCGGTCAAGGCGAAGGTGCACCGCGGCATGGCCGAGCCGCAGGACCAGGACTGACCGGCCTCAGACCTCGACGACCACCGGGATGATCATCGGGCGGCGGCGGTAGGTGTCGCTGACCCAGCGGCCGACGACGCGCCGCACCGCCTGCGCCACCTGGTGGGAGTCGGCGACGCCCTCGGCGGCCTGCCGGTCGAGCTCGGCCTCGATCAGCTCGCGGACCGGGTCGAACGCCGCGCGGTCGTCGCTGAACCCGCGCGCCGCGATCTCCGGCCCGCCGGCGATCTTGCCGGTGACGCTGTCGACGGCGAGCGTGATGGAGATGAAGCCCTCGTCACCGAGGATCCGACGGTCCTTGAGCGTCGACTCCCCGACATCGCCGACCTCGAGCCCGTCGACGAACACGTAGCCGCACTCGACCGCGCCGACGATCTCGGCCTTGCCGTCGACGAGGTCGACGACGACGCCGTCCTCGGCGAGCACGATCCGCTGGTCGGGCACGCCGGTGGCGCGGGCGAGCGCCGCCATCGCCCGCAGGTGCCGCCACTCGCCGTGCACCGGCAGGACGTTGCTGGGCTGGGTCGCGTTGAGGATGTACAGCAGCTCGCCGGCCGAGGCGTGCCCGGACACGTGCACCATCGCCACGCCCTTGTGCACCACCCGGGCCCCCCACCGGGACAGGCCGTTGATGACCCGGTACACGGCGTTCTCGTTGCCGGGGATCAGTGAGGACGCCAGCAGCACCGTGTCGTCGGACTCGATCCGGATCTGGTGGTGCGACCGGTTGGCCATCCGGGACAGCGCCGACAGCGGCTCGCCCTGCGAGCCGGTCGAGATGAGCACGACGCGGTCGTCGGGGACCGAGTCGATCTCCTTCATGTCGATGATCAGGCCGGGTGGCACGTGCAGGATGCCGAGGTCGCGGGCCACGCCGATGTTGCGCACCATCGACCGGCCGACCAGCGCGACCTTCTTGCCGTGCGCGTGCGCGGCGTCGAGCACCTGCTGCACGCGGTGCACGTGCGAGGCGAAGCAGGCGACGATGACCCGCCGCTTCGCGGCCCGCATCACGTCGTCGATGACCGGGCCGATCTCGCGCTCGGACGGCACGAAGCCCGGCTGCTCGGCGTTCGTCGAGTCGAGCAGCAGCAGGTCGATGCCCTCGCGGCCCAGGCGGGCGAAGCCGCCGAGGTCGGTGAGCCGGCCGTCGAGCGGCAGCTGGTCCATCTTGATGTCGCCCGAGTGCAGGACGAGCCCGGCGTCGGTGCGGATGGCGACGGCCAGCGCGTCCGGGATCGAGTGGTTGACGGCGAGGAACTCGCAGGCGAACGGGCCGAGCTGCTCGACCTGCTCCTCCTTCACCTCGAGCGTGTACGGCGTGATCCGGTGCTCGCGCAGCTTGGCCTCGAGCAGGGCCAGGGTGAAGCGGCTGCCGACGATCGGGATGTCGGGCTTCTCGCGCAGCAGGTACGGCACGCCGCCGAGGTGGTCCTCGTGGCCGTGGGTCAGCACGACGGCCTCGATGTCGTCGAGCCGGTCCCGGATGTAGCTGAAGTCCGGCAGGATGAGGTCGATGCCGGGCTGGTCGACCTCGGGGAACAGCACCCCGCAGTCGACGACGAGCAGCCGGCCGGAGTGCTCGAACACCGTCATGTTCCGGCCGATCTCGCCGAGACCGCCGAGCGCGACGACGCGCAGCCCGCCGTCGGGCAGGGGCGGGGGCGGACCGAGCTCGGGGTGCGGGTGGCTCATGCGGGAGATCTCTCCAAGGGGATGCCGGCGAGCTCGAGGTCCTGGCGGAGGACGGCGACCTGCTCCGAGGTGGCGTCGACGAGCGGCAGCCGGACGGGGCCACCGGGCAGCCCCAGCTCGCGCAGGGCCGCCTTGACGAGGATCGTGCCCTGGGTGCGGAAGATGCCGCTGAAGGCCGGCAGCAGCCGGGTGTGCAGGCGGCGCGCGGCGGCGACGTCGCCGCGCACGAACGCCTCGACCATCTGGCGGGTCGCGGCGGCGGTCAGGTGCGTGCTCGTGCCGACGACGCCGACGGCGCCGACCGCCAGCAGCGGGAGGGTCCAGCCGTCCTGCCCGGAGTAGTAGGCGAGATCGGCGCGGGCCAGCACCCAGGAGGTGGCTTCGAGATCGAGCTTGGCGTCCTTCATCGCCACGACCTGCGGGTGCGCCGCCAGCTGCACGATCGTGTCGGTGTCCATCGCCGTCGCGGTGCGCCCGGGGATGTCGTAGAGCATGACCGGCAGGTCGGCGGCGCCGGCGACCCGTTCGCAGTGCGCGAGGACGCCCGCCTGCGGCGGCTTGTTGTAGTAGGGCGTGACGAGCAGCAGTCCGTGTGCGCCGGCTCCGGCCGCGGCGCGGGCGAGGCCGACCGAGTGCGACGTGCTGCTCGTGCCCACGCCGGCGAGGACCCGGGCGCGGTCGCCGACGGCCTCGACGACGGCGCGGACGAGGTCGGCCTTCTCGGCGTCGGTGGTGGCCGGCGACTCCCCCGTCGTGCCGTTGACGACCAGGCCGTCGTTGCCGGCGTCGACCAGGTGGCGGGCGAGCGCCTGGGCGCCGTCGAGGTCGAGGTCGCCCTCGGCCGTGAACGGCGTGACCATCGCCGTGAGGACCCGGCCGAACGGCGCCGGCGGGGCCTGTTCGGCTGCTGCGCTCATGCGGCGGAGGCTACCCGGGCGGCCGGGACGGACCTGTCAGCCTTCGCCCACCATGGGGCTGCTCGCGACCTCGGTGCCGTCGGGCAGCGCGGAGATCTCGAAGTCGGCGAAGACGTTCGGCGCCACCCGCTGCAGCTCGCGGAGCATGGCGACCGCCAGCTCGCGGATCTCGACGTCGGCGTGCTCGCTGGCCCGCATCGCGACGAAGTGCCGCATCGCCCGGTAGTTGCCGGTGACGACGATGCGCGTCTCGGTGGCGTTCGGGAGGACGGCGCGCGCGGCCTGCCGGGCCTGCTTGCGCCGGCTGGTGACGTTGTCGACGTCGGCGAACTTCTTCTCCAGCCCCTCGAGCAGCCGGGTGTAGGCGACCAGCGAGGCCTCGGTGGCCTCGAGGAACATCGCGTGCAGCTCGGGGTCCTCGGCGATCACGCCGGGCTCGACCATCGCTGCGTCGCGCTCGGGCACGTACCGCTGCGACAGCTGGCTGTAGCTGAAGTGCCGGTGCCGGATCAGCTCGTGGGTGAGCGACCGCGAGATCCCGGACAGGTAGAAGGTGACCGAGCCGTGCTCGAGCACCGACAGGTGCCCGACCTCGAGGATGTGCCGCAGGTAGCCGTCGTTGGTGGCCGTGGCCGGGTTCGGCTTGCTCCAGCTCTGGTAGCAGGCACGGCCGGCGAACTCGGCCAGCGCCTGCCCGCCCTCGGCGTCGGTCGCCCACGGCACGTCGGCCGGCGGCTCGAAGTGCGTCCACCCGATGACCTGGACCTTCAGCGGGGCGAGCTCTGCCACGACGTCTCCGTACAGCTAGTACATCCACCGGAGGCCCTCTGCGGCGGGGGAAGCCGGGCCGGCGGTCAGGGTAGTCGCGCCGACCCGGCTGCGGCGCGAGCCGCGCCGGGCCCGCCGGCAGTGCGCCGTCAGAGGCGGCGCTGCCAGGTGCCGAGGCGCCCGGCGGGAGCGAATCCCAGCGCCTCGTTCACCGCGATCATCGGGGCGTTGGTCGTCGCGTTGCTCGTCGAGACGAACCGGGCTCCGGGCACCTCTCGCCCGAGCCGGCGCAGCGCCGCCACCTTGACCAGCGTGCCGAGCCGGCGACCGCGGTGCTCGGCCAGCACGAGCGTCTCCCACTGGTCGACCTGCTCGGGCCGCGCCGGGCGGGCGGCGAGCTCGGTGAAGGCGACGAGGCGGCCGGTCCTCGACTCCCGGGCCGCGGCGACGACGCTCGTGCGGCCCTGCTCGGCGACCAGCCGCTCGCGCTCCCGCACCCTGGCGGCGTCCCAGACCTCCTCCTGCCAGTCGAGCGAGCCGAGCGGCACGTCGGTGGACATCGCCCGCCCGAGGGCGGCCCGCTCCCCGACGAGCTCGTCCGGGCACCGGCCGCGCCAGCTGACCAGCTCGTAGCCGACGGCGTGCGGCGCGCAGGCCGCCTCGAGCCGGTCGAGCAGCGCGTCCGGCACGGGCAGCGGCAGGTCGCGCCGCACCTCGACAAGGGCCTCCTGGAAGCCGTGCCGCTCGAGGAACCGGCGTCCCGCAGCGTTCCCCTCGGGCGGCTCGTCGAGCTCGGTCATGAGCAGCGTCCTGCCGAGTCCGCGGGTGCGCTCGACCCAGGCGTCGAGCAGCGCCCGCCCGGCGCCGCGCCCACGCGCCGCCGGCAGCACCGCGCCCTCGGCGTACGACACGTGCGTGTTGTCGCGCAGCGGCAGCTCGATGCGCGCGCCGCCCACCGGCCGGTCGCCGTCGAGCACGAGCAGCAGCTCGATCAGCTCGGACGGGTCGCGCTCCGGACGTCCCGCGAGGGCGGTGGCGCGCGACTCGTCGGCGTCCGGCAGGACGTCGTCCGGCCGGAGCGCCTGATGCGCCGCCGTCAGCACGTCGTGCCACGGGGCGAACGCCGCGACGTCCCCGGGGTCGACCTCCCGCACCTCCACGGGTGTCAGCCTGCCGCGCCGGCGCAAGCGGTTTGACCGTCCCGGGGTCCCGTGCTCCGCGTGCTCACCCGTGGCGGGCCG
The DNA here is from genome assembly GCA_035540755.1 of Mycobacteriales bacterium. GTDB lineage: Bacteria > Actinomycetota > Actinomycetes > Mycobacteriales > SCTD01 > DATLGD01. The sequence goes on along the minus strand of DATLGD010000098.1, from coordinate 2,720 downwards.
CGAGCGCCGCGGCGAGGGCCGGCGCGAGGTCGCCCCGCGGCTCCACCACCACCTCGCCGAGCCCCTGCCAGGCGGCGGCGTCGCGCAGCGCGCCGGCGAGCGCCTCGGCGGTCTCGCCGGAGTCGTGCTGCGGCTCGCCGAACGCCGAGCGCACGAGCAGCCGGCCGGTGCCGCGGTCGGCCTTGAGGTCGACCCGCGCCCGCAGCGCCTCGTCGTGCAGGAACGGCAGGACGTAGTAGCCGTGCACGCGCTTGGCCGCCGGCACGTAGATCTCGATCCGGTAGGTGAACCCGAACAGGCGCTCGGCGCGCGACCGCTCCCACACCAGCGGGTCGAACGGCGACAGCAGCGCGGTGGCGCGCACCCGTCGGGGCACGGCGGCGTCGCGGTGCAGCCAGGCCGGGGCCGGCCACCCCTCGACGTCGACCGGCAGCAGCACGCCGTCCTCCGCCAGCGCGCGCACGGCGCGCCGGGCCTCGTCGACGCCGAGCCGCCAGTAGTCGCGGAGGTCGCGCTCGGTGGCGACGCCGTGCGCCCGCGCTGCCTTGTCGACCAGCGCCCGGCGGGCGTCGTCGGGTGCCGGGGCGGGCGCCTCGAGCACCTCGCGCGGCAGCACCCTTTCCGGCAGGTCGTACAGGCGCTCGAACTGCCGGGTGCGCGCCGCCGTGGTGAGCCGCCCGGACCAGAACAGGTGCTCGAGCGCGACCTTCGTCTCGCTCCACCCCCACCACGGGCCGCCGCGGCGCTCCCCGGCGTGCAGGGCCCCGGCACCGACCGGCCCGTCCTGCTCGACCCGCGCGAGCACCGAGGCCACGAAGTCGGGCTGCTCGCGCGCGATCCGCGCCGTCCTGCCCCACCCGGCCTCACCGCGCCCGGCCTGCTCCATCCGCCAGCGCAGCAGCGGGTGGTCGGCCACCGGCACCAGGGACGCCTCGTGCGCCCAGTACTCGAACAGCTCGTGCCGGCGGTACGCGGCATCGTCGACGAGGTGCTTCGGGTAGGGCCCCAGGCGGCTGAACGCCGGCAGGTAGTGCGCCCGCTCGAAGACGTTGACCGAGTCCATCTGCAGCAGGTGCGTGCGCGACAGGACCCGGCGCAGGTGCCGGCGGGTCACCACGCCGGCCGGGCGTGGGTCGCCGAGACCGGCGGCCGCGAGCGCCACCCGGCGGGCCGCGGCGAGCGAGAGGCGGGGCGGTCGTGGCACGCCGCGCAGTGTGCCGGACCGGAGCGCGCCGCGGCCGACGTCGCGCCTTCAGTGCCGGGAGCACCCTGCCGACACAGACTGTGCCCGCCCGCCCCAGCCCCGGAGGACCCGTGACCCGGCCCGCCGGCACGTCGCCGAGCCCCGACGCCGACGTGCGCAACCGGTTCGGCGGGACGTGGCCTTCGGCCTTCCGGGGCTACGTCGCCGCGGTGACCGCGCTCGGCCTCGCGGCCTGGGTGCACGGCACGCTGTCGCTCGACCTGTCCGACCTGCGCGGTCTCGAGCCGGCCTTCTGGCTCGTGGTCACCCTGCTCGTCGCCGTCGAGCTGCGGCCGCTGTTCGCCGCCGGCACGCGCGACACCAACGGCATCGCGCTGTCGCTGGCCATGCTGTTCGCCCTCCTGCTCGGCTACGGCCTGGCCGTCGCGCTGCTGGCCCAGGCCGCGGCGGTGCTCGTGACCGACCTGTCCAAGCGCAAGGCGCCCTGGCGGACGGCGTTCAACATCGGCCAGTACTCGCTGTGCTGGACGGCCGCCGCCGTCACGATGGCCTGGACCGGCCACGCCCCGTCACCCGACCGGCTGTCGGTGATGGACGGCGGCATGCTCGCCGCCGCTGCAGCCGGCGCGGTCGTGTACTTCGTGGTCAACCAGCTGCTGGTCACGCAGGCGATCGCACTGTCAGTCGGGCGCCCGCTGCGCGACGTGCTCGTGCCGGACCTGGCCCACGAGGTCGCCAGCAACGGCGCGCTGCTGAGCCTGTCGCCGCTCGTCGTGCTGGCCATGGAGCGAGGTGCCGGCTTCGTGCCGCTGCTGCTGCCGGCCCTGCTGGCCGTGTACAAGGTCGCCGCCGTCTCGCTGCAGCGCGAGCGCGAAGCCCTCACCGACGCGCTCACCGGCCTGCCGAACCGCTCACAGCTCGCCGAGCGCGCGCACGAGGTCCTCGACCGCACCGACGGCTCACCGGTCGCGCTCCTGCTGTTCGACCTCGACCGGTTCAAGGAGGTCAACGACACGCTGGGGCACCACGCCGGCGACCACCTGCTGCGGGTGCTCGGGCAGCGGCTCACCGCGGCCCTGCGGCCGGACGACGTCCCGGCCCGGCTGGGAGGCGACGAGTTCGCCGTCGTGCTGCCCGGCACGACCGCCGAGGAGGCCGTCGTCACCGGCCAGCGGCTGTCCTCGCGGCTGTGCGCGCCGGTCGAGCTCGACGGCGTGCTCGTCGACGTCGGGGTGAGCATCGGCATCGCGGTCTCACCCCAGCACGGCACCCATCTCGAGGACCTGCTGCAGCGCGCCGACGTCGCCATGTACCTGGCCAAGGAGTCCGGCGGCGGGGTGGAGGTGTACGACAGCGCGCGCGACCGGAACTCTGCGCAGCGGCTCGCCCTGGCCGGGGAGCTCCGCCGGGCGCTGGCCGAGGACGAGCTGGTCCTGCACTACCAGCCCAAGGCCGACCTGACCGACGGCCGGGTCATCGGCGTCGAGGCGCTCGTCCGGTGGCAGCACCCGGTGCG
>DATLGD010000097.1:0-3005 GCA_035540755.1 Mycobacteriales bacterium | reverse complement strand
CGGGCCGACCGCGCTCGCCGAACCCCTTGCGTCAGACTCCCGGAGCACTGTCAGGCTGGGCGCTTCTGACGCAACGACCGGGAGGACGCCGTGGACGCACGCGCCGTCGTCCGGTGGGGCATCGGGCACGGGCTGGTCCGGCTCGCGCTGGAGCGGGCCCGGCGCTCGGGCGACCTGCACGCCCGCTCGGTGCTCGACGCCGAAGCCCGCGCCGACCCCTACCCGCTCTGCGACGAGGTCCGGGCCCGGGGGCCGCTGGTCCGCGGACGGCTCGCGCACCTGACCGCCTCGCACGCGGTGGCGACCGAGGTGCTGCGCAGCGACGACTTCCGAGCCGGCGTCGACGAGGAGGCGTTCCCCCGCCCGATGCGCGCGCTGGCCCGGTGGGCCCGCGACCCCCGCGTCGTGGGACCGATCGACCCGCCCTCGCTGCTGGTGGTGGAGCCGCCCGACCACACCCGCTACCGCCGGCTGGTGTCGAGGGTGTTCAGCGCCCGGGCGGTCGAGGGGCTGCGCGGCGACGTCGAGCGGGTCGCCGACGAGCTGCTCGACGACCTGGCCGGGGCTGGCCCGGTCACCCCCGTCGACCTCGTCCAGGCCTACGCGACGCTGCTGCCCGTCACCGTCATCGCGCACGTGCTCGGGGTTCCGCGCAGCGAGCGGCACACCGTCCTCGCCTTCGGCGAGCAGGCCGCTCCCAGCCTCGACGTCGCCCTGTCGTTCGGCCAGTTCCGGCGGGTCGACGCGGGGATCCGCGGCTTCAACGCCTGGCTGGCCGCGCACCTCGACCGGCTGCGCGAGCAGCCCGGCGACGACCTGCTCAGCCAGCTCGTGACCGCCGAGGACGACGGCCGGCGGCTGACCGGACTCGAGCTGCGCGCCACGGCCGGCCTGCTGCTCGCCGCCGGCTTCGAGACCACCGTGAACCTGCTGAGCAGCGGGACCGAGCTGCTGATGCGTCGTCCCGAGCAGCTCGCGCTGCTGCGCGACGACCCGCAGCTGTGGCCGGCTGCGGTGGAGGAGACCCTCCGTTACGAGTCGCCCGTGCAGGTGACGGCGCGCTTCGCGGTGCGCGACACCGAGGTGGCCGGACGCCGCGTCGGCGCGGGCGGTCTGGTCGTCACCATGCTCGGCGGCGCCAACCGCGATCCCGCGGTGTTCCGCGACCCGGACCTCTTCGACGTCCGGCGGCCGAACGCCAAGGACCACCTGTCGTTCTCCTCCGGTCGGCACTTCTGCCTCGGCGCCGCCCTCGCCCGGCTCGAGGGCGAGGTAGGCCTGCGGCGGCTGTTCGATCGCTTCCCCGACCTGCAGCCGGCCGGGCCGGGTCGGCGGCGCCCGACCCGGGTGCTGCGCGGCTGGGAGACGCTGCCGGTGCGGACCGGACGGGACGCACGCGCGGCGGCGCGGACCTCGGCCTGACGCGCACCTCCGAGCGGCCGGACGCACCAGGAGGCACGCCGCGCCGGCGCAGGCTCTAGCGTGACGGCTGCCCTGACCCCTTCCGGACGGACCGCCGACCTGATGTCCCGACCCACTCCGTGGCCGCGGCTGCGCGCGGGCGCCGTCCACCTCTACACCGCCTCCGGATCGGTGCTGGCGCTGCTCATCGTGCTGGCCGCGATCGAGGGGGACGCCGTCCGCGCCCTCTGGCTCGGCCTCGCCGCGCTCGTCATCGACGGCACGGACGGGATGCTCGCACGCAAGTTCGACGTCACGCTGCACACGCCCTGGTTCGACGGCGCCCGGCTGGACGACATCGTCGACTACCTCACCTACGCCTTCGCCCCCGTCGTGCTCCTGCTGCAGGCCGGGTACCTGCCGGAGGGCTCGCTGGGCATCGGCCTCGCCGCCCTGCCGCTGCTGGCGTCGACCTACCAGTTCTGCCGCACCGACGCCAAGACCGACGACCACATGTTCCTCGGCTTCCCCAGCTACTGGAACGTGCTGGCCTTCTACGCCGTCGTCCTCGACCTGCGGACGCCGACGGTCGCCGTCCTGCTCGTCGTCTGCTCGGTGCTCGCGTTCGTCCCGGTCGGCTACGTCTACCCGTCGCGCACGCAGGCCTTCCGGACGCTCACCCTCGTGCTGACCGGGGTGTGGCTGGTGGCCTATGCAGCACTGCTGGTCCAGGCCCCGGACCCGCAGCCGTGGCTGGTCGCGGTTTCGCTGGGCTACGTCGTCTACTACCTGGCGCTGTCGGTGCGGCTCGAGGTCGCCCGACGGCAGCGCCGGCGCACCGGCCCCTCCCCCGGTTCCCGCATCAGCAGCCGCACCCAGAGCTAGCCTGCTGCCGTGGCGCTGGGGCTGGTCACCGCTGTGCTCGCGGCGGTCCTGTTCGGCCTGGCCGCCGTGCTGCAGGGGATGGCCACGGCCGCCACCGCGCTGCGCCGGGTGCTCGACCCGCGGCTGCTGCTCGAGCTGCTGCGCTCGCGCGCCTTCGTGCTCTGCCTGGCGTTCAACCTGGCCGGCTTCCTGCTCCACGTCGTCGCGCTGCAGTCGCTGCCGCTGTTCCTCGTCCAGTCCGTGATCGCCGCGAGCGTCGCGGTGACGGCGCTGGTGTCCGCCCGCCTCCTCGACGACCGGCTGGACCGGGCCGAGCAGGCCTCGGTGGCCGCCGTCGTCGCCGGTCTGGTCCTGCTGGCGCTGGCCGCGGGCGAGGGCTCGGCGGAGCCTGCCTCCGACCTGGTGGTGCCGTGGCTGGCCCTGGTGCTGGCGCTGGCCGGGGTGGCCGGCGCCGTCCTCGCCCGCTTCCCCGGCTCGTGGACGGCCGGTCCCCTGGGGCTGCTCGCCGGTGTCGGCTTCGCCGTGGTCGCCGTGTCCGCCCGCCTGCTGCCGGACCTGAAGGCGTCGACGCTGCTGACCTCGCCCGCCTCCTGGCTGGTGCCGGCCGCCGGCGGCCTTGCGTTCCTGCTCTACGTGCACGCGATGCAGCGCGGGTCGGTGACCCGCACGACCGCGGCGATGGTCCTCACCCAGACCGCGGTGCCGGCAGCGGTCGGCGT
>DATLGD010000096.1:0-62587 GCA_035540755.1 Mycobacteriales bacterium | reverse complement strand
GAGCAGCTGAGCGAGACGGCGCCGGGGACGGCGAGCCACGACCCGGACCGGCCTGCGGCGCTGCTGGAGTTCATGACCACCGGCTGGGCGCCGCGGTCAGAGGAGCGCCCGCCGCCGCACCCCTCCGCGCCGTACCGCGCCCGTCGCCGCGCCGCGCTCGCCGAGCGCTTCCCGGGCGAGCGGCTGGTCGTGCCGACCGGCGGCTACAAGACGCGCGCCAACGACACCGAGTACCGCTTCCGGCCGGCCACCGAGTTCGCCCACCTGGTCGGCTCGCACGAGCCGGACGCGGTCCTGGTCATCGACCCCGAGGGCGACGCCGTGCTGTACCAGGCGCCGACGATGGACCGCTCGACCCCGGCCTTCTTCACCGACCGCATGTACGGCGAGCTGTGGGTCGGTCCCCGGCCCTCCCTCGCGGCGACCAGCGCGCTGCTCGGCGTCGAGACCCGCCCGCTGGAGGAGCTCGAGCAGCGAAAGGGCACCGCGGCCCGGGTGGTGCGTGGCTACGACCCGCGCGTCGAGGCCCTGCTCGTCACCGACGAGGACGCCGACCGCGAGCTGCAGGAGTTCCTGTCCGAGCTTCGGCTGGTCAAGGACGAGCACGAGATCGGCCAGCTGCAGGCGGCCGTCGACGCGACGATCACCGGCTTCGAGGACGTCGTCCGCCAGCTCGACGCCGCTCAGGCGACCAGCGAGCGGTGGATCGAGGGGGTGTTCGGCCTGCGCGCCCGGGTCGAGGGCAACGACGTCGGCTACGGCAGCATCTGCGCCGCGGGCGCGCACGCGTGCACCCTGCACTGGACCGAGAACGACGGGCCGGTGCGCGACGGCGACCTCGCGCTGCTCGACATGGGCGTGGAGGGGCACGAGCTCTACACCGCCGACGTCACCCGCACGATCCCGGTCAGCGGGCGCTTCACCGATCGGCAGCGGGAGGTGTACACGCTGGTCTTCCAGGCCCAGGAGGCCGCGCTCGAGGCCTGCCGGCCCGGCGCCGACTTCCTCGCGCCGCACAAGGCGGCGATGGTCGTCCTGGCCCACGGGCTGGAGCGCCTCGGCGTGCTCGACGACGCCGAGGCCGCGCTCGCCGACGACGACCAGCGGTACCGCCGGTACACCCTGCACGGCGTCAGCCACATGCTCGGGCTGGACGTGCACGACTGCGCGCACGCCCGCGACGAGACCTACCGCGGCGGCACGCTGCAGCCCGGCTACGTGCTCACCGTCGAGCCGGGCCTGTACTTCCAGTCCGACGACCTCACCGTCCCCGAGGACCTGCGCGGCATCGGCGTGCGGATCGAGGACGACGTCCTCATCACCGGCTATGACGACCCGGCCGGGTGCCGCAACCTGTCCGCGGCGCTGCCGCGCGACCCCGACGGCGTCGAGGCATGGATGGCGTCCCTGCGGTCCTGAGCCGGACGGGTCGGGCCGGGACACCCGGACGGCGCAGTCAAGCCAGGCCGGGTTCGCGCCGATGACGGACGCGTGACGACCTCGATCGAGCCCTTCCTGCGAGCCCTCGTGGAGACCGGCGGCTCCGACCTGCACTGCAAGGTCGGATCGCCGCCCCGGGTCCGCATCGACGGCAAGCTGCGCAAGCTGCAGACGCGCGACCTCACCGCCGCCGACACCGACCAGATGGTGCGCGAGGTGCTCCGCGAGGACCTGCGCGAGGAGTTCGAGCGGACCAACGAGGCGGACTTCGCCTACTCGCTGTCGGGGGTCGGCCGGTTCCGGGTGAACGCCTTCCGGTCGCGCGGCTCGGCCGGCCTGGTCTTCCGCCGGGTGTCGGTCGGCGCCATCCCGCTCACCGACCTGGGCCTGCCGCCGGTGCTCGCGTCGCTGGCGATGGAGCCGCGCGGCCTGGTCCTGGTCACCGGCCCGACCGGCTCGGGCAAGACCACGACGCTCGCCGGGATGATCGACCACATCAACAGCAACAAGGAGGTGCACGTCGTCACGATCGAGGACCCGATCGAGGTGCTGCACTTCGACAAGCTGGCGATGGTCAACCAGCGCGAGGTCCGGGTCGACACCGAGGACTTCCCGACCGCCATGCGCGCGGCGATGCGGCAGGACCCCGACGTCATCCTGGTCGGCGAGATGCGCGACCACGAGACGGTGAAGGCGGGCCTGGCCGCCGCCGAGACCGGGCACTTCGTCATGTCCACGCTGCACACCACCGATGCGGGGGAGACCATCAACCGCATCATCGACTTCTTCCCGCCGCACGAGCAGAAGCAGGTGCGGCTCGCCCTGGCCGGCGCGCTGCGCGGCATCATCTGCCAGCGACTCGTGCCCCGCGCCGACGGCGAGGGACGCTGCGTCGTCATGGAGATCGCGGTCGGCACCGGCCGGCTCGCCGACGCCATCGCCGACCCGGACAAGACCTCGACCATCCCGCAGCTGATCGCCGAGGGCGGCTACTACGGGATGCAGACCTTCGACCAGCACCTGGTGTCGTTCATCCGCGACGGCGTCATCACGCTGGAGGCCGCGATGGCGGCCAGCACCAGCCCGCACGACCTGACCGTGGAGCTCCGCCGCCTCGGCCTCGTCGCCTGACCCCCCGAGAAATCAACAGCATCAGGGTGCTGTTGATTTTCGAGGTCAGCCTGTCAGGGGGGCGTGCTCGGCGCACCGGGCGGTCCAGCCGGCCGGCGTCGCCTGCACCGGCCGCCGGCACTGGACGCAGTACCGCGGCGGCTCGCTCTCGGCCGCCGCCCGGCAGTGCTCGTGCCCGCCGGGCGTGAGCTCCTCGCCGCACTGCCCGCACCACGGCACCAGCGGGAGCGCGAACGCGCGGAGCACGACGCCGCCGCCTGGCGACCAGTCCAGCTCCGGCACCCGCGCGAACCCCAGCCGCTCGTAGACGCGGTGCGCCGGGCTGCCGTCGTGCGAGGACAGCCGCAGCACCGAGCACCCGTCGGCTCGGGCGACGTCGACGCAGGCCGCGGCGAGCGCCGCGCCGATGCCCCGGCCGCGCCGCGCCGGGTCGACCACCAGCATCCGCACGACGGCGTCGCCGCGCACCGCCTGCTCGGCCCAGGGACCCAGCCGGGTCGCGACGGTGACCGCCCCGACGAGCCGGTCCTCCTGCTCGGCCACCAGGACCGTGGCGGTCCGGGCCCTGGACGCCGCGTCGCGCAGGGAGGGCTCGTAGGTGTCGTAGGACAGCCCGTCCGCGCGGTAGGCGAGCACCGTCAGCTCCCCCACCGCCTCGAGCTCGTGCGGCTCGACCGGCCGGATCGCCAGTGCTGGGGTGGGCACGCCTGCTGTCTACCTCAGGGCAGGTGCGCCGGACGCCACAGGCCCGGACGGCGTAGACCGGCCGGCGCGGGGCATCTGATCGGGGTGTTCTTCCTCTTCAGCAACCGCCTCGGCTGCCTCCCCAGCATCGTCCTGTCCCTCGCCGTGACGGGACTCCTGCTGCTGCTCCTCGGGGTCCTCTAGACAGCCGCGCGCAGCAGCACGAGCAGGCCGCCGCTGCCGGCCAGGGCCAGCGTGGCCGCCCGTGCCCCGCGCTCCGGCACCCACCGGGCCGTCGGCGCGCCGGCGACAGTGCCGACGACGAGCGCCGCGACCGTGACGGCCCACGTGCCAGGTGCGACGTCCGGCAGCCCCAGCACGGCCAGCGCCACCACGTTCAGCGCCAGGAAGTACAGCTGCAGGGTCGAGCGGGCCGCCGCCGCCGGCCAGCCCGCGTTGGCGGCGTAGAGCGCCACCGCGGGTCCGCCGATGGCCGCGACGACGTTCATCGTCGCCGACATCGCCCCAGCCACCACGGCCCCGACGGCGCCGCCGGCAGCCCGCCAGCGCAGCCCGCCGGCCAGGGCCAGCGCGCCGACCAGCGCCGCCGCACCGGCCAGCGCCTCGGCCAGGCGTACCGGGGCCCCGCGCAGCGCCCTGGCGGCGAGCGGAGTGACCGCGGCCGCGGGCACCAGCAGGAGCAGCGCGCGCCCGAGGTCGGCGTCGTGCCGGTGCCGCACCAGCAGGACCAGGTTGAGCACCAGCGACAGCAGGACCCCCAGTCGGACGCCGTCGGCCGGCCCCAGCGCCGCCACCAGCAGCGGCCCGCACACCAGCGAGAAGCCGATCCCGCTGACCGACTGCGCGAGCGCGCCCAGGAGCACCGCCAGGCAGACGGCGACGAGCAGCGTCATGCCGGTCGCTGCACCGCCGCCCGCTCGGCCTCGGCGGCGGCCCGGATCGGGCACGACAGCAGGTGGTCGCCCACCAGCCCGCAGGCCTGCATCAGGGAGTAGACGGTGGTCGGCCCGACGAAGACGAAGCCCCGCCGCTTGAGCTCCTTGGCGACCCCGGCGCTGGTCGCCGTCGCTGCGGGCACGTCCGACCAGTGGGAGTGCGCCGGAGCGGGCACCTCCGCGGCCGCCCAGAGCAGCGCCGGCAGGCCGCCGTCGTCGCGCAGCCGCAGGGTCGCCCGGGCGTTGGTGACACAGGCCTGCAGCTTGCGCTCCGAGCGGATCAGCCGCGCGTCCTGCAGGAGCGGGGTGACGTCGAGCTCGGCGACCGCGTCCGGGTCGAAGCCGAGCAGCGCCTCGCGCAGCGCCTCCCGCTTGCGCAGCACGGTGATCCACGCCAGCCCGGCCTGGAAGCCCTCGAGGCAGACCTTCTCGTAGAGCGACCGCTCGTCGGTGCGGGGGCGCCCCCACTCCTCGTCGTGGTAGCGCTCGTAGAGCGGGTCGCCGGTGCCGAAGCACCGCATGTCACGCGGCGCCGAGGAGCAGGGTCACGGCCGGCAGTCTGCCAGCACGGACCTCGTTCCCGGGAGCGCAGCGACCGTCACACACTCTTCGCCCTGCCGACACCCTCCGGTCGACGGCGGCAGGCAGGCTCTGTCCACCGCTCCACAACGAGCGGCTGGCCCGGTCGCCGACCGGCACCGAACCCGCGGAGGTCTGTCGTGCACGCTCTCTCCACCTGGGCCGACGAGCACGAGTTCGCCGCGGCCGACGCCCGCCGCCGCACCTCGGCGGAGGTCGACTTCGGCGCCACCTGGCGGCAGGCCGGTTCGAACGACGCCTGGCGGCTGTCGTGGATCCGCGACACCGCTGAGCTGTACGTCTGCCGCGCCGACGGCTACGACGGCTCCTGCACCGACGTGTCGGTGCTGGCCGTGATCGAACGCGAGGCCGACGTCGACCGGCTGCTCGAGGGCTGGCGCGACCTGCGCTTCGACCCCGACGGCCTGTCCTGGCTCGACCAGCGGCTGGCGCCGTCCTTGGCGGCCTGAGCCGCCGCACAGGTCCGTCCCGTCGCTAGGGTCGACCCCGTGTCGACCCTCGGCGACCTCGTGCGCACGCGCACCGACCTGTCGACCGTCGACGTCGAGTGGCTGCACCGGCTGGTCGCGGAGTGGCAGCTGGTCGCCGACCTGTCCTTCGCGGACCTGGTGCTGCGCGTGCGCACCCGCGAAGGCAGCTGGCTGACCGTGGCGCACATGCGTCCGACCACCGGCCCGACGGCGCACCCGGTCGACGTCGTCGGGGTCGAGGCGAGCGGCGCCGACGTGGCGCGGGTCGAGCGGGCCTGGGCGACCGGGACCATCGTGCGCGAGGGCGAGCGCGGGCGCAGCAAGGTGCGCACCGAGGCGGTGCCGGTGCGACGGGGTGAGCGCGTCGTCGCGGTCCTGGCCCGGGAGACCGACCCGGCCGCCGCCCGCATCCCGAGCCAGCTGGAGCTCACCTACCTGACGACGGCCGGCGAGCTGCTGCAGATGGTCGCCGAGGGCACCTTCCCCTTTCCGGGACCGGTCGTCGACCCCGAGCACGCCCCCCGGGCGGGCGACGGGCTGCTGCGGCTCGACCGCACCGGCCACGTCGTCTACGCCAGTCCGAACGCGCTGTCGGCCTTCCGCCGCCTCGGCGTCGGCGCCGACCTGCTCGGCGTGCACCTCGGCGCGACGGTGGCGGCGCTCACTGCCGATCCCGGCGTGCTGTCGGAGCCCCGCGGCTCCGCCGCGATCGGTGCCGTGCTGCGCTTCCGCGAGCCGCGCGAGACCGAGATCGAGGCGCAGAGGGCGACGGTCCTCGTGCGGGCCCTCCCGCTGCTGCCCGGCGGGCACCCCCGGGGCGCGCTCGTGCTGGTGCGCGACGTCACCGAGCTGCGCCTGCGCGACCGCCAGATCCTCGGCAAGGACGCCACGATCCGCGAGATCCACCACCGGGTGAAGAACAACCTGCAGACCGTCGCCGCGCTGCTGCGGCTGCAGGCCCGCCGGCTCGACGCGCCCGAAGCGCGGGCGGCGCTCGAGGAGTCGGTCCGGAGGGTCGCCTCGATCGCGGTCGTGCACGAGACGCTGTCGCAGTCGGTCGACGAGTCGGTGCCCTTCGACGGTGTGGCCGACTCCGTCCTCGCCCTGTGCGCCGAGGTGGCCGCCCCGGAGAGCTCGGTGCAGGTGCGGCGGACCGGCACCGTCGGGCCGCTGCCGGCCGAGGTGGCGACCCCGCTGGCCATGGTGCTCACCGAGCTGGTGCAGAACGCCGTGGAGCACGGCTTCCCGGACGGCCGCGACGGCGCCGTCGAGGTGCGGGTCGACCGGACGCCCGAGCGGCTCCGGGTGGAGGTCGTCGACGACGGGCAGGGGCTGCCGCCGGGCTTCGACGCACGGACCTCGACCCGGCTGGGCCTGCAGATCGTGCGGACCCTCGTCGAGGGGGAGCTGCAGGGCACCCTGGTCGTCGAGCCGGCCTCGGCGGGGTGCGAGGGGAACGGCTCAGGCGCGCGGGCGGTGCTGACCGTCCCCCTCGCCGCCGGCTGAGAGGGCGGTCGCGCCCGGAACCGCGGGCAGGAGCGTCAGCTCGCTGCGGCGCCCCCGGGAAGCAGCCCGCTGAGCGGGGCGGCCTCGACACCCGGGTCCTGCGCCGTGGCGCCGGACAGCACCCGGTACAGCTGGAAGGCGCCGAGCAGCACCAGGGCGAGCAGCAGCAGCGCCACCAGGCGGAACCGCCAGGCCGCCCGCCACGGGGGCGGCGGTTCCCGGGCCACCAGCGGCGGCCGGATCCACCGCTCAGCCACGGCAGGGCCCGTCCTGGGTCAGGCGCTGTGCACGCGAGCGCGCACGGCACGGCGGCGCAGGGCGCGCCGCTCGTCCTCGTCGGTGCCGCCCCACACGCCGGACTCCTGCGCGGTCTCGAGCGCCCACGACAGGCAGTCCTCGACGACCGAGCACCGGCGGCAGACGACCTTGGCCTGCTCGACCTGGACTTCGGCCGGCCCTGTCGTCCCGATCGGGAAGAACAGCTCCGGGTCCTCGTCACGGCAGAGCGCGCTGTGGCGCCAGTCCATGCGGTCCAACTCCTCGCGTCCGGCCCCGCACCCTCGCACGTGGACCGCCGGTACCCCGGGCCGCGGCGGTGCGGCGGGGTTCGTCTCGGCAACCACCCTTGCACTGCCCGTGCAACCGAGGCAAGGGACAGGCCGGGGTCTCGGGCTCAGGACGGTGTTCCGTTCGTCACCCTGGGACGTCACCGGTGCTGCCTGCCGACTGGTGAGCCGGCGGGCGGGGCACGGCGCGCGAACTCCCCGCCTGCCGCCCGCCCAAACCCGCTCGCCGGGCCGGGATGCTCAGACGACGACGGACAGAGCCCGCGGTGCAGCGGTGAAGCGCACGACGTCGGCGTCGCCCAGGTCGTCGCCGTCGACCTGGAAGGCCAGCGGCTGGCCGGCGGTGAGGGTGAAGTCGGCGAGGTCGTGCGCCCGCACCACGCGCCTGCCGCGCGGTCGTGGCCGCGGCGACAGGATCTGGCGCAGGTGCCGGAGCGTCGCCACGGTCGGCAGCTCGGTGAGGCCGAAGACGTCCAGCCCGAGGTCGAAGGAAGCGGTCGGGCACGGCTGGACGGGACGGGTGCCGAGGTAGGTCCACGGGTTGCTGTTGCAGACCAGTGCCAGGCCCAGACGCTGCGGCTCGGCGCCGCCGGCGTGCAGCAGCATCGGGACGTCCTTGCGGTCACGGCTGGTGAAGAAGTGGGAGACGCCGGTGCGCACGTACAGAGCGGGCGTGGCCTTCTTGCCGCGGGCGCGCTTGCGCTCGACCGCGCGCACCACCTCGGCGTCGATCCCGAAGCCGGCGCAGAAGGTGAACCAGCGGGAGGTGCGCTCGCCCCCCTCGACGCCGTACTCGGCCAGGCCGAGCGAGATCTCGCGGCGCCGGCTCTCGGTGAGAGCGTCGAGCAGCTGTCCAGTCGCCTCGACGGGGTCGTCGGGAAAGCCGAGCGCCCGGGCGAAGACGTTCGCGCTGCCGCCGGGCACCACCGCCAGCGCGGGGCGCTGCGCCGCCCCGGTGCTCATCAGGCCGTTGACGACCTCGTTGACGGTGCCGTCGCCGCCCAGCGCGACCACCACGTCGACGCCGTCGGCGCAGGCAGCGGCGGCCAGCTCGACGGCGTGGGCGCGGGCCTTGGTCTCGACCAGCTCGAGGCGGGTCTCGCTGGCGAGGGCGTGGGCCAGCACGTCGCGCACGCGCGAGCTGAAGGTGGTGGCCTTGGGGTTGACGACCAGGAGCGCGCGCATCGCTCCAGGGTAGGCGTGACGCACGCCACAGCCACCTCACCCACGTCCGGGCGGCGGCCTACTGTGCGGCGCGTGGAGCTGTCGTCGCCCGTCGTCCGGGCCGCCCTGCTCGTCGCGCTGCAGGCGGTCCTGCTCGCCGTCGTCGCCGTCGGGTACGCGGTCGGCGGGATCGCCGGGGACGCCGAGAGCACAGCCGGCAGCGAGGTCGGCGCCGTGCTCCTCGGGCTCAGCGCGGCGCTGCTCCTGCTCGTCGCCCGTGGGCTGCTGCGCCGCAGGGCGTGGGCGCGCGCGCCGGCGGTCGTCGTCCAGATCCTGCTCGGCATGACAGCGCTCAGCCTGCTGCAGGCCGTGCCGGTCGCGGCTGCCGCCGGGACGGCCCTCGCGGTGCTCGTGCTGTTCCAGCTGCTCGGGGCCGGGGCGCAGCGCGAGCTCCGCCCGGACGACTGACCCCTACTCCTCGACGAGCAGGCCCTCGCGCAACTGGGCGAGGGTGCGGGCCAGCAGCCGGGACACGTGCATCTGGCTGATGCCCAGCTCGCTGGCGATCTGCGACTGCGTCATGCCGCCGAAGAAGCGCAGCATGAGGATCCTCTTCTCGCGGGCCGGGAGCCGCTCGAGCAGCGGCTTGAGCGACTCGCGGTACTCCACGCCCTCGAGCGCGTCGTCCATCATCCCGAGGGAGTCGGCGACGGCCGGGCTGTCGTCGTCGCCCCCGTCGGGCGCGTCCAGGGACACCGCCGAGTAGGCGTTGGCCGACTCGAGGCCCTCGAGGATCTCCTCCTCGGTCATCCCGAGGTGCGCCGCCAGCTCGGCGACGGTCGGGGAGCGGCCGTTCTTCTGCGACAGCTCGCTGGTCGCCTTGGTGAGGCTGAGCTTGAGCTCCTGCAGGCGGCGCGGCACCCGGATGGCCCAGCCCTTGTCGCGGAAGTGGCGCTTGATCTCGCCGACGATGGTGGGGGTGGCGTAGGTGGAGAACTCCACGCCCCGCTCGAGGTCGAACCGGTCGACCGACTTGATGAGGCCGATGGTGGCGACCTGGACGAGGTCGTCGAGCGGCTCCCCGCGGTTGCGGAAGCGGCGGGCCAGGTACTCGACCAGCGGCAGGTGCACCTCGACGAGCTGGTCGCGCAGGCGGGCCCGGTCCGGGGAGTCCTCGGGCATCTGGGACAGCTCGACGAACAGCTCGCGGGCGCGGGCGCGGTCGGCGGCGGCCCGCTCCGCGCGCGTGCCGACCTCCTCCTCGTCGCTGTCGTCGGTGGCCGGCAGCTCGACGTCGGCGGGCGGCGGCGGCTCGGCCTCGGCCAGCAGCTCGGCGGCGGGCGCCGCGGACTGCTCGGGCGCCGCCGCGCCGCGCTCGTCCACCTCGGTGGTGTCGCGGCGCTCGGACCCGGTCGTCACGACGGTCCGCCGCCGTCCGCGCGGCGCTTGTGGAGGGTGAGCACGACGCGGTCCTCGGCGTCGACCGAGCTGTCGACCTCGCCGGCCAGCGCCGTCAGGACGGTCCAGGCGAAGGTGTCGCGCGAGGGCTCCTGGCCGTCGAGAGTGAGCACGCCGACCCGGACGTCGATGGCGTCCTCGGTCAGCTCGAAGCGGCACTCGAGGTCGGCACCCGGCACGGCCTGCGGCAGCAGCATCGCGCAGGCCTCGTCGACGGCGATGCGCAGGTCCTCGATGTCGTCGATGGTGAAGTCCAGCCGCGACGCCAGGCTCGCGGTCGCCGTGCGGAGCACGGACAGGTAGGCGCCCGCGGCCGGCAGGCGGAGGACGACGACGTCGCGGCCGGCGCCGGACAGCGACCCGCCCGCGCTGGTGCTGGACGCCGCTGCAGCGGTCTGCTCCGTCATGCCCCCTCCGGGTGCCGGCGCTGCCGGCGATCGTCGTGCGTGGTCTGTGTCCTGGCGCGTCGTTCCTGCGCCGGGCCGTGGTGTGCATCGGGAAGGCCGCGCCGACTCGAACTCCGGTGCGGCTCGAGTGGGTGGCGCGGCCACGCCGGATACTACGTGCGTCACCCGGTCGGCTGTGCAGCAAGTCCCCCGCCCGGCCAGGCGGCCTGCGGCAGGGCTCCGCGCCGACGAGCCGCCGGCCGGACGGCGTCCGCGCCGTCGTCGTGCGCGTGACGTCGGGTGACACGGCTGCACCCAGGGTGGGACGCTGCGACTTCGACCCCGTCCAGGAGGACTGCATGAAGGCGACCCGCCGCACCGTTCTCAAGGGCGCGGCCGCCGCAGCGGCCGTCGCCGCCGCGGGCGGTGTGCAGGCCTTCCCCCGTCGTTCGGCGTCGGCGGCCCCGCTGGCCCGCCCGGAGGGGACGACGCTGAGCTCGACGGTGCTGCGCGGCCCGGCGGTGAACGCCCAGGGCTACGTCCGCCTGGTCAGCGGGAACGGCGAGCCGCACGTGCTGCGCGAGGACCTCGGCACGAGGGCCCTGCCGGAGCGGACGGCGCGGCGCGCGCCGCTGCTCACCTTCGCCCACCTCACCGACATCCACGTCATCGATGCCCAGTCCCCGGCGCGGGTGGAGTGGCTGGACCGCTACGACGACAACCCGGACACCGCCACGATCTTCTCCTCGGCGTACCGGCCGCAGGAGTTCCTGTGCGCCCAGCTGGCCGACTCCGTCGTCCGCGCGGTGGCGCGGGCCGGGTCGGGTCCGGTGACGGGAGTGCCGCTCGCCTTCGCGATCTGCACCGGGGACAACACCGACAACGCGCAGCTCAACGAGACGCGCTGGCAGATCGACCTGCTCGACGGCGAGCCGTTCTCGGTGAACAGCGGCGACGGGGACTTCGTCGGTGTCGCCGACGACGACCCGGCCTTCTACGACGTGCACTACTACCACCCGCACGGCACGCCGGGGGGCGTTCCCCCGGGGGCCACCGACGACAACTACCGGCGCCTGCACGGCTTCCCCACCCTGGAGGGGCTGCTGGACGCCGCGATCGCCCGGTTCGAGCCGACCGGCATCGGGATGCCGTGGTACAGCTGCTACGGCAACCACGACGGCCTGGTCCAGGGCAACTTCCCGCGCACCTTCCAGTTCGAGCGGATCGCGCTCGGGAACCAGAAGGTCGTCTCGGTGTCCCCGTCGCAGGAGGACCTGCGCAGGCTCCTGACCGGCGACAGCGCCGCCCTCGGCGCCGTCGTCACGGGGGCCAGGCCGCCGCGCACGGTCCCGGCGGACGAGGGTCGGCGGATCCTCACCCGGCAGCAGGCGGTGGAGGAGCACTTCACCACCAGCGGCCTGCCGAATGGCCACGGCTTCACCGCCCAGAACGTGCAGGACGGGACGGCGTACTACGTCTTCGACCCGTCGTCCCGCGTGCGCGGCATCGTCCTCGACACGGTCAACCCCAACGGGGAGTCGAGCGGATCGCTCGACGGCGCGCAGTTCGCCTGGTTGAGGGCCCAGCTCGAGCTCGTCAGCGGCCCGGGTCGTGACCGCCTGGTCGTGATCTTCAGCCACCACACCATCGGCACGATGACCAACCAGTTCCCGGTCGGCAGCGACGACCCCCAGGACTTCGGGCCCCGGGTGCTGGGCCCGGCGGTCCGTGACCTGCTGCTGCAGTTCCCCAACGTCGTGCTGTGGGTGAACGGCCACACGCACGTCAACCGGGTCCAGCCGCACACCCGCCCCGACGGCGGCGGCTTCTGGGAGGTCAACACGGCCGCGCACATCGACTTCCCGTGCCAGGCGCGGCTGATGGAGCTGGTCGACAACCGCGACGGCACGCTGTCGGTCTTCGGGACCATCGTCGACGCCGACGCGCCGCTCGTGCCACCGACGTCGGTGACGGCGTCGACCTCGCCGGCGGCGCTCGCCTCGGTCGCGAGGGAGCTGGCCGCCAACGACCGGCAGAAGCTGAAGACCGACCGGCGTGGTGGTGACGGCGACCGCAACGTCGAGCTGCTCGTGGCCGCGCCGTTCGCGCTGACCGCGCAGCCACCGGCGCCGGCGGCGCCGCAGCAGCGTCCGGGTGGCAGCACGCCCCCTCTCGGCCGGACGGCGCCGTCCGAGCGCACCCTGCCGGCGACCGGAGCCGGCGCCGGCGCGGTGGTGGCGCTGGGCGCGGTGGGAGCGGGCGCCGTCGCTGCGCGCCTCGCCCGCGGTCGGCCGGACGCGGACTCCTAGCGGCTCTTCCCGCCGAGCTCCTGGAGCGCCTCGCCGTCCAGGCGCCAGGTCGTCCACGCGTCCTCGGCGCGGGCGCCGAGCGAGGCGTAGAAGCCGTGCGCCGGGGTGTTCCAGTCGAGCACCCACCACTCGAACCGCGGGTAGCCGCGCTCGACGCAGACACCGGCGAGCGCCTGCAGCAGGGCCTTGCCGAGCCCGAGTCCGCGCGCCGACGGCCGCACGAACAGGTCCTCGAGCCACAGGCCGGGGAGGCCCTTCCACGTCGAGAAGGTGACGTACCAGAGCGCGAAGCCGGCGACGCCGCCGTGCTCGTCGAGTGCGACGTGGCAGGACGCGACGGCGTCCGGCCCGAACAGGGCGGCGTGCAGCAGCTCCTCGGTGGCCTCGACGGCGTCGGGCTCGCGCTCGTACGCGGCGAGCTCGCGCACCAGCTGCAGCAGGACGGGGACGTCGTCGGGGACGGCGGCGCGGACGGTCACGCGGGCTCCTCCTCGGGCAGGGGCGTCGTCGGGCAGGTGCGCTGCGGGCGCGGCTGCCGGCGGCCTACGGCGCACCGCAGCCCGGCTCCCGTCGGGGAGCCGGGCCGCGGGTGTGGCGGGTGTCTAGGCCTCGGGCTTGGTGTAGGTCTTGCCCTTGGTCTCCCAGAAGATCCGGGCGATCTCATCGATGCCGTCGAGGAGCTTCTGCCCCTCGGCCGGGTCGATCTTCTGCTTGGCCCCGGTGCCGCTGGCCTGCTTGATCGTGTTGTTGATCAGCATGTGCAGGTCCGGGTACTTCTCGAAGTGCTCGGCCTTGAAGTAGTCGTGCCAGAGCACCGCCAGGTGGTGCTTGGCGAGCGTGGCCCGCTCGCCGATGATCCCGACCGCGCGGGCCCGGAAGACCGGGTCCTCGTTGTCGAGGTACTTCTGCTGCATGGCCTTGACCGACTGCGCCTCGATGCGGGCCTGCGCGGGGTCGTAGACGCCGCAGGGCAGGTCGCAGTGGGCCGACACGACGGTCTTCGGGGTGAGGAAGCGGGGCAGCCGCATGCTCGTCCTTCCGCTGAGGGTGGGGCGGGCCGCCTCGGGTGCGGTCCGCGTGGTCGCTCGGGGAAGCGACCCTACGCCCGGGCCTACCCAGGCCACGACCTGAGAGCATGCCGCGTGCCGCGCCCTCTCACCGCCGTCCTCGTCACCGGCCCGTCCATGCTGCCGACGCTGCGCCCCGGCGACTGCCTCGTGGTGCGCCCCGGTGCGACCCCGCGGGCCGGCGACGTCGTCGTCGCGCGCTTCCCCGGCCGCCCCGAGCTGCTGGTGGTCAAGCGCGCGGTGCGCCCGGTCGGCGAGCTGTGGTGGGTGGAGGGGGACAACCCCGACGTGCAGGACGACAGCCGCCGGTACGGACCGGCCGAGGTGCTGTCCCGCGTCGTGCTGCGCTACTGGCCCCCCCGGACGCTCGGGCGTCTGCCACGTCCGGTGTGATCCTGCGGCGCAGCCCGGCTGAGACGGGAGCCGGCGCGCGGCTGTGCCATCCTCGAGGTCTCGGGTGACCCCCGTCCGACCGCCCCGCCGACCTCACCGGTCGGCCCGGCGCGGCCGTCGACCGTCCGACTGCGACGGCGCCCGGGGGCGTCGCCGCGCTCCCGAGGAGCTCGTGATGACCGCCCGACTGGAGGACCGCACCGTGCCGGCGCCCGTCCCGCCCCGAGACGCCACGGCGAGGGGCACCACCCCGTCGTCCCGAGACGACGACCCCGTCTTCGCCCTGCATCGCGGCGGCAAGATCGAAGTCGTCTCGTCCGTGCCGGTGGAGACCCGCGAGGACCTGTCGCTCGCGTACACGCCGGGGGTCGCCAGGGTCTGCACGGCGATCGCCGACGACCTGGACCTCGCCTACGACTACACGTGGAAGTCGCACACCGTCGCCGTCGTCACCGACGGCACGGCGGTGCTCGGCCTCGGCGACATCGGGCCCACAGCCGCACTGCCGGTGATGGAAGGCAAAGCCCTGCTGTTCAAGCAGTTCGGCGGCATCGACGCGGTGCCGATCTGCCTGGAGGTCACCGACGTCGACGAGCTGGTCGACACCGTGGTGCGCCTCGCCCCGGCCTTCGGCGGCATCAACCTCGAGGACATCAGCGCCCCCCGCTGCTTCGAGATCGAGCGGCGGCTGCAGTCGAGGCTGGACATCCCGGTCTTCCACGACGACCAGCACGGCACCGCCATCGTGGTCCTCGCCGCCCTGCGCAACGCCGCGAGGCTCACCGGACGCGAGCTGGCGGACCTGCGCGTCGTCGTCAGCGGCGCGGGCGCGGCCGGCCTCGCCGTCTCACGGATGATCCTCGAGGCCGGCATCGGAGACCTCGCCGTCGCCGACAGCAAGGGCATGGTGCACCTGGGCCGCGAGGACCTGAACGGCGAGAAGCGGATGTTCGCCGAGATCAGCAACCGCTCGAACCTCACCGGGACCTTCGAGGATGCACTCGACGGCGCCGACGTCCTCGTCGGCCTGTCGTCGGGCACGGTCTCGCCGGAGGCGGTCCGGTCGATGAACCCCGACAGCATCGTCTTCGCGATGGCGAACCCCGACCCGGAGGTGCACCCCGACGTCGCGCACGCCTGCGGCGCCCGCGTCGTGGCGACCGGTCGCTCGGACTTCCCGAACCAGATCAACAACGTGCTGGCCTTTCCCGGCGTCTTCCGCGGGGCGATGCAGGTGCGGGCCACCCGGATCAGCGAGGGCATGAAGCTGGCCGCCAGCGAGGCCCTCGCGGCGGTCGTCGACGACGACGAGCTGACCGAGGACTACGTCATCCCCAGCGTGTTCGACGCGCGCGTGGCCCCGGCCGTGGCCGAGGCGGTGGCGCTTGTCGCCCGCGAGGAGGGCGTGGCGCGGCTCTGACCGGCCCAGGTCAGGACGGCTAGCGTGGGCGGATGCTCGCCGTCTCCTGCACGTCGCAGTCCGCCGACGACCCGCTGTCCGGCCTCACGGTCGGGGAGCGTCCCGAGCCCGAGGTGCCCGCGGGCTGGGTGCGCGTGCACGTGCGCGCGGCGTCGCTGAACCACCACGACCTGTGGAGCCTCAAGGGCGTCGGCCTGCCCGCGGACCGGCTGCCGATGACGCTCGGCTGCGACGCCGCCGGCGTCACCGACGAGGGTGACGAGGTCGTCGTGCACGCGATCGTCGGCGACCCGGACTGGACCGGCGACGAGACGCTCGACCCGAAGCGGAGCATCCTGTCCGAGCGCCATCAGGGGGCGCTCGCCGAGCAGGTGGTCGTGCCGCGACGCAACCTGCTCCCCAAGCCGGCCGGGCTGTCCTTCGCCGAGGCCGCGTGCCTGCCCACCGCCTGGCTGACCGCCTACCGGATGCTGTTCACGCAGAGCGGGCTCCGCCCCGGGGACCGCGTCCTGGTGCAGGGGGCGGGCGGCGGCGTCGCGACGGCGGCGATCGCCCTCGGCCGCGCGGCCGGGCTGGTCGTGTGGGCCACCAGCCGCGACGAGACCAAGCGGGCCCGCGCGCTCGAGCTCGGCGCCCACGAGGTCTTCGAGCCCGGCGCCCGGCTGCCGAGCCGCGTCGACGCGGTGATGGAGACGGTCGGCAAGGCCACCTGGTCGCACTCGATGAAGTCGCTGCGGCCCGGTGGCACGCTGGTCGTGTCCGGTGCCACCACCGGCTCGGACCCGTCGGCCGACCTGTCGAGGCTGTTCTTCCTGCAGCTGCGGGTGGTCGGGTCGACCATGGGCACGCGCGGCGAGCTCGAGTCGCTGCTGCGGATGTGCGAGGCCACCGGTCTGCGACCGCTGGTCGACGAGGAGATCCCGCTGGCCGACGCCGCCCGGGGCTTCGGACGCCTCGCTGCGGGGGACGTCGTGGGCAAGCTCGTCCTGACGCCCTGAGCGAGCCGCCTCCCCACCCGTCCCTGACCCGACCGGAGCCGCGCCGTGGTGCTTCCCGTCCACGACGTCAACCCGACGCGGCGCACCCCGTGGGTCACCCGGCTGCTGCTCGCCGCCAACGTGGTGGCGTTCCTGCTCAGCCCGGTCGCGCTCGCCGGCCTCGCCGGGGGCTCGTCGGCCGACGCGCTCTGCTCGCAGGTCGCCTTCTTCGACGAGTGGGCCGCCAAGCCCAGCGAGATCCTCACGAACGACCCCGAGGACCTGGTCGCCACCGGCGAGGCGGTGCGCGACCCGGAGACGGGGCAGGTCGGCTGCGTGGCGGAGCCGCCCGAGTACGACAAGAACCCCGTGCTGTCGGTGCTCACCGCGATGTTCCTGCACGGCGGCTGGCTGCACCTGGCCGGCAACATGCTGTTCCTCTACGTCTTCGGCAACAACGTCGAGGACCGGCTGGGACGGCTGAAGTTCCTCGCCTTCTACCTGTTCTGCGGGTACGCGGCGACCTACGGCTACGCCGTCCCCGACGCCGACAGCTCGCAGCCGCTGGTCGGCGCGTCCGGTGCCATCGCCGGCGTGCTGGGCGCCTACCTGGTGCTCTACCCGCGGGCCAGGGTCTGGTCGCTGCTGACCTTCTTCTTCTTCCTGCCGGTCCGCCTGCCGGCCTGGCTGGTCCTCGGCAGCTGGTTCGTCCTGCAGTACCTGTACGCCCAGGGCGCCGGGCTCACCGAGTCGACCGGAGTCGCCTACCTGGCGCACGTCATCGGCTTCGTCGTCGGCGCGGCGCTCGTCTGGCGGCTGCGAGGGACCGCCAGTGCGCGCCGGCTGCCCGACCCGCGGTGGGGGCCGTACGCGCCTGGGCACGCCCGCTACGGCCGGTGGGGCCCGTGACCGGTGCCCGACATCCCGACGCCGATGACTCCGGTCCTGGTGCGCCGTCTGCCCTGCACCGGCCCGTACCCGAGGGCAGATCCGAGAGCAGAGACGAGGACAGCACCATGCGCAGACTGGTGGCGACCGCCTTCCTGAGCCTGGACGGCGTCGTGCAGGCGCCGGGCGGTCCCGGCGAGGACGACGACGCCGGCTTCCCCTTCGGCGGGTGGACGGTGCCGTACTTCGACGAGCACCTCGGCGAGGTGATGGGCGCGTTCATGGGCAGGCCGTTCGACCTCGTGCTCGGCCGCAGGACCTACGACATCTTCGCCGCGTTCTGGCCGACGGCGGCGGAGGACGAGGGCGCCGAGCCGCTGAACGAGGCCACCAAGCACGTCGCCTCACGCGGTCGCCCGGCGCTGGCCTGGGAGCGGTCGGTGCTGCTCGAGGGCGACGTCGCAGAGGCGGTCGCCGCGCTCAAGGAGCAGGACGGCCCGGAGCTGCAGGTGCACGGCAGCGGCGACCTGCTGCAGACGCTGCTCCGGCACCGGCTGGTCGACGAGCTGCAGCTGCTGACCTTCCCCGTCGTGCTCGGGCAGGGGAAGCGGCTCTTCCCCGAAGGCGCTGCGCCGGCGGCGCTTCGCCTGGTCAGCAGCTCGGTGTCGGGCACCGGCGTCGTCGTCACCCGCTACGTGCCCGCCGGCGACGTGGTCACCGGGTCGTTCGCGCCGGAGTGATGCGGTCGGTCGCCGGTGACGGCCGCGGCGGGGGAGGGCACCGGCGCCGTGCGAGGCTGGCCGCGTGATCGTCGTCGTCACCGGGGCCAACGGCCTGGTCGGGTCGCGCTTGTGCGCTGCCCTCGCCGAGCGAGGTGCGGGCGTCCGCGCTGTCGTGCGTCGAGCCGGTGCGGCGCCGGCAGTCCACGGGGTCGTGGAGCAGGTCGGCGACTTCGCCGACGCAGGCTTCGCGGCCGACGTCCTTGCCGGCGCCGCCGCGGCGATCACCACCGTGCACCCGATGGGAAGCGACGGCGAGGTGCAGCGTCGTGTCGGCGTGGAGGGCACGACGACCTTCGCACGGGCCGCCGCCGCGGCTGGCGTCGAGCGGTTCGTCCACGTCTCGACCGCCGCCGTGTACGACCGGTCGCCCGGGGTGGGTGACGTGGACGAGTCCTCGCCGCTGGTCGGCGACGACGCAGGCGACTACCCCGTCACCAAGCGCGACGCCGACCTCGCCGTCGCGTCTGTCGACGGGCTGACGCGCGTGCTGCTGCGCCCGCCCGCCATCCTCGGCAGCGGCGAGAGCTCGGTCTGGAACGCGCTGCGGCCCGCGGCGATCCGGGACGACCCGGCGGCGCGGCACGCCGTGCCGGACCAGAGCTTCGCGTGGGTGCACGTCGACGACCTCGTCGCCTTCGCGGCCGACGTCGCGACCGGACGGGTGGCTGCAGCAGCGGACTCCGGAACCGGACCGGTGGCCGGCGCCTGCACCCCCGTCAACGTCGCGGCGGGCCCGGCGACCGTCCGCGACTACTACGAGACCGTCAGCCGCGCCGTCGGCGTCACGCCGGTCTGGGACGACGGACAGGCGTGGACCGGCCGGATCCTCGCCGGCCGCGCCCACGGCTGGGGCTGGAACCCTGCCGTCGGGCTCGCCGAGGCGCTCACCGAGATCGAGCGCGGTCTGTCGCGGGCCTCAGCGGAGATCAACACCTAGTCTCTGGACGATCCGGGTCGTCGAGGCGGGTACTCGCGGACGGGTGAAGCTCCTCTGACTCGACCAGGCGGCACCGACGAGCACGTCATCGTCCCCAGCTTCCTCGGCATGCAGGCGCTGAATGCTGGCTGCTCGGGCATGACCGCGACCTGCTGCTGCAAGGCCCCGTCTGGGTCGGCCCTGCTCCGGACGCCGGAGTGCGAGCCTGCTCGCCCCCTGCCTCCTGAGGGCGAACTGCATGCGCCGCTCCCGTTCGGCGAAGAAGAGCAGGCGGGCGCGCCGAGCTCGGCCGGATTCGGCTAGCCGCCTTCGGGCGCGACCTGCGTGATCTCCCCGCCGACGGCGTCCTGCACCTCGCGCGCCGTGCGCTCGTCGTCCACGTAGACGATCCACCGGCCGTCGTGCACCAATGCCCGCCGGTTGGTCCCCTGCAGGATCAGGTCGGCGCCAGCGACGAACGTCGACGCCTGCTCTGCCGCGTCATGGACCTGCAAGCCGATGTCACGCCCGTCAGCGGTGCGGCACTCTGCACTCGCCTCTGACCCGTCGCCCACCGACGCCTCCCGGAGCTCGACGCAGTCCACGTCAGACGCCGACAGCGCCTCAGCGAGCGCCTTGGGCGAGTCGTAGTCCTGGCCGCCGCATCCGGTCAACAACCAGAGGGCGGCGACAACGGGCGGGTAGGGGCGCACGACGAAGGAGGCTAGTCAGCCGTGCAGGCGCCCTCGCTCGTGCCACGTGCTCGTCACCTGCGGCCGCGAGGAGGTCGCCGCCAGTCCGGCGGTCATCACGAGCACGAACCACATGGCACCGAGCAGAAGCGCCAGCCGGTTCCCCATGACGAGGAAGGCCAGCGCGACCGGGACGACGGCCAGGGCCAGGTACAGGCGCAGCGCGCGCAGGCGCGAGGAGGAGCTCACGTCTCCACGCTAGCGGCGCAACGGCCGGAGCACCGCCCAGGACCGCTACTCGTCGTCGTCGTCCAGCCGGGCCAGCCAGGTGGCCAGACGCTCGACCGGCACCTCGTGCTCGGGGTGCAGGTCGACGAACTGGCGCATCCGCTCGGCCAGCCACGCGAGGCTCACCTGCTCGCTGCCGCGCCGCTCGGTGAGCTCCTCCAGCCCCCGGTCGGTGAAGTACACGGCTCAGTCGGTGCCGAGGGCGGCCGCGACGAGCGCCGCCTGCTCGGCCTCGTGCACCTTGCTCGACCCGGCCGCCGGCGAGGCACTGGCGGTGCGGGAGACGCGGCGCAGCGTGCGGCCCTCCGGCAGGTGGTCGGGCAGGTTGAGCGCGATGAACGACCACGGTCCCTGGTTCGCCGGCTCCTCCTGCACCCACACGACGTCCTCGGCCTCGGGGTACCCGGCGAGCGCGTCGGCGATCTCCTCGCCGGGCAGCGGGTAGAGCTGCTCGACCCGCACCAGCGCCACCGACTCGTCCTCGGCCTTGCGGCGGGCGGCGAGCAGGTCGTAGTGCACCTTGCCGGTGGTCAGCACGACCCGGCGCACCGCGGACGGGTCCGGGCCGTCCGGGTCGGGCAGCACCGGGAAGAAGCCGGCGTCGGTGAAGGCCTCGACGGCGGACGCCGCCGCGCGCAGTCGCAGCATCGACTTCGGGGACATGATGACCAGCGGCCGCTTGTGCGACTGCAGCGCCTGCCGCCGGAGCAGGTGGAAGTAGTTGGCCGGCGTGGTGGGCGCGGCGACGACCATGTTGTCCTCGGCGCACAGCTGCAGGAAGCGCTCCAGCCGGGCCGAGGAGTGGTCCGGCCCCTGTCCCTCGTACCCGTGCGGCAGCAGCAGCGTGACACCGGACCGCTGCCCCCACTTGACCTCGCCGGCGGCGATGAACTCGTCCACGATGGTCATCGCGCCGTTGACGAAGTCGCCGAACTGCGCCTCCCACAGCACGAGCGCGTCGGGACGGGCCACCGAGTAGCCGTACTCGAAGCCCATCGCCGCGAACTCCGACAGCAGTGAGTCGTACACGTAGTACGGCGCCTGGTCATCGGACAGGCTGGCGAGCGGGGTGTGCTCCTTGCCGTTCGTGCGGTCGACGATGACGGCGTGCCGGTGGCCGAAGGTGCCGCGCCGGGCGTCCTGCCCGGCCAGGCGCACCGGGTGGCCCTCCAGCAGCAACGAGCCGAACGCGAGCGTCTCGCCCATCGCCCAGTCGATCGTGCCGTCGTCCACCATCTTCGCCCGCTTCTGCAGCTGCGGCAGCAGGCGCGGGTGCGGGGTGAAGCCCTCGGGCAGGGTGACCTGCGAGTCGGCGATCGCCTTGACCACCTCGCGCGAGATCGCGGTCTTCAGGTCGTCGATCCCGGTCTCCTCGGGCTCGGGCCGCATCGGTCCGGCGTTCTTGGCCTCGCGGGTGCCCTGGAAGACCTTCTCGAGCTGCTCCTGGTAGTCGCGCAGCGCCGCCTCGGCCTCCTCGACGGTGATGTCGCCGCGACCGATCAGGTTCTCGGTGTAGATCTTGCGCACCGAGCGCTTGGCGTCGATCGTGTCGTACATCAGCGGCTGGGTGAACGACGGCTCGTCGACCTCGCTGTGCCCGCGACGGCGGTAGCAGACCATGTCGATGACGACGTCCTTCTTGAACGCCTGGCGGTAGTCGAAGGCGAGCTTGGCCACCCGCACGCAGGCCTCGGGGTCGTCGCCGTTCACGTGGAAGATCGGCGCCTGCACCATCCGCGCGACGTCGGTGGCGTACAGCGACGAGCGAGCCGAGTGCGGGCCGGTGGTGAACCCGACCTGGTTGTTCACGACGACGTGCACGGTGCCGCCGGTGCGGTAGCCCCGCAGCTGCGCCATCTGCAGCGTCTCGGCGACCACGCCCTGCCCGGCGAACGCGGCGTCGCCGTGCAGCAGCACCGGCAGGACGGTGAAACCGCTCTCGCCCTTGTTGATGACGTCCTGCTTGGCCCGCACGACGCCCTCGAGCACCGGGTTGACCGCCTCGAGGTGCGAGGGGTTGGCCTGCAGGCTGACGACGACCTCGTTGCCGGCCAGGCTGGTGAAGCCGCCCTCGGCACCCAGGTGGTACTTGACGTCTCCGGAGCCGTGCGCCGTCCGCGGGTCGATGTTGCCCTCGAACTCGCGGAAGATCTGCGCGTAGCTCTTGCCGACGATGTTGGCGAGCACGTTGAGCCGACCGCGGTGCGGCATGGCGATGGCGACCTCGTCGAGCTTCTCGTCGGCCGCGCGCTGCAGGACCCCGTCGAGCAGCGGGATGAGGGTCTCGCCGCCTTCGAGCGAGAACCGCTTCTGACCCACGTACTTGGTCTGCAGGAAGTTCTCGAACGCCTCCGCGGCGTTGAGCCGCTTGAGGACGTGCAGCTGCTCCTCGCGGTCGGGCGCCTGCGCCTTCTGCTCCAGGCGCGCCTGCAGCCAGCGGCGCTCGTCCGGGTCCTGGATGTGCATGTACTCGATGCCGACGGTGCGGCAGTAGGAGTCGCGCAGGACGCCGAGGATCGTGCGCAGCTTCATCGGCCGGTTGGCCGCGAAGCCGGCGACCGGGAACTCGCGGTCGAGGTCCCACAGCGACAGTCCGTGGTTGACGACGTCGAGATCGGGGTGGCTGCGCACCTTGAACTCGAGCGGGTCGGTGTCGGCCATCAGGTGGCCGCGCACCCGGTAGGCGTGGATCAGCTCGTTGACGCGGGTGACCTTGTCGAGGTCGCCCTCGTGGCTGTGCTGCTGGTCGGGCACCCACCGCACCGGCACGTAGGGGATGCGCAGCGAGCGGAAGATCTCGTCGTAGAAGCCGTCCTCGCCGAGGAGCAGCTGGTGCATGCGGCGCAGGAACTCGCCGCTCTGCGCGCCCTGGATGACGCGGTGGTCGTAGGTCGACGTCAAGGTGATCGTCTTGCTGACGGCGAGCCGTGCCAGGGTCTCCTCGCTCATGCCCTGGAACTCGGCCGGGTACTCCATCGCGCCGACGCCGATGATCGTGCCGGCGCCCTGCATGAGGCGGGGCACGGAGTGCTCGGTGCCGATGCCGCCCGGGTTGGTCAGGCTGATGGTGGTGCCCTGGAAGTCCTCCATCGTCAGCTTGCCGCCGCGGGCGCGCCGGACGATGTCCTCGTAGGCCGCCCAGTAGGTCGAGAAGTCCATCGTGTCGGCGTTCTTGATGGCGGCGACGACGAGCGAGCGGGTCCCGTTGGGGTTCTGCAGGTCGATGGCCAGGCCAAGACCGACGTGGTCCGGAGTGACGACGGCCGGCTTGCCGTCGACGGTCGTGAAGGCCTTGTTCATCGCCGGCACCTCGTCCAGCGCCCGCACCAGCGCGTAGCCGATGAGGTGGGTGAAGGAGACCTTGCCCCCGCGCGAGCGCTTCAGGTGGCTGTTGATGACGATGCGGTTGTCGGCCAGCAGCTTGGCCGGGACGCTGCGCACGCTGGTCGCCGTGGGGACCTCGAGCGAGCTCTCCATGTTCGACACGACGCGCGCCGCCGCGCCGCGCAGCGGGTCGGTCTTGACGCCGTCGGACGCGCCGTCCTTGCCGTCCTTGTCCGCGTTCTCGTCCTTCTTCGCCGCAGGCTTGTGCGCGGGCTTGTCGTCCTTCTTCGCGGCAGGCGCACTGTCGGCCTTCGCCGCGGCGGGCTCCCTGTTCGGCGCGGGCTCGGGCGAGGGCTTCTTCGCCTCCGCCTGAGCCTGCTGGGCAGGGGCGGCCTTCTGCCCCTGGGCGGCCGCGCTCTCCTGCGCGGACGACCGGGCGCCGTTGCCGGCCCCCCCGTCCCCCTCGCCGGGGGAGTAGTCGGACAGGAAGTCGCGCCACACCGGCGGGACGCTCTGCGGGTCCTTCAGGTACTGCTGGTGCATCTCGTACACGAGCCACTCGTTGGCACCGAAGTCGGTCTGCTGGCCCGGCTGGCTCGACACGCTCGCTGTCGCCTCTTCCACACGTCGCTACGGCTGATTCCGCCCGAAGGTCGAGGTTACTCGCCTCGGCCCGCCCCTCCGCCTCTACCCGGGCAGATGGACGCAGGCACCCGCAGGGCGCTGAGCGAGCACGTCGGCGGCCCGGGCACGGGCCAGGTTCGCCGACGTCCAGGGCGCGTCCGGGAGCGCACGGGGCAGCACGCACGACCGGGCCGGCTCGGGCAGCCAGTCCAGCACGGGGACGGCGTCGACGGACAGCGTCGACAGGTAGGCGAGGTCGGCGCGGTCGCCCCGCTCGAGGCCGCTGTGGGCGATGCGGGCGTCGGGGTCGATCGCCGTCAGCCCGAGCAGCACCACGCACCCGCTGAGCGCGACGGCGTGCGGCAGCCAGTCGACCAGCCCCGACCGGCGGGCGGCCAGGCCCGCGATGAGGACGAGCAGGAGCACCGCGCCGAGCTGCAGCACCGTCGCGCCGACGAGCAGCCGGAGCCGGGTGAGGCCGTACGCCTCGACGTAGAGGTGCAGCCGGGAGAACGCGGAGACGTCGACGAGCAGGGCGAGGCAGCACAGGCCGCCCAGCAGCGGCCGTGCGGTGCGCGGCGCCCAGCGGGCACCGGCGGCGACGACGAGCAGCACCAGCCCGGTGACGACCACGAGCTGCCAGAACCCCTCGTGCAGGTAGGAGGAGTAGGTGACGCCCGCGGTCCGCAGCACGTGGTCGGCGCCGCCGAGCAGCACCGACCCCTGCACGGCCAGGAAGCTGGCGAGCAGCCCGTTGAGCACGAGCAGCGGCGGCAGCCACTCGGCACGGCGCGCGAGCCGGGACGGCGGCCGAACCACCGGCCCGGGCCGTGGCCAGACCAGCAGCATCAGCGCGGCGCCCGTGGCCACGGCCGCGGCGAGGCCGACGACGACGCGGACCGGCAGGCTCTCGATCGCGGTGAGGTCCGGCACAACGGCGTGCAGCACCGCGGCGAACGCGGCGTCAGCGGTGTAGAGCAGCGGGACGAAGACGGCGAGCAGCACCGCCGTGAGAGCCGCCCCGCGCAGGGCGGGTGTCGCCTGACGCACCCCCGGCGCCGCGGTGCGCACGCCGTGCAGCAGCCACCCGGTCGCGGCCGGCAGGGTCCGCAGCACGGCGAACGGGCCGGCGAGCACCGCCGGCCAACCCCGGGCCGGTGCCAGCGCCAGCGAGGCCGCGGCCGTGGCACCGAGCAGTGCCAGGGCGACGACCCAGTCTGCGTCGCGCACCGCCGCCGAGCACAGCAGCAGCGCGGCCGCTCCGGCGTGCACCGCCCGCCAGCCGGTCAGGCGGGCACCGCTGACACGCAGGACGAGCGCCCCGCCGACCAGGCCGAGCAGCACCAGGCCGATGCCGGGTGGACCGGACGGCACGACGGCGGCGGCGCCCACGCCCACCCCGGCGGCCAGGAGCACAGCGCGCCGCGGGGCGGTCGGAGGCTGTGACGAGGGTGGTACCGGGGGCGGTCCGGCGGAGCTCGTGGTGGTGGCGGTCATCGGGCTCGCCTCGGCAGGTCGACGACGACGCGGCAGCCGGTCGACGGTGGGCGGGGATCGGCGAGGTGCACGGCGCCGCCGTGCAGGTCGACGACCCAGCGGACGATGGCCAGGCCCAGCCCGCTGCCGCCGTCGCGGGAGGTGCGGGCGGAGTCGGTGCGGGTGAAGCGCTCGAACACGCGCTCGCGGTCGGCCGGCGCGACGCCGGGTCCGTCGTCCTGCACCTCGAGGCGCGCACCGCCCTCGGTGTGCCGCCCGACCACCCGCACGGCCCGGCCGGGCGGCGCGTGCCGCAGCGCGTTGTCGAGCAGGTTCGCGAGCACCTGGTGCAGCCGCTCGGGGTCGGCCGGCACGACCAGTCCGTCCTCGACGTCGACCTCGACCCGACCGCCGGTGCCGCGTGCGACCTCGGCGGCGAACGGCCCGAGCTCGAGCGGCTCGAGGCGCAGCGGCACCTCGCCGGCCTCGAGCCGCGACAGGTCCAGCAGCGAGGTCACCAGGCGGGACAGCCGGCGGGTCTGGGCGAGCGCGCTGTCGAGCGTCGCGGCGTCGGGCTCGGCGACGCCGTCGGCGATGTTCTCGAGCACCGCCTGCAGCGCCGTGAGCGGCGTGCGCAGCTCGTGGCTGACGTCGGCCACCAGCCGGCGGCGCTGCTCGTCGACCCGGGCCAGCTCGGCGGCCATCGAGTTGAACGCCCGGGCCAGCTCGCCGACCTCGTCGCGGGAGGTCGCGGTCACCCGCACGTCGTGGTCGCCGCGCGCCATCCGGCGGGCGGCAGCAGCCATCTCGCGCAGCGGCGACGTCGTCCCGCGGGCCAGCACCTGCACGGTCGCCAGCGACACCAGCACGCCCAGGGGCACGGTGACCCGGCCGGGCAGGCCCGCCCCGGTGCCGAGCACCACCGCCGCCACCGTGACCGCCACGGAGCCGACGACGACCAGCCCGAGCTTGACCTTGATGCTCGGCACCGGGTCGAGCAGCCGGATCACGGCCTCTCCTCCTGCACCGCGTAGCCGACCCCGACGACGGTGCGCACGACGTCGTCGCCGAGCTTGCGGCGCAGCGCGGCGACGTGGCTGTCGACGGTGCGGGTGGTGCTGCCGGCGTCGCGCCAGCCCCAGACGTCGGCGAGCAGCTGCTCCCGGGACAGGACGGCGCCGGGTCGCGCCGCCAGGCGGGCCAGCAGGTCGAACTCGGTGGGGGTGAGGTGCACCTGCTCGCCGCCGCGCTCGACCCGGCGCGTCACCGGGTCGAGGACGACGTCGGCGGCGCGCAGCGGGGCGTCGTCGACCGGCCGCCGCGAGGCTCGTCGCAGCAGCGCGTCGACGCGGGCCGACAGCTCGCGGGGGCTGAACGGCTTGGTCACGTAGTCGTCGGCGCCCATCCGCAGCCCGACGACGACGTCGGTCTCCTCCCCCCGCGCGGTGAGCACGAGCACCGGCACCGGGCGCTCGGCCTGCACCTGCCGGCACACCTCGTAGCCGTCGAGGCCAGGCAGCATGAGGTCGAGCACGACGAGGTCCGGCCGCTCGCGCCGGCACAGCGAGACGCCCTCGAGTCCGTCGGAGGCGAGCAGCACCTCGTGGCCGTCGGCTCGCAGTCGCGCGGCGACGGCCTCGGCGATGGTGGGCTCGTCCTCGACGACGACGATCTTGGCTGGCACGCCGCCGAGGCTAGGGCCGCGGCGTGCAGCCCGGGCGCACGTCGTGTGCAGGTCCTGTGCAGGGGCTGCCGAGCCTGCGGTGCCGCACCATGGACAGGTGCGCTCCGCTCTGACCGCCGCCGTCCTCGCGGCGGGTCTGCTCCTGTCCGCCTGCACCGGCGCCGCCGGTCCCGAGGCGCGACCCACGCCGTCCGCCGCGCCCTCGGCCGCGCCGACCGAGGCGGAGCCCACGCCGGTGCCGCTCGCCTGGGCGCCCTGCGGCGACGGCTTCGAGTGCACGGTCCTGCCCGCCCCGCTCGACCGCGGCGACCCGTCGGCCGGCACGGTGGACCTCGCGGTGACGCGCCGCCCCGCGCCCGACGCCGCGACCCGGATCGGCTCGCTGGTCGTGAACCCCGGCGGGCCGGGGAGCTCCGCCGTCGACTACCTCCAGCAGGCCTGGCAGCAGGTGCCCGAGCCCGTGCGCGCCCGCTTCGACCTCGTCGCCTTCGACCCGCGGGGCGTCGGTGGCAGCGCACCGGTCCGGTGCGTCACGACCGAGGAGCTCGACGCGCTCGTCGCGCTCGACCCGGACCCCGACGACGACGCCGAGCTCCAGGCGCTGCAGGACGGCGGTCGGCGGCTCGCCGACGGCTGCGCGGCCCGGTCCGGCGACGTCCTGCCGCACGTCTCGACCGAGGAGGCGGCGCGCGACCTCGACCTGCTCCGCGCGTCTCTCGGCGACGAGGGCCTCACCTACCTCGGCTACTCCTACGGCACCGCGATCGGCGCCGAGCACCTGCGCCTGTTCCCGACCCGGGTGCGGGCCATGGTGCTCGACGGCGCGCTCGACCCCGCGCTGTCGTGGGACGAGCTGCTCTCCGGGCAGGCGGCCGGGTTCGACGTCGCCCTCGCCGCTTTCCTCGACGACTGCGAGCGCACCCGCTGCGCCTTCCGCCGGGTGGTGGACGGCGACCTGACGGCCGCCTTCGACGTCCTCGCCGCCCGCGTGGACGCGCAGCCGCTCCCCGGCGACGGCGAGCGCACGGTCGGTCCCGGTGAGTTCTCCCTCGGCGTCGGCGCCGGCCTGTACAGCCGGACCAGCGGCTGGCCCGCGGTGGCGGAGGGGCTCGCCCTCGCCGAGCAGGGCGACGGCTCGGTGCTGCTGCAGCTGTCCGACGCCTACCTCGACCGCACCGACGACGGCTACGCGAACACCACCGAGGCCAACCTGGCGGTCAACTGCATCGACCGGCCGTGGCCGCGGGAGACCGGGCCCTACCTCGAGCTGGCCGAGCAGGTGCGCCGGACCTCCCCCCGCTTCGGCCCCGCCATCGCGCTGTCCGGCCTGTCCTGCGCGACCTGGCCGGTGCCTCCGGTGCGCGAGCCTCAGCCGGTGCAGGCAGGCGGGGCGCCGCCCGTCGTCGTCATCGGCACCACGCGCGACCCGGCCACCCCGTACGCGTGGTCGCAGGCCCTCGCCGACCAGCTGAGCTCGGCCGTGCTCCTCACGGTCGACGGCGACGGCCACACCGCCTACCGGACCGGGACCGGCCCCTGCCTGCAGGAGCCGGTGGACGCCTACCTGGTGACCGGGCACGTGCCGTCCGCGGTCACCTGCTGACCGTGCGTGTGCGGGCGGCGGCGCGGTGGAAGGACAGCCAGATGCCACGCCGCACCAGCGCCCGCCGCAGGATCGCGGTCGCCACCTGGCGCGCGCCGAAGGAGAGCCGCCTGCACGCCCGCATGGCGGTCGACGCGACGCCGCTGCTGGCCTACTGCCGTGAGCAGACACGCGGGAGCGGCGTGCGTGTCACGCCGGGCGTGGTGGTGGGCGTGGCCTTCCAGCGGGCGGTCGAGCAGGTGCCGGCCTTCCACCACCGCGTGGTCTTCGGTCGCGTCGTGCCGTTCTCGAGCTACGACGTCGCGTTCGCCGTCGACATCGGCGAGGGCGACGACCTCGCACCGACGAAGGTGCGGGAGGTCGACCGCAAGACGGTCGTCGAGGTGGCCGCCGAGCTCGCCGCGGGCGCCGCACGGCTGCGGGACCGCACCGACCGCCCGCACTCCACCGCCACGACGCTCGCCAACTCGCTGCCCTGGTGGGCCCTGCGGCCCATGCTGGCCACCGCCTCGCTGCTCAACGGCGGCATCGGCGTGCCGGCCTTCGGGCAGCCGGCCCACCCGCTCGGGTCCCTGTTCGTCACCAACATCGGCTCGTTCGGCCTGGACGAGGGGTACGTCGCCGCGGTGCCCTTCGCGCGGGTGCCCCTCTACGTCTGCCTCGGCGCGGTCAGCGACGTGCCGATGGCGGTCGACGGCGAGGTCGTCGTGCGACCGCAGCTGGTCATGACGGCCACCTCCGACCACCGGCTGGTCGACGGCGCGCACGCGGCCAAGGTCGCCCGGCTGGTGCGGGCGAGCCTCGCCGACCCGGGCACGCTCGACCGCACCGGCTGACCTCGCGCGCTGCGGGCGTCGCCGTCAGCCGAACCACGTGGCGGCGACCCCGTGCCGGGCCTGCCCGCCGAACGGCCGGAACCGGTCGGTCCAGCCGTCCGGGTGCCGGCGGGTGACGTAGACGGCGCCGTCGGTGCCGACCGCGTAGAACTCGGCGACGCCGGCGCGGTCGACGCTGACACCGGGCCGTCCCGTCGTCCGGCCGCCGAGCAGCGCACCTCGCGTGCCGGACGGGAAGTGCCAGGCTCGCAGGGCTCCGGTGTCGGGGTCGGTGCACGCCAGCGCCTGGAAGTACTCGGCCGCGGCGACGGCGCCACCGCAGCGGTGGCCGCTGAACAGCTGCCAGCCCTCGAGGTCGGTGCGCGTCCACGGCCGGTCGTCGGCCCCCACCGCGACGTACCGCGCCCGGAAGGGGCTGCCCGGGTCGGGACGGAAGGCCGCCACCGCCACGCCGTGCCGGATGCTGCCGCCGAGGGAGCGCCAGCCGCCGGCTGCGCGCGGGAGCTCGGCGCCCTGCTGCGAGCCCATGCTCCCCTTGGCGACCCAGAGCGCGCCGTCGCCGCCCTGGCACGCGACGGTCAGCGTCGACCCGATCCCGACGGCGGACGGGCCGGTGCAGCGCGTGCCGTCCGGCCCGAACGGCCACCAGCCGCGGCTCTGGCTGCGGATCCAGACGTTGCCGTCCGCGCCCGGCCCGAGCAGGTACACCTCCGCCGGCCCGCGCACGACCGTCGGCGTGCCGACGAGCCGACCGCCGTAGGGGAACCAGCCCGGGTCCTGGGCGGACCGCAGCCACAGCTGGCCGTCGGTGCCGGTCACGGCGACGGCATCGGAGCGGGAGCGCACCGTGCTGCCGTGCTTGCGCGCGACCTCGGCCACCTCGAAGCCGACCGGCCAGGCGTTCTCCCGGCACTGCTGCATCGAGATGGACTGCTGCTGCATGACCGGTGCGAGCGCTCCGGAGCCCGGGCAGTCGTAGTGACCCATCCCGAGCCAGTGCCCGACCTCGTGGTTGACGACGTAGCGGCGGTAGTCGTCCAGCCCCGCGCGCCACGGCCGCGCGCCGGTGCGCCAGCGCTCGTCGTTGAGGTAGACGGTGTTGCCGACGCGGCAGCTGTAGGCCCGACTGCAGACCGGGCTCGCGCTCTCGACCACGGCGGGGGAGGCGAGCACGACGGTGAAGCGGGCGCGTGCCGGGTCGACGCTGAGCGACACCCCGGCCCGCCACCAGCCGCGCCGGTCGTCGAGCGTCTCGCGCACCACGCGCTGGAACTCGGCGTAGTCGGCGTACGTCGTGCCTCGGCGGTCGAAGGCGTAGCCGTAGGCCACCTCGCCGGCGGCCTGCGCGACGACGCCGCTCTGCGGTGCGGGGTTCCCGCCGCCCGGCGCTGCCGAGGCCGGAGGGGTCGCGAGCCCCAGCGCCCCGACCAGCAGCACGACGATCCAGAGCCTGCGCACGGACACGGTCCCTCCCCTGCCGACGACGCCACCCACGACGGCAGCCCCGCGGCCGGCGCGGGTCGGCACGGGCAGCGTGCACTGCTCAGCGCGTCGACGCCACCCCCGACGGCGTCGCCGAGGCGCTGATCCCGACCACGATCCCCCGCATCAGTGCGCACCGGTCATCTGGCCGGTGAGCCGCGTGTGCAGCGCCTCGCTGTGGGTGTTCAGGCCCACCAGCTCGGCGGTCACGCCGCGGGCGCCGAACTTGGCCACGACCGCGTCGAGCGTCGCCACCGCGGAGCTGTCCCAGACGTGCGCGTCGGTGAGGTCGATGACCACCCGGGGCGTCGGGTCGCTGTAGTCGAAGGCGTGCACCAGCTCGTTGGTGGACGCGAAGAACAGCTCACCGGTGACACCGTAGATCCGGTGCCCGCCGTCGGGGTCGTCGACGCAGGTCACCTCGACCAGGTGCGCGACGCGCCGGGCGAAGAAGATCGCTGCGAGCAGGACGCCGGCGACCACGCCGTAGGCCAGGTTGTGCGTCCACACGACGATCGCGACGGTCGTGACCATGACCGCCGTCTCGCTCTTGGGGGTGCGGCGCAGGCCCTGCCAGCGCAGCGACGTCCAGTCGAAGGTGGCGACGGCGACGACGAACATGACGGCCACGAGTGCGGCCATCGGGATGATCGCCACGAGGTCGCCGACCGCCAGGATGAGCACGAGCAGGAAGAAGCCGGCCGAGAACGTCGACAGCCGGGTGCGCCCGCCGCTCTTGATGTTGATCATCGACTGGCCGATCATCGCGCAGCCGGCCATGCCCCCGAGGAAGCCGGTGGCGACGTTCGCCACGCCTTGGCCGCGGGCCTCGCGGTCCTTGTCGCTGCCGGTGTCGGTCATGTCGTCGAGGATCTGCGCCGTCAGCAGCGACTCGAGCAGGCCGATGAAGGTCAGCGCGATGGCGTAGGGCGCGATGATCTGGAGCGTCTCGACGGTGAGCGGCACCTGCGGCAGCGCCACCCAGGGCAGGGCGCTCGGCAGCTCGCCCATGTCGCCGACGGTGGGCACGTCGACCGACCAGTACGTCGCGGCGCCGGTCAGCGCGAGGATCGCCACCAGGGGCGCAGGCACGACGCGTGTGATCTTGGGCAGGCCGTACATGACGAGCAGGCCGACGGCGACCAGGGCGTAGACCGCGGTGCCGCCGCCGAGGAAGTACGGCATCTGCGCGAGGAAGATGAGGATGGCAAGGGCGTTGACGAAGCCCACCATCACGGTGCGTGGGATGAACCGCATCAGCCGCCCGATGCCGAGGAAGCCGAGCCCGACCTGCATCAGGCCGGTGAGGACGGTGGCGGCGAACAGGTACTCCACGCCGTGGTCGCGCACCAGCGGCACCATGACCAGCGCCATCGCGCCGGTCGCCGCGGAGATCATCGCCCGCCGTCCGCCCGCGAAGGCGATGATCATCGAGATGCTGAACGAGGCGTAGAGCCCGACCTTCGGGTCCACGCCCGCGATGATCGAGAAGGCGATCGCCTCGGGGATGAGCGCCAGGGCGACGACCAGGCCGGACAGCAGGTTCGGCACCGGGCGGACCAGCCATGCCTCGGAGAAGCGGGCGCGGCGGGACAGTGCGGGCGCGGGGGCGGCGGCGGAGGAGGACAAGCTCGGCTCTCGGGACGGGGTGCGGTCGCGACCGCGCATGCACGGCCCGGCGACTGCGACGCGGTGGGCGTGCAGAAAGGTCGGGGGCCGGTCCGTGGGCGGCGGCGTGCACGCCCGGCCGTCGCGGCTGAGGGCTAGAACCTACTGTCACGTAAGGGTGTCGGCCTCGCCGGCTCAGCGCTCCGGGTGCGGCCCGCCGACGACCGGCCGGTGCTCTGCTCCCGCAGGCTCTCGGCGAACTGCTCCGCGCTCTCGAGCTGGGAGCGCAGCGCCTCGACCCGTGTCTCGGCCACCTGCCGGTACATGACCAGGCGGTCGACCCGGTCCCGGCGCTCGGTGCTGGTCAGCTCCGGGCGGTCGAGGTCGTCGAGGACGCCGAGCAGGTCACGCATCTCGTCGATGCTGAAGTCGAGCGGCTTCATCCGCCGCACCAGCAGGAGCCGCTCCACGTCCTGCTCGGTGTAGAGCCGGAAGCCGCCCTGCGTGCGCGCCGACGGCGGGACGAGCCCGACCTCCTCGTAGTACCGGATCGTGCGCAGGCTCAGCGCGGTCCGGTCGGCGACCTCACCGATCTGCATGTGCCGGTCGTCCACGCCGGTCTCCGTCTCCGCCTGGGGCGCATCAGCCAGCGCACTCTACCGTTGCGTGACAGTCGTCGGCAGGTCCCACGACCCGACAGGACGGCATGCCGACGATCGGGCTTCACCACGACCGACGGTGAGCGCGTGCACGAGGCCGACCGGGTGGTGCGCGACGGCTTCCCCCGATGTGCACTGCTGCAGGTCAGGTGGTGTGCCCCCGGCAGGATTCGAACCTGCGCCCCTGCCTCCGGAGGGCAGTGCTCTATCCCCTGAGCTACGGGGGCTCTGGGCGGTCGCTGACGCTACCAGCCGCAGACCTTCCGGGCACCGTGCCGCAACCGTCCGCCGGAGCGGCTGTGTAGGGTCCGCACCCATGTCGAGCAGCCTGGGCCGCGTCCTCGTCGTGGACGACGACGACGTCATCCGCCAGCTGATCACGGTGAACCTCGAGCTCGAGGGCTTCGAGGTCGCCACCGCCGTCGACGGCCAGGACTGCCTGGACAAGGTGGTCGACTTCGACCCGGTCGTCGTCACGCTCGACATCATGATGCCGAGGCTCGACGGCTGGGAGGCCGCGAGCCGGCTGCGGGGCGACGAGCGAACCGCCGGCGTCAAGGTGGTGCTGCTCTCGGCCCGCGCGCAGGAGGCCGACCTCCAGCGCGGCGACCGGATCGGCGTCGACGCCTACCTGACCAAGCCGTTCGACCCGGACGAGCTCATCGAGACGGTCCGCCGCCTCGCCGGTCTCCCGCCGAGCGAGTAGGGCGCCGGGACCCAGGTGCGGCGGGTCGATCAGCCGGTGGGCTGAGGCTCCGGCACCTCGCCGACCGGGGCCTGGTCGGTCTCGGGGTCGACCTCCTCGCCCTCGGGCAGCGGCTCGGGCATGAAGCCCGGGTCGGTCGGCGCGGCCCCGACCGGGGTCGTGCCGGTGGCGGTGTTGCCGACGCAGGCCGCTCCGCGCTCGGGGGTCTGCCGGCCGTTGGTGTAGACCTCGAGGAAGCGGCCCAGCTGGTCGTCGTCGGCCGAGTCGACCTCGAGCTGGCGGCCCCAGGCGGTGGCCACGATCGGCGACTCCTGGCCGGGCAGCGGGCTGAGCATCCGGTGCGTGTCGCCCTCGACCTCGTCGGCCAGCGCCTGGACCTGCTCGTCGTCGAGGTCAGGGGAGTAGGTCACCCACACCGCGCCGTGCTCGAGCGAGTGCACCGCGTGCTCGGCCGGGATCTGCTCCTCGTAGACCTGGCAGGTCTGGGGCAGCGCGTTGTGCGCTCCGCCGGCCGGCGGCCGGGCGGGGTAGTCCGGGTAGTCGACCGGGCCGTCGACGTGGTCGCGCGCGGGCTCCTCGAGCGTGATGAGGTTCGGGAAGCTCTCGTCGTCCTCGGCGAGCAGGTCGCGCACGCCCGAGCCCTGGTTCACGGCCGCGTAGGCCACGATCCCGATGAGCAGCGCGGCGAGCACGATCGAGATCAGCACCGTGCCCCACGGGAAGGGCTTGCTGACCTTGACCGGCGCCGACCGGGCCCGCCCCCCTTCGAAGGAGGGTGAGGCGTTGCGGTTGCGCTTCGACATGCGGGACCGTCCTGGAGCTGTCGGGGAGAGGCTGGACCGCGCGGTCCAGCGGGCGCGCTGCGGGTCCACTTCCCCCGACGCGCGACGTACGGCCCGCGTTCCCGGACCGCCGGGCGGGGAGTCTAGGGTCCGCACCCGACCCCGGCGGCCGTCGGGGAGTCCCGACCCCGGGCATTAGCCTGGACCGGTGACCCCCGACCAGCTCGGCGACGCCGTGCGCGCCGCCGTGTCCGCCGCGGTCGAGGCCGGTGAGCTCGCGGTCGACGTCCCCGCCGAGGTCGCCGTCGAGCGGCCCCGGGTCAAGGAGCACGGCGACTACGCCACGAACGTCGCCCTGAAGCTCGCCAAGGCCGCCGGCCGCTCCCCTCGCGAGGTCGCCGAGGTCGTCGCCGGCCGCCTGCGCTCGGCCGAGGGCGTCGCGTCGGTCGACGTCGCCGGGCCGGGGTTCCTCAACGTGCGCCTGGCCGAGGAGGCGCTCGGCCGGGTGGCGCTCGACGTCGTCGCCGCCGGTGCCGACTACGGCCGGGGCGACGCCGCCGCCGGCACGGCGGTCAACCTCGAGTTCGTCAGCGCCAACCCGACCGGGCCCATCCACATCGGCGGGGTGCGCTGGGCGGCTGTCGGCGATGCGCTCGCCCGGCTGCTCGAGGCCAGCGGGGCGCGGGTCACCCGCGAGTACTACGTCAACGACGCCGGCGTGCAGATCGACCGCTTCGCCGCATCGCTGCACGCCGCCGCCGCGGGCCGGCCGACGCCGGAGGACGGCTACGCCGGGGCCTACGTGGAGGAGTGGGCGCAGCGGGTGATCGAGCTCGAGCCGGACATGCTGGAGCGGCCCGAGGGCGAGGCGATCGAGCGCTTCCGCACCCTGGGCCTGCAGGTCGCGCTCGAGGAGATCCGCCAGTCCCTGTCGGGCTTCGGCGTCGACTTCGACGTGTGGTTCTCCGAGCTGTCGCTGAAGGGCTCGGGTGCCGTCGACCGCGCCCTCGATCAGCTCCGCGGCCAGGGCCACGTCTACGAGCAGGGCGGTGCGGTGTGGCTGCGCACCAGCGACTTCGGCGACGACAAGGACCGCGTGCTCGTCAAGAGCGACGGCTCGGGCACCTACTTCCTGTCGGACGCCGCCTACTACGTGGACAAGCGCGCCCGCGGCTTCGACACCTGCATCTACATGCTCGGCGCCGACCACCACGGCTACGTGAACCGCCTGCGCGCGCTGGCGGCGTGCGCCGGTGACGACCCCGACCGCTCGATCGAGGTGCTGATCGGGCAGCTCGTCAACGTCCTGAAGGACGGCGAACCGGTGCGCATGAGCAAGCGCGCCGGCACGATCCTCACCCTCGAGGACCTCGTCGAGCTCACCGGCGCCGACGCCGCGCGCTACACCCTCGCCCGCTCCTCGACCGACTCGACGCTCGACCTCGACGTCGACCTCGTCACCCGCCGGACGTCGGAGAACCCGGTCTTCTACGTGCAGTACGCGGCCACGCGGGCCGCCTCGATCCTGCGCAACGCCGGCGAGCTGGGGATCGCCGAGCCCGACCCGGCCTCGGTCGACGTCGGGCTGCTGGCGCACCCGCTGGAGGCCGAGCT
This sequence comes from Mycobacteriales bacterium, assembly GCA_035540755.1. Classification (GTDB taxonomy): domain Bacteria; phylum Actinomycetota; class Actinomycetes; order Mycobacteriales; family SCTD01; genus DATLGD01. The sequence continues at coordinate 26,096 of DATLGD010000096.1, read as the reverse complement.
GCTCAAGGCGCTCGCCGAGTTCCCGCAGGTGGTCGCGGCCGCGGCGTCGCTGCGCGAGCCGCACCGGGTCGCCCGGTACCTCGAGGAGAAGGTGGCCAAGGGCGCCCAGCGCTGGTTCGACGAGAAGGACGCCTGCCGGGTGCTGCCCCGCGGCGACGAGGAGGTCACGCCCACGCACGTCGCGCGGCTGCTGCTGTGGCGGGCCACCCGCACCGTGCTCGAGAACGGCCTGCGGCTGCTCGGCGTCTCCGCACCGGAGCGGATGTGACCGCCCTGCAGAGCGTCAGCCACGTCCCGGGCCTGGACCTCGAGCCGGTGGTGTGGCCGCGCACCGCCGAGCGCGGGGCGGACGGCGCGCTGCGCCTCGGCGGCGTCGACGTCCGCGACCTCGCCGCGCAGTTCGGCACCCCGGCGTACGTGCTCGACGAGCGCGACTTCCGCGAGCGCTGCCGCGAGTGGCACGCCGCGTTCGAGGGCGCCGACGTCTACTACGCGGCCAAGGCGTTCCTGTGCACCGCCGCCGCCCGGTGGGTCGCCGAGGAGGGCCTGTCGATCGACGTGTGCACGGGCGGCGAGCTGGCCGTGGCCCTGAAGGCCGGCTTCCCGGTCGAGCGGATCCTGTTCCACGGCAACAACAAGTCGGTGCCGGAGATCGAGCGGGCGGTGGGCGCGCGGGTCGGCCGCTTCGTCGTCGACTCCTTCGACGACCTGGTGCGGGTCGCCGAGGCCGCCGAGCGGCTCGGGGTGCGGCAGCGGTGCTACGTGCGGGTCACTCCGGGCGTCGAGGCGCACACCCACGAGTACGTGCAGACCGGTCAGGAGGACCAGAAGTTCGGGTTCTCCCTGGCCAGCGGCGCCGCCGCCGAGGCGGTGCGGCGCATCCTGGCCCTGCCGAGCCTCGAGCTGGTCGGCCTGCACTGCCACATCGGCTCGCACATCTTCGACGTGCACGGCTTCAAGCTCGCCGCGCACCGGATGGTCGGCATGCTCGCCGCCGTGCGCGACGAGCACGGCGTGGTGCTGCCCGAGCTCGACCTCGGCGGCGGCCAGGGCATCGCCTACACCGCGGCCGACGACCCGATGGACGTGCACGAGTACGCCGACGGGCTCCGTCGCATCGTCGAGCGCGAGTGCGCCGCCGTCGACCTGCCGGTGCCGCGCCTGGCCGTCGAGCCGGGCCGCGCCATCAGCGGGCCGACCACGGTCACCGTCTACGAGGTCGGCACGGTCAAGGAGCTGCCGGGCCTGCGCACCTACGTGAGCGTCGACGGCGGCATGAGCGACAACATCCGCACGGCGCTCTACGACGCGCGGTACACCGCCGTGCTCGCCTCGCGCACCAGTGCGGCCGAGCCGGCCAACGTCACGCTGTGCGGAAAGCACTGCGAGAGCGGCGACATCGTCGCCCACGACGTGCCCCTGCCCGCCGACCTCGTCCCGGGTGACCTGGTCGCCGTGCCGGCCTCCGGCGCCTACCACCGCTCGATGGCCAGCAACTACAACCACGTCCCCCGCCCGCCGGTCGTCGCCGTGCTCGACGGCGCCGCGCGCGTCGTCGTGCGGCGCGAGACCGAGGACGACCTGCTCGCGCTGGACGTCGAGTGAGCCGCCGTCTGCAGGTGCTGTTCCTGCTCTCGCTCCTCGGGGTGCTGCTGTGCCTGGGGCTGGTCGTCGCGGCGGTCGCCGGGCCGTGGGCAGCGCTCGGCTACGGCGTCGCCGCCGTCGTGCTGCTGGCGGCCGGCAGCGCGAAGGCCCGTGCGGCGCAGGCGGCGGGAAAGGCCCGTTCGCTGCGCGCCGGCGGCCGCACCTGCACCTGCTGCACGGGCTCGCAGCTCGACCCGGTGCAGGTGGTCGAATGACCGCCCCGCTGCGCGTGGCCCTGCTCGGCTGCGGCACCGTCGGCTCCGAGGTGGTGCGGCTCCTGCACACCTCGGGCGACGACCTCACCGCGCGGGTCGGCGCACCGCTCGAGCTGGTCGGCATCGCCGTGCGACGGCTCGGCCGTGCGCGCGACCTGCCGGTCGCCGACGGCCTGTTCACCACCGACGCCGACGCCCTCGTCGCGCGAGACGACGTCGACCTCGTCGTCGAGGTCATCGGCGGCATCGAGCCGGCCCGGGGGCTGATCCTGCGCGCGCTGGAGGCGGGCAAGAGCGTCGTCACGGCCAACAAGGCGCTGCTCGCCGAGGACGGCGCGAGCCTGCACGAGGCGGCCGTGCGCGGCGGCGCGGACCTCTACTACGAGGCGAGCGTCGCCGGAGCGATCCCGCTCCTGCGGCCGCTGCGCGAGTCGCTGGCCGGCGACCACATCCGCCGGGTGCTCGGCATCGTCAACGGCACCACGAACTTCATCCTCACCCGCATGGACGAGTCGGGAGCGGGCTTCACCGATGCGCTCGACGAGGCCACCGCCCTCGGCTACGCCGAGGCCGACCCGACGGCCGACGTCGAGGGCTTCGACGCCGCGGCGAAGGCCGCGATCCTCGCCGGGCTGGCGTTCCACACCGAGGTGGTGGCCGCCGACGTGCACCGCGAGGGCATCACCGGCGTCACCGCCGCGGACGTCGCGAGCGCCCGGGCGATGGGGTGCGTGGTCAAGCTGCTGGCCATCGCCGAGCGTGACGGCGACGCGGTCACCGCCCGGGTGCACCCGGCGATGATCCCCCGCACCCACCCGCTCGGCAGCGTCCGGGAGGCCTACAACGCCGTGTTCGTCGAGGCGGAGAGCGCCGGCCGGCTGATGTTCTACGGCCCCGGCGCCGGTGGCGCGCCGACCGCGAGCGCGGTGCTCGGCGACCTGGTCGCCGTCGCGCGCAACGCCGTCGCGGGCACCCGCGGCACCGGGCAGTCCAGCTACGCCGGCCTCCGGGTCCGCCCGATGGGCGAGGTCGTCACCAGGTACCACATCAGCCTCGACGTCGCCGACAAGGCGGGTGTGCTGGCCGCGGTCGCGCAGGCCTTCGCCGCCCACGACGTCTCGCTGCGCACCGTGCGCCAGGAGGGGCACGGCGACGACGCCAGCCTCGTTCTCGTCACCCACACCGCGACGGACGCCACGCTGGCGGCCGTCGTCGACGAGCTGCACCGCCTCGACAGCGTCCGCGCCGTGGCGAGCGTCATGCGGGTCGAGGGAGCGGAGAGCACACCATGACGGCACCTGCCCTGGCGCGTGCGGGCTGGCGTGGCCTCATCGAGGAGTACCGCGACCGGCTCCCGGTCACCGCGAGCACCCCCGTCGTGACGCTGCAGGAGGGCGCGACGCCGCTGGTGCCGGCCGAGCACCTCTCCGAGCTGGTCGGCGCGCCGGTCCGGCTGAAGGTCGAGGGCGCCAACCCCACCGGGTCGTTCAAGGACCGCGGCATGACCATGGCCATCAGCAAGGCGGTCGAGGCCGGCTCCGAGGCCGTCATCTGCGCGTCGACCGGCAACACCAGCGCGAGCGCCGCCGCCTACGCCGCGAAGGGCGGGCTGACCTGCGCCGTGCTCGTGCCCGACGGCAAGATCGCCCTGGGCAAGCTGGCCCAGGCGCTCGTGCACGGCGCCCGGCTGCTGCAGGTGCAGGGCAACTTCGACGACTGCCTCGACCTGTGCCGCGACCTGTCGCAGAACTACCCGGTGACGCTGGTCAACTCGGTCAACCCCGACCGCATCGACGGCCAGAAGACCGCCGCGTTCGAGATCTGCGACGTCCTCGGCGACGCCCCAGACCTGCACTTCCTGCCGGTGGGCAACGCCGGCAACATCACCGCCTACTGGAAGGGCTACGCCGAGTACGCCGCCGACGGCGTCACCTCCCGGCGGCCGCGGATGATGGGCTTCCAGGCCGCGGGGGCCGCCCCCATCGTCAGCGGCGTGAGAGTGCCTGCGCCGCAGACGATCGCGACCGCCATCAGGATCGGCAACCCGGCCTCCTGGCAGTCGGCGCTCGACGCCCGCGACGAATCCGGCGGGCTCATCGACGCCGTCACCGACCGGCAGATCCTCGCCGCCTACAAGCTGCTCGCCCAGCGCGAGGGCGTGTTCGTCGAGCCGGCCTCGGCCGCGAGCGTGGCGGGACTGCTGCAGGTGCACGCCGCGGGCGGCCTGCCCGAGGGTGCGGACGTGGTGTGCACGGTCACCGGCAACGGCCTCAAGGACCCTGACTGGGCCATCGCCGGCGCTCCCAAGCCGGTCACCGTGCCGGCCTCCGCGCAGGCTGCTGCCGCCGCGCTCGGGCTGGCCTGACCACGCCCGGGTGAGGCCCTACCTCGACCTGCTGCGGCGCGAGCGCGACTTCCGGCGGGCCTACGGCGCCCAGCTGATCGCGCTCGGCGCCGACTGGTTCGCCGTCATCCCGCTGCTGGTGCTGCTGCCCGAGCTCACCGGCCGCGGCCTGTGGGGCGCGCTGGTGCTCGCGGCCGACACCCTCGCCTTCGCCGCGGTGGCGCCGTACGCCGGCACCGTGGTCGACCGGCTCGACCGGCGCACGGTCATCGTCGTGGCGAACGTCGCCGGTGCGGGGGCGGCGCTCCTGCTGCTGCTCGTCCGCTCGGAGGCAACGGCGTGGGTGGCGCTGGCGGGCATCGGCCTGATGGCCGCGGCCAAGGCGTTCGCGCAGCCGGCGCACGCCGCGGCCGTCCCGAACCTCGTCGACCGCGACGACCTCGCCACCGCGGCGGTCCTGTCCGGAGCGTCCTGGGGGACGATGCTGGCCGTCGGTGCGGCGCTCGGCGGCCTGGTGGCCGGCACGCTCGGCACCACCGCCTGCTTCGTCACCGTGGCCGTGCTGCTGCTGTTCGCCGCCTGGCAGGTGGGGCGCACCGAGCGTCCGTTCTCCGACCCGTCCGCGCCGGTGCGCGAGCGGCGGCCGGCCCGCGCCGACATCGCCGAGGCAGCCGGGTACGCCCTGCGCGACAAGCCGGTGCTGGCGCTGATGACCGTGAAGATCGGGCCGGCGACAGGCAACGGCGCGCTGTCGCTGTTCCCGCTGTTCGGAGCCGCCGCCTTCGGGCTCGGGCCGCTCGGCGTAGGCCTCATGTACAGCGCCCGAGGCCTCGGGGCGCTGATCGGGCCGCTCCTGCTCCGCCACCGCGCGCAGGACCCGCGCGCCCTGTACCCGGTGCTGGCGGTCTCGATGGCCGTGTTCGGCGTCGCCTACCTGCTGCTCGCCGCGACGCCGTGGTTCGCCGGCGTCCTCGCGCTGCTCGTCGTCGCGCACGCCGGAGGCGGGGCCAACTGGATCCTGTCGACCTACGGGCTGCAGGCGACCGTGCCCGACGCGCTGCTCGGCCGGGTCTTCAGCGCCGACTACATGCTCGCGACGCTGGTCATCGCTGCCAGCCAGGTCGTCTTCGGGCTGCTGTCGGACGCGGTGCCCGCCCGCGAGCTGCTGGCAGCGTCCGGGGCTGCCGTGCTGCTGTACTCGCTGCTGTGGTGGTCGGCGACCCGCCGGCTCCGCCGCCCCGCGGGCGCTCCCGTCGACCCGGGAGACTGACCCGCACCCGCACCCGCGCCCGACCCGACCCGATCGAGAGGACCCTTCGTGCCGCCCGCCTTTCGCGCTGCTCCCGTCCGGGTGCGCGTGCCGGCCACCAGCGCCAACCTCGGCCCGGCCTTCGACTGCGCCGGGCTGGCGCTGGCGCTGCACGACCACGTCGAGGTGCGCGTCGTCGACTCCGGCCTCACCGTCGACGTCGCCGGAGAAGGCGCCGACAAGGTCGCCCGCACCGAGCGGCACCTGGTCGTGTCGTCGCTGCGGGCCGCCTTCGACCGACTGGGAGGTCAGCCACGTGGCCTGGAGGTGCTGTGCGCCAACCGCATCCCGCACGCCCGCGGCCTCGGCTCCTCGGCGGCCGCCATCGTCGCAGCCGTCGTCGCTGCTCGCGCGCTCGTGCTCGGCGGCCCCGAGGCGCTCGACGACGCGACGGCGCTCGCGCTGGCCGCCGAGATCGAAGGACACCCTGACAACGTGGCGGCGTGCCTGCTCGGCGGGCTGACCCTGGCCTGGAGCACGGCCGGCGGCCCGTCCGCCGCCGTGCGCCTCGAGCCCTCCGCGGCACTGGCCCCGGTGGCCTTCGTGCCGTCGACCAGCTCGTCGACCAAGAAGGCGCGAGGACTGCTTCCCGAGCAGGTGCCGCACGCCGACGCCGCTCTCAACGCCGCCCGCGCGGCCCTGCTGCCCGTGGCGCTCACCACCGACCCGGCGCTGCTCATGACCGCGACCGCCGACCTGCTCCACCAGCCCTACCGGGCGGGCGCTGCGCCGCGCACCGCAGCGCTGGTCGAGGCGCTGCGGGCGGACGGCGTCCCAGCGGTCGTGAGCGGGGCCGGGCCGACCGTGCTGGCGCTGACGACGACCGCCGGACGCGACGCGGTGGTCGGGCGCAAGGCGCGTGGCTGGACCGTGCTGCCGCTCGACGTCGAGCGCTCCGGGGCAGCCGTCCTCCCCGCCTCCTGAGCGGCGCCGGCACCGGCAGACCTCAGGCGGGGAACACGCCGCGGCAGGGACGTTGTTGTGCCGATCGTGCAGCGTCGTTACGCTGTGCACGCACCCGTCGTCCCCGTCTGGGCGTCCGTGCTCGCACTGCCGAGCAGCGCGGCCCGTGCCGCACCCCCTGCTCCCTCCCTCCGGCCCGGCTTCTCCAGGGCCCCAGGTGGTCGTGCCCGTGCGAGTCGTCGCCCTCCGTGCGGCTGACCCGGCAGACCCGGCAGGACGACCGGTCGACAGACACCTCGACGACGGCCCGAGCCGCCGACGAGGCTCCCGGCTCCCGAGCCAGGAGCACCCCGCCCGAGCGCACCCGCGCCGGCGGCCCCTCGAGGAGGACCCTCCTTTGACCGACACCACCGACCTGCGCACGGACGCCGAGACGCCCGAGCAGGCCACCTCCGCCGCGGACGGCGGCAGCGCCGACGCCACCGCGGGACGAGCGCCCCGCACCCGCCGCCGGGCCACCAGCGGCGGTCTCGCAGCGATGGTGCTCCCCGAGCTGCAGGCCCTCGCCGGCGACCTCGGCATCACCGGCGTCGGCCGGCTGCGCAAGAGCCAGCTGATCGACGCCATCCGCGACAAGCAGGGCAACGGCGCCAGCAGCGCGCCGCAGGCGACGACGCCCGACGCCGACGACCGCGGGCGGCCCGGCCAGGACGAGCGCACCGGACCCGAGCCGGTGGTCGGCGAGGACGCGCAGGAGCCCCGCACCGAGCTGCGCCGGCGTGACCTGGCCGAGGGCAGCGACGACCGGGAGGCCGCTCGGACCGCCCGCGAGGGCGACGCCGGCACCGACGACGCCCCCGGGCAGGGCGTGGGCGAGCGACCGGAGCGCATCGACCGCAGCCGCGAGCGCTTCCTCGAGCGCGAGGCGCGGCGCCAGGAGCGGGCGGCCGCTGCCGCCGCCGGCCGGGTCGAGGGCGGCCAGTCCGCCGGCTCCGCCGCCCGGCAGGACCGCCAGGACCGGCAGGACCGCCAGGACCGCCAGGACGGGGAGGACCGCCAGGACCGGGAGGACCGCCCACAGGGGCCTCAGGGCCTGCGCGACGACGACGACCTCGACGGCCGCGGCGGCCGGCGCGGCCGGTTCCGCGAGCGCGGCCGCGGCCGCAACCGCAACCGCGGCGGCGACCGCTTCGACGAGCCCGTGCTGTCCGACGACGACGTCCTCATCCCCGTCGGCGGCATCCTCGACATACTCGACAACTACGGCTTCGTCCGGACCTCGGGCTACCTCACCGGGCCGAACGACGTCTACGTCTCGCTGCAGCAGGTGCGCAAGTACGGCCTGCGCCGCGGCGACGCCGTCACGGGGGCCGTCCGCCAGCAGCGGGAGGGCGAGCGCCGGGACAAGTACAACGCGCTGGTCCGGCTCGACACGGTCAACGGCATGGACCCGGAGGAGGCCCGGCAGCGGCCGGACTTCACCAAGCTCACGCCGCTCTACCCGCAGGACCGGCTGCGCCTCGAGACCGCTCCGGACCTGCTGACCACCCGCGTCATCGACTTGGTCATGCCGGTCGGCAAGGGCCAGCGCGCGCTCATCGTCAGCCCGCCGAAGGCCGGCAAGACGATGGTCATGCAGGCGATCGCGAACGCCATCACGACGAACAACCCCGAGTGCCACCTCATGGTCGTCCTCGTCGACGAGCGGCCCGAGGAGGTCACCGACATGCAGCGCTCGGTGAAGGGCGAGGTCATCGCCTCGACCTTCGACCGGCCGCCGCAGGACCACATCACGGTCGCCGAGCTGTCGATCGAGCGCGCCAAGCGCCTGGTGGAGCTCGGGCACGACGTCGTCGTGCTGCTCGACTCGATCACCCGGCTGGGTCGCGCCTACAACCTCGGGGCGCCGGCGTCCGGCCGGATCCTCACCGGTGGGGTCGACTCGGCTGCGCTGTACCCGCCGAAGCGGTTCCTCGGCGCCGCCCGCAACATCGAGAACGGCGGCTCCCTGACCATCTTCGCCACCGCGCTGGTCGAGACCGGCTCGGCGATGGACACGGTGATCTTCGAGGAGTTCAAGGGCACCGGCAACGCCGAGCTCAAGCTCGACCGGCGTCTGGCGGACAAGCGCATCTTCCCGGCGATCGACGTCGACGCCTCCGGCACGCGCAAGGAGGAGCTCCTGCTCGCCCCGGAGGAGCTGCGGATCGTCCTGCAGCTGCGCCGGGTCCTGCACGCGCTCGACACCAGCGCTCGCCTGGAGCTGCTGCTCGACAAGATGAAGAAGACCCGTACCAACGTCGAGTTCCTCATGCAGATCTCGAAGACGACGGTCAACGACAACGCGTAGCCCGCGGCGCCCTCGGGCCGGTCACCCTGCCGGGTGGCCGGCCCGCCTAGCCGCCGGAGTCGGGTCGTAGATGGCGCACCGTGGTGAAGCGGGCGAAGTCGCGGTCCAGGGTGGCGACGACGCAGCCGTGCTCCAGTGCGATGGCGCCGAGGACGGCGTCGGGGACGAGGTCCCCCGCGGCCTCGGTGTCTTCGCACAGGCCTCGAAGCAGCACGAGGTGGCGGGGGCCGGGCTCGAGCGTCAGGTGCTGCGGCCTGGCGCGCGTCCGCTCGAGGAAGGTGAAGGCCTCGGCGAGCGGCGTCGGCACCGAGAAGATCCGCCGGGAGGTCGTGAGCCGCAGGAAGGACGCCCACACCGTGCTCGGGACGCCGAAGTCGCTGCCGCCGGCCATGATCTGGTCGAACCACGGTCGGACCTGCCCGTGCTGCGGGTGGTCGCCCCGCTGCGCGGCGAGCACGACGTTGACGTCGAGCAGCAGTGGCCTCACCGCAGCTGCTCGAGCGGCTGACCGTCGTCGAGGGCCTCGGACAGAGCGCGGTTCGAGGTGAGGTCGAGCCCCGGCCGCGGGCCGGTGCCGCCGGTGAACACGGGGATGTTCGGCGGCGGCTGCGTCGGGGCCGAAGTCGACAGCAGGCGGCGCAGGGCGGTCTCGACGACCCCTCCCAGCGTCGTTCCCTCCTCGCGGGCCCGCTGTCGCGCCGCGTGCAGCAGCTCGTCGTCGATCGACACGGTGGTGCGCATGATGCTGAGATTACCGCATCACGCGCATCACGTCGGGGAACGCCACGTCACGCACGCCGTCGCGACGGATCCCGAGCGTCGGGCCCCGGGAAGCCCCCGGCCCCTGTCGGCGTTGGACCGGTCAGTGCGCCGCTCTGGCACACTGGTCACCACTCGAGCACCGGTTCCCGCCGTCGTCCTCCCGCGACCGCGACCCGGCGGCTCTCCCGACCGAGAGGCACAGCCATGAAGGCCGACATCCACCCGCAGTACGTCGACACGACGGTGACCTGCACCTGCGGGAACACGTTCAGCACGCGCAGCACCGAGAGCAGCGGCAAGATCTCGGCCGACGTGTGCGCCGCCTGCCACCCGTTCTACACCGGCAAGCAGAAGATCCTCGACACCGGTGGCCGCGTGGCCCGGTTCGAGAAGCGCTTCGGCAAGCGCTCCAAGTAGCTGCACCGCGGCGCCCGTCCCCCAGGGGACGGGCGCCGCTGCCGTGTCCGGACCCGGGAGCCTCGCGAAGGGGTCCCGCAGCAAGGTGGAGGAGCAGATGGCCGAGCGCACCAGCACGCCGACCGATGCCGCGCTGGCCGAGCACGCCGAGCTCGAGGCGCAGCTGGCCGACCCGTCGGTGCACGCCGACCAGGCGCGGGCCCGCGACCTGGGCCGGCGCTACGCCGAGCTCGGGCCGCTCGTCGCAGCCATCCGGGAGAAGGAGGAGCTCGAGGCCGACCTCGAGGCCGCTCGAGAGATGGCCGCCGACGACGCCGACATGGCCGCCGAGGCCGCCGCGCTCGAGCGGCGCCTGCCCGAGCTCGAGGAGCGCATCCGCGCGCTGCTCGTCCCGCGCGACCCGGCCGACGCCAAGGACGTCATCCTCGAGGTGAAGGCGGGAGAGGGCGGCGACGAGTCGGCCCTGTTCGCCGGCGACCTCGTGCGGATGTACACCCGCTACGCCGAGGCCCAGGGCTGGAAGACCGAGATCGTCAGCGCCACCGAGGGCGAGCTGGGCGGCTACAAGGACGTGTCCATCGCGGTGAAGAGCCGCGACCCGGCCAACCCCGTGTTCGGCCGGCTGAAGTACGAGGGCGGCGTCCACCGCGTGCAGCGCGTGCCGGTGACCGAGAGCCAGGGCCGCATCCACACCTCGGCCGCCGGGGTCCTCGTGCTGCCCGAGGCCGAGGAGGTCGACGTCACGATCGACAGCAGCGACCTGCGCATCGACGTCTACCGCTCGAGCGGGCCGGGCGGGCAGAGCGTCAACACCACCGACTCGGCCGTGCGCATCACGCACGTGCCGACCGGGGTCGTGGTGTCGATGCAGAACGAGAAGAGCCAGCTGCAGAACAAGGAGGCGGCGATGCGCGTGCTGCGGGCCCGCCTGCTGGCCCTGGCGCTCGAGGAGCAGGCCGCCAAGGACAGCGCCGTCCGGGGGGCGCAGATCCGCACGGTCGACCGGAGCGAGAAGGTGCGCACCTACAACTTCCCGGACAACCGCGTGGCCGACCACCGCAGCGGCTACAAGGCCAACAACCTGTCCTCGGTGCTCGACGGCGACCTCGACGCCGTCATCACGAGCCTGGTGGAGATGGACACCCGGTCCAAGCTCGAAGGGAGCAGTGCATGACCGCGCTGCGCACCGCGGTCTCCGCCGCCACGACGACGCTCGCCGCCGCCGGCGTCGACAGCCCGCAGCACGACGCCCGGGCCCTCGCCGTGCACGTGCTCGGCCTGGCCCGGCTCTCCGACCTGCTGCTGGTCGACCGGATGGACGACGCGCAGAGCGTCGCCTTCGACGACCTCGTGGCCCGCCGGGCCGCCCGCGTGCCGCTGCAGCACCTGACCGGCAGCGTCGGCTTCCGGTACCTCGAGCTCGAGGTCGGTCCGGGCGTGTTCGTGCCGCGTCCCGAGACGGAGTCGGTCGTGCAGTGGGCCGTCGACGCCCTCGCCGCCGGGGGCGTGCCCGAGCCGCTCTGCGCCGACCTGTGCGCCGGCAGCGGCGCCATCGCCCTCGCGCTGGCCGACGAGGTCCCCGGGGCGACCGTGCACGCGGTCGAGCGCGACCCGGAGGCGCTCGCCTGGGCCCGCCGCAACGCTGCGAACAGGATGCGGGCCGGCGACCCCGAGGTGCATCTCCACCTCGGCAGCGCCGAGGACGCCCTGCCGGGGTTCGACGGCACCCTCGACCTCGTCATCAGCAACCCGCCCTACGTCGCGACGACCGAGGCGCACCTCCCCGACCCCGAGGTCGTCGACCACGACCCGAAGATCGCCCTGTTCGCGGGAGAGGACGGGCTCGACGTCGTGCGCCTGGTCGAGCAGGCCGCGCGCCGGCTGCTCAAGCCCGGAGGTCTCGTCGTCGTCGAGCACTCCGACGGCCAGGGCCGCACCGCGCCCGCGCTGTTCGAGCAGGCGGGGGGCTGGTCCGAGGTGGCCGACCACCAGGACCTGCTCGGCCGCGACCGGTTCGTCACCGCCCGCTGGACGGGGGACCGGCCGTGACCACCTACGACGTCCGCGAGGGCGCCGACCCCGCCGCCGGGGTCGACGCCGCCGTCACCGCCCTGCGCCGCGGCGAGCTGGTCGTCCTGCCCACCGACACCGTCTACGGCATCGCGGCCGACGCGTTCAGCCCCGCAGCCGTCGGCCGCCTGCTCGAGACCAAGGGCCGCGGGCGCGACATGCCCGTGCCGGTGCTCGTCGGGGCCTGGCGCACGATCGACGGCCTGGCCGAGACGGTGACGCCGGTGGCGCGCCGGCTGGTCGAGGCGTTCTGGCCCGGGCCGCTCACCCTCGTGGTCCGCGCCGCGCCGAGCCTGGTCTGGGACCTCGGCGAGACGCGGGGCACCGTCGCGGTCCGGATGCCGCTGCACCCGGTGGCGCTCGGTGTGCTCGAGCAGACCGGCCCGCTGGCCGTGAGCAGCGCCAACCGCACCGGGCTCCCGCCGGCCACCGACGCCGCGGAGGCGGCCCGGCAGCTCGGCACGGCCGTGCAGGTCTACCTGGACGGCGGCGCCAGCGGCGACCCGGTGCCCTCGACGATCGTCGACCTCACCGGCGACGTGCCGCGCGTGCTGCGGGCCGGCGCGGTCTCGCTGGAGCAGCTGCGGGAGGTGGCGCCGGACGTCCGGTCCGACGGGCCCCCGCCGGTCGAGCCGGCACCGGCGCCGGTCGAGCCCCCGGGCGCGCAGCCGCCCGTCGCCGACGGCCAGGACCGGCCGTGACCGACGACGTCTTCCGGGTGCTGCACGTGTGCACCGGCAACATCTGCCGCTCGCCGATGGCCGAGCGGCTCATGCACGCCATGGTCGGAGCGGGCTGGCCGGAGCAGGCCGGCCGCTTCGTCGTGGAGTCGGCCGGGACGTGGGGTCACTCCGGCAGCCCGATGGAGCCGCACGCGCTGAGCACGCTGGCCGGGCTCGGCGTCGACGGCAGCGCCTTCCGCGCCCGCGAGCTGGAGGCCGAGCACGTGACCGCCGCCGACCTGGTGCTCACCGCCACCCGCGAGCACCGCGCGGCTGCCGTCGTCCTGCACCCTCGCGCCGCCGCCCGGACCTTCACCCTGCTCGAGTTCGCCAGGCTCACCGCCGGTGCCGACGCCTCGGAGCTGCCGGCCGGGGACGCCGTCGACCGGGCGCGCGCCCTGGTCCGCCTCGCCGCCTCGCGCCGCGGCCTGGTGCCGCCGGAGCGCCCGGGCGACGACGACCTCGCCGATCCCTACCAGGCTCCCGCGTCGGCGTTCGCGGCGACCGCCGAGCTGGTGCGGGCGGCGCTGCGCGGCCCGGTCGACCTGCTGGTCGCCGGCCGTAGGATCGGCCGGTGACCTACTACGGCCCGAGCTTCGACGCGCTGCAGCAGACCGACCCCGAGATCGCCGGCGTCGTCGTCGACGAGCTGGAGCGGCTGCGCGGCGGCCTGCAGCTGATCGCCAGCGAGAACCTGACCAGCCCCGCGGTGCTCGCCGCGCTCGGCAGCACGCTGTCGAACAAGTACGCCGAGGGCTACCCGGGCCGGCGCTACTACGGCGGCTGCGAGGTGGTCGACCGCGCCGAGCAGATCGGCATCGAGCGCGCGAAGCAGCTGTTCGGCGCCGAGCACGCGAACCTGCAGCCGCACTCGGGCGCGAGTGCCAACCTCGCCGTCTACGGGGCCTTCCTGCAGCCGCACGACACGGTGCTGGCGATGTCCCTGCCTCACGGCGGGCACCTCACGCACGGCTCGAAGGTCAGCTTCTCCGGCAAGTGGTTCGCACCGGTGCACTACGGCGTCTCGAAGGACACCGAGCACATCGACTACGACCAGGTGCGCGAGCTCGCCCGCGAGCACCGGCCGAAGATGGTCATCTGCGGCGGCTCGGCCATCCCGCGCCTCATCGACTTCGCAGCCTTCCGCGAGATCTGCGACGAGGTCGGCGCCCTGCTCATGGTCGACGCCGCGCACTTCATCGGCCTGGTGGCCGGCCAGGCGATCCCGAGCCCGGTTCCCTACGCCGACGTCGTCACCTTCACCACGCACAAGGTGCTGCGGGGCCCGCGCGGCGGCGCGTTCGTCTGCAAGGAGGAGCACGCCGCCAAGCTCGACAAGGCCGTCTTCCCGATGATGCAGGGCGGCCCGCTCATGCACGGCGTCGCGGCCAAGGCCGTGGCGTTGAAGGAGGCGGGCACGCCGGAGTACCAGACCTACGCCCGGCAGGTCGTCGCCAACGCCCAGGCGCTGACGGCGGGCCTCGAGGCCGAGGGCATGCGCGCGGTGTCCGGCGGCACCGACACCCACCTGGCCCTCATCGACCTCCGACCGATCGGCGTGAGCGGCAGGGACGCCGAGGCGCGCTGCGACGCCGCCGGCATCGTCCTGAACAAGAACGCCATCCCCTACGACCCGCAGCCGCCGAGCGTCGCCTCGGGCATCCGGGTCGGGACGCCGTCGGTGACCACGCAGGGCATGGGCGAGAGCGAGATGAAGGAGATCGCCGCGCTCATCGGCCGGGCGGTGCGCGACGCCGACGGCACCGCCGCTGCCGAGGTGCGCAGCCGGGTCGACGCGCTCACCGCTGCGTCACCGGCCTATCCCGCCCCTTGATCGCCTAGCCTGCCGTCGTGCGGGAGTACCTGCTCGTCTTCTGCGTCGCCGCCGGGGTGACCTACCTCCTGACCCCCCTGGCGCGCCGGTTCGCCCAACGCATCGGGGCCATGGCCGAGCCGCGCGACCGCGACGTGCACGCCATCCCGACGCCGCGCCTCGGCGGCCTGGCGATGTACGCCGGCATCGCGGCGGCGTTCCTCGTCGCGAGTCGGCTGCCGTCGCTGCAGGGGGTCTTCCGGTACTCCGACGTGCAGGCGCTGGTGGTGGCCGGCGGCCTCATCGTGCTGCTCGGCCTGGTCGACGACCGCTGGGGCATCGACGCCCTCACCAAGCTGGCGGGCCAGGTGGTCTCGGTCGGCGTCATGGTGCTGCTCGGCCTGCAGATCCTCACCCTGACCCTCCCGGGCGTGGGAGCGGTGTCGCTCGGGCCGGAGAGCGTGCTGCTCACCGTGGGTCTGGCCCTGCTCACCGTCAACGCCATCAACTTCATCGACGGCCTGGACGGCTTGGCCGCCGGCGTGGGGGCGATCGCGGCGCTTGCGTTCTTCGTCTTCTCCTACTCGCTGTCGAGCGGGCAGGTCACCGGCGGCCTCGCCCAGGAGCGCATCAGCGCGCCGACGCTCATCGCCGTCGTGCTCGCCGGTGCGTGCCTGGGCTTTCTCCCGCACAACTTCAACCCGGCGCGCGTGTTCATGGGCGACTCCGGCTCGATGCTCATCGGGCTCATGCTGGCCGGCGCGGCCGTCAGCCTCACCGGACAGTTCAACTACTCGAACCTGCCGGCGGCCACGGCCTTCCCCGTCCTGCTGCCGCTGGTGCTGCCCTTCGCCGTGCTGGCCGTGCCGTTCGTCGACCTGCTGCTCGCCGTCGTGCGGCGCACCCGGGCCGGGCGGTCACCCTTCGCACCCGACAAGGCGCACCTGCACCACCGGCTGCTCGAGATCGGCCACAGCCACTCCCGTGCCGTGCTGATCATGTACTTCTGGACGGCGCTGCTCGGCTTCGGCGGCGTCGCGATCTCGGTGAGCGGTGGGCCGCTGCCGGTCCTCGCGGTGGTCGGCGTGCTCGCCGCGATCGCCCTGGTGCTGTCGAACCTCGGCCGGCTGCGAGCGGTGCGCAGTGCGCGCTGACGCCCAGGGCCGGCCCCTGCCCCGGACGCCGGGCCACCGGTGAGGCGCTGGTGGTGGTCGCCCGCCGCGACGGCCGCCGCCGGCCTGGTCGTCGCGGCGTTCGCCGTGCCCGAGGACGGCGGCCGCGGCGTCCTGTCTGCCCTGCTGGGGGCGGCGCTGGTCATCGGCTTCCTCGGCACCGGTGCGCTGCCGGTCCTGCTGGTGCGCGGGCAGGAGGCGAACACCGGCCTCGGCATGGGGCTGCTGCTGCTGAACTACTCGATGCGCCTGGTGGTGGCGCTCGCGGTGCTGCAGGTGGCCGGCCGCTCCGACGCGGTCGAGCCGCGCTGGACGGCCTACGCGGTCGTCGCGTGCGCGCTGGTCTGGGCCGCAGCCACCGCCGTCGCCGTGCTCGGCTCGTCCCGCGACGGCGGCGCTCCCGCCGCACCGGGTCGCGACGGCACCCGGGACCGGGGCGGTTCCCGCGGCCGCGACGAGCCCTTGTAGTCTGTCGGAGCCATGCCAGACGCGTCTGCGGGCCGGTCCGACGAGGACCGGGACTCCCCGCGCAGCAGCACCGGACGCGAGGGCGAGGCCGACGCCTGGAGCGCCTTCAGCCTCGTGCTGAGCGGCATGCTCCTGTGGGGCGGTGTCGGCTGGCTGCTGAGCGCCTGGCTCGGCTCGGAGGTCTACCTCGGGCTGGGAATGGTGCTCGGCACGGCCGGCGGGCTGTTCCTCGTGTGGCTTCGGTACGGTAGGTCCGAGTGACGAGCAAGATCATCTGCAGAGCCGGACGCGCGCTGCGCGCGGCCCGGGGGGACACAGGAAGGACGCCGTGACGAACGCGCTCCTCGCCGTCGAAGGCGGCGGCGACGGCTTCACCGCCCCCGGCCCCGGCATCTTCGAGCTGCCGCCCATCTTCGAGATCGGCGCCTTCGGCTTCACCAAGTCGATGGCGATCATCCTGCTCTCGGTCGTCGTCATCTTCGTGGCCTTCTACGCGACGGCGCGGGCCGCCGAGATGGTGCCGGGCAAGCTGCAGTTCGCCGGCGAGTCGGCCTACGGCTTCGTGCGCAACGGCATCGGCCTCGAGACGATCGGCAAGGCGGGCCTGCCGTTCGTGCCGTTCCTCGCCACGCTGTTCTTCTTCATCTCCTTCAACAACCTCGCCGGCATCATCCCGATGCTGCAGCTGCCGGCCACCGGCCGCATCGCCTACCCGCTGGTGCTCGCGCTGCTGGTCTGGTTCGTCTACCTGTACGTCGGCATGAAGCGGGCCGGGGTCTTCGGCTACTTCCGGGAGATGATGTTCCCGCCCGGGATCCCCTGGCCGGTCTACATCCTGCTGGCGCCGATCGAGCTGCTGTCGAACGTCATCGTCCGCCCGGTCACGCTCTGCCTGCGTCTCACGCTCAACATGTTCGCCGGGCACCTGGTGCTCGTGCTGTTCATCCTGGGCGGCGAGTACCTGCTGCTCGACTACGGCGGCATCGTCGGCGTGCTGTCCGGCTCGGTCACCCTGGTCGGCAGCATCATCTTCACCTTCTTCAAGGCCTTCATCATGCTGCTGCAGGCCTACGTGTTCACCCTGCTCGCCGCCCTGTTCATCGGCGGCGCCATGGTGGACGAGCACTGATCGCACGACTGTCCCCGCACCACCCTGAGCACCACTCTCGAGAGGAAGACCTGTGGAAGGCAACCTGAACATGGTTGGCTACGGCCTGGCGACGCTCGGTCCGGGCCTCGCCATCGGCCTGATCTTCGCGGCGTACATCAACTCCGTGGCCCGTCAGCCCGAGGCGCGGAACGTGCTGCAGAGCATCGCCATCCTCGGGTTCGCGCTCGCGGAGGCCCTCGCCATCATCGGCATCGGCCTCGCCTTCGTGCTGTAGCCGTGGCGACCACCACCCTGGGCGGTGCGGTCACCGTCCTCGCTGCCACCGGCGAGGACGCCAACCCGCTGATCCCGCCCGTCGCGGAGATCGTCGTCGGGACGATCGCCTTCGTCCTGCTCTACCTCCTGCTCAAGGCGAAGGTCTTCCCGATCTTCGAGCGCGTCTTCGCCGAGCGCACCGCCGCCATCCAGGGCGGCATCGAGCGGGCGGAGAAGGCGCAGGCCGAGGCCGACGCCGCGCTGCAGCAGTACAAGGCGCAGCTGGCCGAGGCGCGCGAGGAGGCCGGGCGCATCCGCAACGAGGCGCAGGCCCAGCGCGCGCAGATCGTCGAGGAGGCGCGGGCCGAGGCCCGCGCCGAGGCCCAGCGCATCACGGAGGCCGCGCAGGCGCAGATCGTCAGCGAGCGCCAGCAGGCGCTCACCGAGCTGCGTCGTGAGGTCGGGACCCTGTCGGTCGAGCTGGCCAGCCGCATCGTCGGCGAGTCGCTCGAGGACGAGGCCCGGCAGCGGCGCACGGTCGAGCGGTTCCTCGACAGCCTCGAGGCCGCGCCCGCCGGCACCGGCGTCGGGGCCCTCTGATGCAAGGAGCCTCCCGCGAGGCGCTGAAGGCCTCCCTCGCCTCCTTCGAGGACAAGGTCGGCAGCCTTCCCGACGGCGCCGGCTCGGGTGAGGTCAGCGACGGGCTGTTCGCCGTCGCGGGCCTGCTCGACCGCGAGCCGTCGCTGCGCCGGGCGCTGTCCGACCCGGCGTCCACGCCGGGCAGCCGGCGCCAGCTGGTGCAGAACCTGCTCGGCTCGCAGCTCGCGCCGCTGCCGCTCCAGGTGCTCCAGGACGTCGTCGAGCAGCCCTGGTCGTCGCCGGTCGACCTGCGCGACGGCGTCGAGAAGGTCGCGGCCACGGCGGCGCTGCGCGCGGCCGAGGGCTCCGGCGAGCTCGACGACGTCGAGGACGAGCTGTTCCGCTTCGCCCGGCTGCTGGAGCGGGAGCCGGCGCTGCGCGCCGCGCTCACCGACCCGGGCCTGCCGGCCGAGCGCAAGAGCGCGATCCTCACCGACCTGCTCGGCGGCAAGGCCAAGGAGACGACGGTTCAGCTCGTCGACGTCTCGGTCAACCGGCGTCGCGGCCGCTCGCTCGAGGACCTGCTCGAGGAGCTGTCGACCCTCGCCGCCCAGCGGCGGGAGCGGTACGTCGCGCACGTGCGCGTCGCGCTCCCGCTCGACGCGACCCAGACCTCGCGTCTGCAGAGCTCGCTCGCCCGGATCTACGGGCGCGAGGTGCAGCTGCAGGTCGACGTCGACCCCACCGTCGTCGGCGGCGTGCAGGTGCGCGTCGGCCGCGGTCCGGACACAGAGGTGCTCGACGGCACCGTCACGCGCAAGCTCGAGGCCGCGCGCCGCGGGCTCGCCCGCTAACCCCCAGACCACACGCACCACCCAGGACCAGAGAGCAGGGACCACAGATGACGGAGCTGTCCATCCGCCCGGAGGACGTCCGGTCGGCCATCGCGGAGTACGTGACCTCCTACGAGGCCGAAACCACCCGCGAGGAGGTCGGCATCGTCACCGAGGTCGGTGACGGCATCGCCCGCGTCGAGGGCCTCTACTCGACGATGGCCAACGAGCTGCTCGAGTTCGAGGGCGGCGTCCTCGGCCTCGCGCTCAACCTCGACACCCGCGAGGTCGGCGTCGTCATCCTCGGCGACCCGGCCGGCATCGAGGAGGGCCAGCCGGTGCGGCGCACCGGCGACATCCTCTCCGTCCCGGTGGGCGACGGCTTCCTCGGCCGCGTGGTCGACCCGCTCGGCCAGCCGATCGACGGCAAGGGCGAGATCCAGGCAGAGACCCGCCGCATCCTCGAGCTGCAGGCCCCGACCGTCGTCCAGCGCCAGCCCGTGCACGAGCCGCTGCAGACCGGCATCAAGGCCGTCGACGCCATGACCGCCATCGGCCGCGGGCAGCGCCAGCTGATCATCGGCGACCGGCAGACCGGCAAGAGCGCGGTCGCCATCGACGCGATCATCAACCAGCGCGAGAACTGGGCGACCGGCGACCCGAAGAAGCAGGTCAAGTGCATCTACGTCGCCATCGGCCAGAAGGGGTCGACGATCGCCGAGATCGTCGGTCGGCTCGAGGAGGCCGGCGCGATGGAGTACACGACCGTCGTCGCCGCCCCCGCCAGCCAGCCGGCCGGCTTCAAGTACCTCGCCCCGTACACCGGCTCGTCCATCGGGCAGCACTGGATGTACAACGGCCAGCACGTGCTCATCGTCTTCGACGACCTGTCCAAGCAGGCCGACGCCTACCGCGCCATCTCCCTGCTGCTGCGCCGCCCGCCGGGCCGCGAGGCCTACCCGGGTGACGTCTTCTACCTGCACAGCCGCCTGCTCGAGCGCTGCGCGAAGCTCTCCGACGAGCTCGGCGGCGGCTCGATGACGGGCCTGCCGCTCATCGAGACCAAGGGCAACGACGTCTCGGCGTTCATCCCGACCAACGTCATCTCGATCACCGACGGGCAGATCTTCCTCGAGACCGACCTGTTCAACTCCGGTGTCCGCCCGGCCATCAACGTCGGCATCTCGGTGTCGCGCGTCGGCGGCGCGGCGCAGATCAAGGCGATGAAGTCGGTCTCCGGCCGCCTGCGCCTCGACCTCGCGCAGTACCGCGAGCTCGAGGCGTTCGCCGCCTTCGGCTCCGACCTCGACAAGGCATCCAAGGCCCAGCTCGAGCGTGGCGCCCGCCTCGTCGAGCTGCTCAAGCAGCCGCAGTACTCGCCGTTCCCGGTGGAGCGCCAGGTCGCCTCGATCTGGGCCGGCACCAACGGCCACCTCGACGACGTGCCGGTGTCGGACATCCGCCGCTTCGAGGCCGAGTTCCTCGACTTCCTCGGCCACAGCCACGGCAACATCTACGACGCCATCCTGCAGACGGGCAAGCTCGGCGACGACGTCGTCAGCGAGCTCGAGACCGCGATTCAGGCCTTCAAGGAGCAGTTCACCACCGGCGAGGGCAAGAGCCTGGTGAACGAGGCGCCGGAGGAGGCCATGGACACCGAGGACCGCGGCCAGGAGACCATCAAGAAGGTCAAGAGGTCCTGACGCATGGGCGCGCAGCTGAGGGTCTACCGGCGCCGCATCCGGTCGGTCCAGTCCACCAAGAAGATCACCCGGGCGATGGAGCTCATCGCCGCGTCGCGCATCGTCAAGGCGCAGCAGCGGGTGCAGGCTGCCCAGCCCTACGCC
Organism: Mycobacteriales bacterium; assembly: GCA_035540755.1. Classification (GTDB taxonomy): domain Bacteria; phylum Actinomycetota; class Actinomycetes; order Mycobacteriales; family SCTD01; genus DATLGD01. The sequence goes on along the minus strand of DATLGD010000096.1, from coordinate 5,282 downwards.
CGGCAGATCACCCGGGTGATCTCGGCGCTCGCCTCGCAGACCGCGACCCTCGACCACCCGCTGCTGCAGGAGCAGTCCGACGAGAAGCGCGCGGCCGTCCTCGTCATCACCAGCGACCGCGGGCTGGCCGGCGGCTACAACGCCAACGCCCTCAAGACCGCGGCCCAGCTCGAGGAGCTCCTGCGCTCCGAGGGCAAGGAGCCGGTGCCGTTCCTCGTCGGGCGCAAGGCGGTGGGCTACTACAAGTTCCGCGGCCGCTCCATCGAGCAGTCCTGGACCGGCTTCTCCGAGCAGCCGGCCTACGAGAACGCCCGTGAGGTGGCCGACGCCCTGATCGACGCGTTCATCCGCACCGAGGAGGAGGGCGGCGTGGGCGAGATCCATGTCGTCCACACCGAGTACGTGTCGGCGTTGTCGCAGAAGCCGGTCGCGAACCGGGTGCTGCCCCTGGTCGTCGAGGAGGTCGACGAGGACGAGGTGCAGGCCGAGGGCGGCGCGCTGCCGCTGTACGAGTTCGAGCCGAGCCCCGAGGCCCTGCTCGACACGCTCCTGCCCCGCTACGTGCAGACCCGCGTCTACGCGGCCATGCTCGAGGCGGCCGCGGCCGAGTCGGCCTCCCGGCGGCGCGCGATGAAGGCTGCCACCGACAACGCGGAAGAGCTCATCAAGGACCTCACCCGGCAGGCGAACTCCGCCCGTCAGGCCGAGATCACCCAGGAGATCAGCGAGATCGTCGGCGGCGCCGCCGCCCTGTCCGACGCCTGATCGACCGTCCCCCGAAAAGCCCCGCCGCACCAGCAGACGCCAGAAGGAAGAGGAACCGTGACCGTCACCGACACGCCCCCCGCCGCCGAGGGCACGACGCCAGGAGGCACCGGCCGCGTCGCCCGCGTCATCGGCCCCGTCGTCGACGTCGAGTTCCCGCCCGACGCGATGCCGGAGATCTACAACGCCCTGCAGGTCGACCGCGAGCTGGGCGGCAAGACGTCCATGCTCACCCTCGAGGTCGCCCAGCACATCGGCGACAACATGGTCCGCGCCATCGCCATGCAGCCGACCGACGGGCTCACCCGCGGGGCCCCCGTCAAGGACACCGGGTCGGCCATCCAGGTGCCGGTCGGCGACGCGACCAAGGGCCACGTGTTCAACACCCTCGGCCAGCCGATGGACGTCGAGAGCATCGACGCCGACACCTACTGGCCGATCCACCGGCCGTCGCCGCCGTTCGACCAGCTCGAGAGCAAGACCGAGATCTTCCCGACCGGCATCAAGGTCATCGACCTGCTGGCCCCGTACGTGGCCGGCGGCAAGATCGGCCTGTTCGGCGGCGCCGGCGTCGGCAAGACCGTGCTCATCCAGGAGATGATCTACCGCGTCGCCAAGGAGTTCTCCGGCGTCTCGGTGTTCGCCGGGGTCGGCGAGCGCACCCGCGAGGGCAACGACCTGTTCGGCGAGATGACCGAGTCCGGCGTCATCAACGACACCGCGCTCGTCTTCGGCCAGATGGACGAGCCGCCGGGCACCCGCCTGCGGGTCGCGCTGTCCGCGCTGACGATGGCGGAGTACTTCCGCGACGTCCAGAACCAGGACGTGCTGCTGTTCATCGACAACATCTTCCGCTTCACCCAGGCCGGCTCCGAGGTCTCGACGCTGCTCGGCCGCATGCCGAGCGCCGTCGGCTACCAGCCGACCCTCGCCGACGAGATGGGCGTGCTCCAGGAGCGCATCACCTCGACCCGGGGCAACTCGATCACCTCGCTGCAGGCGATCTACGTGCCCGCCGACGACATCACCGACCCGGCGCCGCACACGACCTTCACCCACCTCGACGCCACCACGGTGCTCTCACGCTCGATCGCCGAGCTCGGCATCTACCCGGCCGTCGACCCGCTGGACTCCACCAGCCGCATCCTGGACCCGCGCTTCATCGGCGACGAGCACTACGCGGTCGCCCGCGAGGTCCAGCGCATCCTGCAGCGCTACAAGGACCTGCAGGACATCATCGCCATCCTCGGCATCGACGAGCTCGCCGAGGAGGACAAGGTCCTCGTCAACCGGGCCCGCCGCATCCAGCGCTTCTTGTCGCAGCCGTTCTTCGTCGCCGAGTCCTTCACCGGGCAGCCGGGCAAGTTCGTGCCGCTCGAGGAGACCATCGCCTCGTTCAAGAAGCTCACCGAGGGCGAGTACGACCACATCCCCGAGCAGGCCTTCTTCCTCTGCGGCGGCATCGAGGACGTCGAGGCGAACGCCAAGAAGCTGGAGGGCTAGGCGTGGCCGACAGCGACTCGGGGCTCCACGTCGAGGTCGTCGCCGTCGACCGCAACGTCTACAGCGGCGAGGCGACCCTCGTCATCGCCCGCACCACCGAGGGCGAGATCGGCGTCCTGCCGGGGCACGCCCCGCTGCTCGGCGAGCTGGCCGAGGGAGGCGTCGTCACGGTGCACGAGGCCGGTGGCGGCGAGGTCGTTGCCGCCGTCCACGGCGGGTTCCTCTCGGTCACCGACGAGGGCGTCACGATCCTCGCCGAGGTCGCCGAGCTGGCCTCCGACATCGACACCGGGCGGGCGCAGTCGGCGCTCGAGCGGGCCCGGTCGGAGGGCGACGACCACGCCACCCGCCGGGCCGAGGGGCGCCTCCGGGCCGCCGGGCAGACGGTCTGAGGCACCGCGCACCCGCGGTCACCGGGAAGGGAGAGGCGTGGCCGCCGAGATCCTCGCCACCCTCCTCCTCCTGCTGGCGCTGGCGTTCGTCTCCATCGCGCTGAGGCGCCGCGTCCTGCAGCGCCGCTACGGCACCGTCGAGCTGTCGCTGCGCCTCAAGCCCGAGGCGCGCGGCCGCGGCTGGGTGCTCGGCATCGGCCGCTTCGTCGAGGACGACCTGCAGTGGTACCGGGTGTTCAGCCTGGCACCGCGCCCGCGCCGCACCTTCTCCCGCCGTGACCTGGTCGTCGTCGGCCAGCGCCCGCCGCAGGGCCCGGAGACCTACGCCCTGCTGCAGGGTGCCGTGGTCATGGAGTGCCGCACCCCGGCCGGCCCGGTGCAGATGGGCATGGACCCCTCCACCGTCACCGGCTTCCTCGCCTGGCTCGAGGCGCGCCCGCCCGGGGCCACGCTGCCCCCGGGCTGAGCCGCCGAGGCCCGGGCGCCGCGGGGTCGGGGGACTGACCGGGCAGACGCCGCCCGACCCGCCGGCGTGTTCGACGGCAGACTCCCGGTGGCGCGGGCGCCGGAGGGGAAGCCGGCGCTACCGCCCGCCGGTCCTGCCGCCACCGGGCTGCCACAGCACGTCGCCGCCGGGGTTCGCCACCCGCGACAGGATGAACAGCAGGTCCGAGAGCCGGTTGAGGTAGAGCGCCGGCTCCCGGTTCGTGGTGTCGGGCTGCTCGTCCAGCAGCGCCCACACCGACCGCTCCGCCCGGCGGCTGACCGTGCGGGCCACGTGCAGCAACGCCGCGGCCGGGGTGCCTCCGGGCAGGATGAAGCTGCTCAGCTTGTCCAGGCGGGCGTTGAAGGCGTCGCAGTGCGCTTCGAGCCGGGCGGTGTACTCCGGCGTCACCCGCAGCGGCGGGTACTCCGGCTCGGCGACCACCGGCGTGCACAGGTCGGCCCCGACGTCGAACAGGTCGTTCTGCACCTCCCGCAGCACCACGGCGACGTCGTCCGGCGGCGAGCCGAGGGCGAGCACGACGCCGAGCGCGCTGTTGGTCTCGTCGACGTCGGCGTAAGCCGTGAGCCGCGGGTCGGTCTTGCGGACGCGGCTCATGTCGCCCAGCGCGGTCGTCCCGTCGTCGCCGGTCCTGGTGTAGATGCGGGTGAGGTGGACGGCCATCCCCGCAGCCTACGGACGCTCGCCCCGCACCTCCACGGACCGCGCGGTGCGACGCCGCGCAGCAGACTCAGCGCGACCTCGCGAGCAGCTCCTCGACGGTGCCCTCGTAGAGCGGCCGGTCGAGGTCGCCGTCGCCGTCGAGCACGAGCAGGCGGTCGTCCTTCGCCTCGGCGGGCCGGGCGACGAGCACCGCCGCCCCCGTACCCTGGTCGGCCACCGGACGCGCCTCCCCGTCGGCGCTCGGGGCGTAGAGCACCTGCCCGGCCGTCGGCGCGGGCACCACCAGCAGCTGCCCGACGCCCCCGGCGCCCCCGGGCAGGAGCACCGCCAGCGCCTGCGCGCCGACGGGGGCGACCCCGCTCAGAGCGGTCGCGGTGAGGTCTCCGCTGCGCCCGTCGAACTCGACGCCCAGCGTCTGCGCGTCGCCACCGGCCCAGACCTGCAGGAGCAGGTACCCACGGTCGCGCCCGGGCGGCTGGTAGCCGTAGAGCAGCCGCGAGCCCACCTCGTCGCGGCTGACGGCGATCTCCTCCGCGTAGCCGGTGAGGGCGGCCTCGACCAGCTCGGGTGCCGCACCGCCCCGGGCCGGCCAGTCCACGACATTGGACGGGGGCGGCACCTCGTCGCCGGCCCCGACGGTCGGCCGCTCCGGCCAGCCGCTGGGCTGCGGGTCGGCCGCCGGCCCCTCGAACACGACGGCGCCGCCGCGGTCGAGCACCCGCACGGTGTCGATGTCGCTGTCACCGTCGAGCGGGGTCTGCATGAAGCCGTCGTCGCCGTGCTCGACGCACGAACCCGGGCCGACCGGGCAGTAGGAGACTGCACCCAGCTCAGGCGAGGCCAGGACGAGCAGGACAGGCGAGTCGAACCCCGGCACCACGGCCTGCAGCGTCGTGGTCCCCTCTTCGAGAGGGACGTCCACGAGGAAGCTCAGCCTCGTCTCACCGGCCTCCGCCACGCCCCAGTGCGGAGGCAGGTCGGGTGTCTGCGCGACGAAGATCACGGTCGCCGGACCGGTGTGGTCCTGGCCGTACAGCAGCGTCAGCTCGACCTCGTGCTCGGCCAGGCCGTGGCGCCTGGCCCACGCTCCGGTCATCGCCGTCTCTACCGGCTGCTTCAGCACGCTCTCGCCTCGGTACGGCCAGGCGTCACCCGGGATGAGCGCGTACTGCGACGGCTCCTCGACGGCGCTGGGTCCGGCGCTCGCCGTCGGCGGTGCCGGGTCGAGGGTCAGCGTCGAGGCGAGCATCGGGCCACCCAGGCCGACGGCGCCGGCGGTGAAGGCGGCGGCGACCACCGTCGAGGCGACCTGGTTCCGGCGCATGCGGCGGGCCCGGCGTTCCACACCCGCGAGCAGGTCGGACGACGGGGTGAGCCCGCCGACGCGGCCCGACAGCGCGGTGCGCAGCTCGTCGTCGAGAGGGCTCATGACAGTGCTCCAGTCGCGTTCGCGG
>DATLGD010000095.1:0-4052 GCA_035540755.1 Mycobacteriales bacterium | reverse complement strand
GGCGTCCGGTGCGACGGCACCGGCCGGCTGCCGGCCGAACCGCTCGCGCCGCTCGTGCTGACCGGTCTGGCCGACCCCGTCGCCGACATCGCCCGCGAGATCACCGACGAGGTGGCCGGCGAGGTCGAGGTCGCCACGGTGTCGCTGGCCGGCGAGCCGGACGTCGTGGCGCCCCAGCGGCCACTGCGCAGCCCGCTCGGGCGGCTGCTCGTGCCGGCGTCCCACGACGCGGACCGCCCCGCGCCCCTGCCGCCGGCGCCGTACCCGCAGCCGCCCCGGCGACTGCACCCGGGCAGCACCCGGCTCCTGGACGCGCTCCTGGTGCTGCTCGCCGTCGTGGTGGCGGTGCTCTGCCTGCTCGCCCTCGGCGGCTGACCGCCCGCCCCCGCCGCACCGCACCCGCCGGCGTCGGCCGGTCAGAACTCCCGGACCGCCCGCTCGAACGCCGCGCGCAGCTGCGTCGTCACCGGGCCGACGCCGAGCTGCCGCCCGTCGAGCTCGACCACCGGCGCGACGCCGCGCACGCTGGACAGCAGCATCACCTCGTCGGCCCTTGCCAGCTCGCCGGCCCGCACCCGCCGCACCTCGACCGGCACCTCGGACAGCGCCAGCGTCGCCTCGGCGGTGGTGCCGGGCAGGATGCCGACCTCGTCGGCCGGCGGCGTCACCACCCGGCCGTCGAGGACGAGGACGACGGTCGCCGTCGGTGCCTCGAGCACCTCGCCGTCGGCGCTCAGCCAGATGGCGTCGTCGGCGCCCGTGGCCTGGGCCGCCCGCTGGGTGGCCATGTTGACGGCGTAGGAGGTGCTCTTGACGCCGCCGAGCAGCCACGGCGCCCCGCGGCGGACGTCGGCCGCGACACCGAGCGTCAGGGTGACGACCCGGATGCCCTGCTCGCGGCCGCGGACGGTCTCGGGCGGCAGCGGGCCGGCGACGGCGAAGCCCACGGGCCTGCCGCCCGGCACGCCCTTGGTGCAGGTCAGGCGCAGCATGCCGTCGTCCTGGGTGGCGGCCGCCGCCAGGGCGAGCTCCGCCCAGCCGCCCGGCAGGGCGATGCCCACCCGCTCGGCGCTGCGGGCCAGGCGCCGCAGGTGGAGGTCGAGGAAGCCCGGCCGGCCGCCGGCCACCCGCAGGGTCTCGAAGACCGACTCCCCGCGGACGACGCCGAGGTCGTCGGCGCGCAGCAGCGGCGTCGCCGGATCGAGGACGCGGGACGGGTCGTCGAGCAGCAGCAGTACGGAGTCGGCCATCGCCGGGACGGTAGTGCGGCGGTCTACTGTGCGGGCATGGGACGCGCGGTCCGCACCGACACCGAGCTCGGCGCGGGCTGGAAGGCGCGGCTGCGCTCGCGCGGGTACCGGCTGACGCCGCAGCGCCAGCTGGTCCTCGAGGCGGTGGGGGCGCTCGGGCACGCCACGCCCGAGGACGTCGCCACCGAGGTCCGCCGCACGGCCGAGGGCGTCAACATCTCGACCGTCTACCGCACGCTCGAGCTGCTCGAGGAGCTCGGCCTGGTGCAGCACACCCACCTCGGCCACGGCGCCCCGACGTACTCGGTCACCACCGCCGACGACCACGTGCACCTGGTCTGCCGCGGCTGCGGCACCGTGCAGGAGGCCGACGCCGAGCTGCTCGCCGAGCCCGTCCGCCGGCTGGCCGAGGACCGCGGCTTCGTGCTCGACGTCGGGCACATCGCCCTGTTCGGCACCTGCGCCGACTGCGGCTGAGGCCGACCTCCTCCGGACCCCGGACGGGGCCGTGCGCCCGTCCGGCGGATCTCGTCCCGGGCCGATTGCTCCGATCGGGTCTGACACGGCCGTCGCCCGCTCGGGACGATCCCCAGGCGCGTCCGCAGCTCGTCCGGAGATCCGGTGCGGCGCGCGCCTGGTCAGGACTAGTCCGCAGGACGGTCCGAACGGGCTATTCAGCGCATCGGGCGAACACGACACAGTGGGCGCACGCCAGCCGCACGACCGGAGGTACCAGTGCTCGACCTTCTCGCCGCCTTCTGGCTCTACGCCCTCGCCGCGACCACCGCGATGTTCGTCGGCGTCGTCGTCGTGCAGGGGCTGGTGCGCCGGGTGCGCGAGGTGCTCGACGCCGTCCACCGCAGCCGTCGCTCCCTCCTCCCGGCCGCCGCGCCGGTCGACCGTCGCGAGCTCGCCAGCAGCGGCCGCGCCGCCTGACGGAATCCCGCACGCCGTCCGGCGTTGAACCGGACGTGACCAGCCCTCTCCTGCAGCGCCCGGGCGCCGTCGCCGCTGACGGCGTCGACGCCGGCGTCGCCGCCCACTACGGCGACCCCTTCCGCGAGCAGCGGGAGCTCGACGCCGGCAACGGCCTCGTCGACCTGTCGCACCGGCCGGTGATCGCCGTCAGCGGCCCGGACCGGCTCAGCTGGCTGCACTCCCTCACCTCGCAGCACCTGTCCGCGCTGCCCCCCGGGCAGTGGACGGAGGCGCTGCTGCTGTCCCCGCAGGGGCACGTCGAGCACCACCTGCACCTGGTCGACGACGGCCAGACCGTCCGCGCCGTCCTCGAGCCCGGCACGGCCGGGGCGCTCGTCGACTTCCTCACCCGGATGCGCTTCCTGCTGCGCGTCGAGGTCGACGACGTGACGTCGCGCTGGGCTGCGGTCTGGCAGGCAGGGTTCGACCTCGTCCCGCGCGACTCCCTCGCCGCCTACGACGGGGCCCTCGCCGGCGTCCAGGCGCTGGAGGCGCTGCGGGTGGCCGCACGGCGCCCGCGGCTCGGCGTGGACACCGACCACCGGACCCTGCCGAACGAGGTGCGCTGGCTGGCGTCCGCCGTCCACCTGGACAAGGGCTGCTACCGCGGGCAGGAGGCGGTGGCCCGGGTGTACAACCTCGGCCGGCCGCCGCGCCGGCTGGCGCTGCTGCACCTGGACGGCTCGGACTCCGAGCTGCCGACGACGGGCGCCGACGTGCTGCTGGGGGAGCGCCCGGTCGGCCGGGTCGGCACCGTGGTGCGGCACCACGAGCTCGGGCCGATCGCCCTCGCACTGGTGAAGCGGAACGTGCCCGACGACGCCGCGCTGGTGGTCGACGGCGTCGCCGCGGCGATCGACCCGGCGGAGGACGACGACGTCCCGGCATCGCCGGCCCGGGCGTCCGCGGCGGCGCGGTCGAGCCTGCTCCGGCACCGCTGACGCAGGACGTTGCCCGCGCCGCAGACGGGCGTTGCCGGCGGTACTACGCCGAAGATGGTCCTGCCGGGCCATACCGGACATCGCGGGCAGCGGACATGCTCGAGACCTCCCGTCCCGTGACCATGGAGCCTCCGTGACTGTCCTTCGTGCCTCCCTCGCCCGCACGAGCGCGCGGAGCCTGCCGAGCGAGCAGCTGCAGAACCTGGCGTTGCTGCAGCTGACGCTCATCGTGATGGCGCTCGTATCCCTGGCCCTGCGGGCCTAGCCCGCGACTGGGCCGCCTGGGGTCTTCGGGCCGGATCGGACCGCCGCGATCGATGAGCCGATAGCCTCCGCCGATGCGCGTCCTCGCCACCGGCGGTGCCGGCTCCCTCGGCGCGGACTTCGGGCACTGGACGCTGCGCCACCGCCCTCACGCCGACGACGACCTGGTCGTGCACCTCGCCGCCGGGTCGCGCGACGACGACCCCTGGTGGCGCCCGCAGAAGGACACGGCCGAGCGGACGTACACGGAGCTGAGGCGATGAAGCTGGGCGTCCGCAGAACGGGCATCGACGGGCTGCTGGACATCAGCCTGGAGGTCCACGGCGACGAGCGCGGTTGGTTCAAGGAGAGCTATCAGCGGGAGAAGTTCGAGGCGCTGGGCTTTCCCCGGCTGGAGGTCGTGCAGAACAACGTCTCGTTCAACGAGGCGGTCGGCGTCACCCGTGGGATCCATGCCGAGCCGTGGGACAAGTACGTCTCTCCGGCCCGCGGCCGGATGTTCACCGCCATCGTGGACCTGCGAGAGGGTGCGGGCTTCGGCACGGTGGCGACCTTCGAGCTCACGCCTGCTCGTGGCCTGTTCATCCCGCGGGGGTGCGGCAACTCCATCTGCACCCTG
>DATLGD010000094.1:0-5487 GCA_035540755.1 Mycobacteriales bacterium | reverse complement strand
GCGGGTACTCGCGCAGCGCGGTCGGCAGGTAGGTGAACAGGTTCGGGCCCTCGGCGAGCATCAGGGTGCCCTCCCAGTCGACCCCGCCGTCGTAGAGCTCCGGCCGGTTCTCCAGCTGCCACCGGGTGAGGTAGCCGCCGTTGGAGATGCCGGTCATCCAGGTGCGCTCGGGCGCGCGGCCGTACCGCTGCGCCACCACCTGCTTGGCCGCCAGCGTGAGCTCGGTGACCCGCGCGTGCCACTCCTGCAGCGGCTGCCCGGGACCGGAGCGCGACCCGTTGTTGAAGAACGAGGTGCCGCTGTTGCCCTTGTCGGTCGAGGCGTACGCGTAGCCCTGCGACAGCACCCAGTCGCTGATGATGTAGTCGTTGGCGTACTGCTTGCGCACCCCCGGCGCCCCGGTGACGACGAGCTGGCCGTTCCAGTCCTCCGGCAGGCGGATCACGAACTGGGCGTCGGAGTTCCAGCCGTAGGTCGTGTTGGTCGTCGAGTCGTCCGGGAAGTAGCCGTCGACCTGCATTCCCGCGCCGGCCGCGGGATTGCGGGACTGTCGGGAGTGCAGCGTCGCCCAGTCGCTGATGTCGCTGCGCCCCTTGGCGGCGAGCACCGTCGCACTGAGGTCGTCGTGGCACTCGACCCGCTGCATCTCGGCGCCGGGCACGGTGACCTCGGCGTCCGCGCAGGCCGGCGTCTGCGCCTGCGCGGGCGACCACAGCAGGGCGGTCGGGGCGAGCACGGCGGTCGCCAGCAGCACCCGGGCGGTGCCCCTGCGGGCGCTCATCGGGCCGTCCAGCCGCCGTCGAGGGTCCACGCGGCCCCGTTGACGAACGAGGCTGCGGGCGTGCACAGGTAGTGCGCCAGCTCGGCGACCTCCGCGGGTTCGACGAGCCGCTTCACCGGTGAGCTCGCCAGCATGACCTCCTGAACGACCTGACCCTCCTCGATGCCGTGCACCCGGGCCTGGTCGGCGATCTGCCGCTCCACCAGCGGCGTGCGCACGTACCCCGGGCAGATGCTGTTCGCCGTCACGCCCCGCGGGCCGCCCTCCAGGGCGAGCACCTTCGTCAGCCCCTCGAGACCGTGCTTGGCGGCCACGTAGGCGCTCTTGTACGGCGAGGCGCGCAGGCCGTGCACCGACGAGACGTTGACGATGCGTCCCCAGCCCCGCTCGTACATGCCGGGCAGGGCCTCGCGGGCCAGCCGGAACGGCGCCTGCAGCATGAGGTCGACGATCCGGGCGAACACCTCGGGCGGGAACTCGTGCACGGGCGCCACGTGCTGGATGCCGGCGTTGTTCACCAGCACGTCGGCGTCGGCCGCCAGCCCGCGGCACGCGTCGGCGTCGGTGAGGTCGGCCACGGCCGCCTGCCCGCCGATCTCGTCGGCGACCCGCTCGGCGCCGGGCCGGTCGACGTCGACGACGCGCACCTTGGCGCCGGCCGCGGCCAGGCGGCGGGCGCACGCCTCGCCGATCCCGCTCCCGGCGCCGGTGACGACGACCGTGCGCCCGTCCAGCCCCTCGTCGGGTGCGTTCATGGCTCCTCCTCGGGACGCAGGGCCAGGTGCAGCTTCAGGGCCAGGTGCACCTGCAGCGCCGGGTCGCCGTGCCGCCAGTCCTTGCCCAGCAGGCTGGTCACCCGGTCGAGCCGCTGGTAGAGCGTGTTCACGTGCACGAACAGGTCCGCGGCCGTCCTCGCCAGGTTCCCGTCGTGCCGGAACCAGCAGGCCAGCGTGCCCACCAGGTCGCTGCCCCGCCGGGCGTCGTAGTCGAGGACGGGGCCGAGGGTGCGCCGCACGAAGGCGGCGAGGTCGTCCCGGCCGGCCGAGCTGAGCAGCAGCCCGTACACGCCGAGGTCGTCGGGACCGGCTCCGTCGCCGTGGCGGCCGAGGGCGACGAGGACGTCGCGGCAGCGGAGCGCCTCGCGGTGCGCCGCGACGAGCGCGGCCGGCCCGCTGGCCGGGCCGGCCGCGCCCAGCGTGACCGGGCGCCCGGTCGCCGCGCGGATCGTCACGGCCAGCTCGGCCCCGCGGTGCCCGCCGCTCGCGGGCAGCAGCAGCACGACGCGGCCCTGGTGCACCCCGGCCACGCCGCGGCGCTCGGCCGCCAGCGCGGACGCCGCGGCGAGCAGCGCCCGGCGGTGGGCGTCGTCCTCGGGCTCGCAGACGGCCACGGCGTGCGGCCGGTCGAGGTCGAGGCCGAGCCGGGCAGCCCGCCGGAGCAGGCCGTCGACGTCGGCGTGCGGCACGGTCAGCAGGTCGTCGAGCAGCTCGCCCCGGACCCGCTCCTCGGCCTCGGCCACCGACCGCTCGTTGAGCAGCAGCAGCGCGGTGACCAGGGCTGCCCGCTCCAGCGAGCGCACCTCCAGGTCGTCGAGGCGGCGGCCGACCGCGACCAGTGCCCCGAGGGCCTCCGACGCCGCGACGACCGGCGCCACGACGAGCTGCTCGCCGGCGCCCGCGGTCAGCCGGACCGTCCGCCGGACGCCGTCCGCGTGCGTGAGCAGCTGCGCCAGCTCGGCCGGCACGTCTGCGCCGCGCACGCCGCCGGCGGCGAGCACCGCGCGCCAGGTGGCGCTGTCGGTGCTGCCCGCGCTAGCCAGCAGCGTGCCGTGCTCGGAGACCACGAGCAGTGCGCCGCCGAGGACGCCGACCACGGCCTGGGCCAGCTCCGGCAGCCCTCTGCCGCCCAGCACCAGGCCGGTGAGGCGCTCGTGCACCACCGCCGCCCGCTCGATGGCGTCGCTGGCCGCGGCGGCCTGCGCGCTGGCGCCGCGGAGGTCGTCCAGCGCCTGGCGCAGCTCGTCGAACAGGGTCGCGTTCTCGATCGCGATCGCGGCGTGGTCGGCCAGCGAGCCGAGCAGCGCGACCTCCTCGTCGCGGAACGGCCGGCGGTGCCGGTCGGCCGCGAACAGGACGCCGATCACGCGGCTGCCCCGCTTGAGCGGGACGCCGAGGATCGCCACGAGGCCCTCACCGCCGACCAGGTCGTCGATGGTGTGCACGAAGCGCTCGTCCGCCGCGTAGTCGGCCGTCGCGTAGGGCACACCGGTCGCCGCCACCAGCCCGCCGAGGCCGGCCCCGAGCGCCAGCTCGGTGCGCTTGAAGCCCTCGGTGGTGATGCCCTCGGTCACCCGCATGAAGGTGAGCGACCGGGCCTCGTCGATGAGCATCAGGTAGGTGGCGTCGGTGCCCAGCAGGCCGTGGGCCCGCCCGACGATGGCCTCGAGCACCTGGTCCAGGTCGCGCAGCGACGACAGGTCGCCGGCCGTCTCGTACAGGGCGGCGAGCTCCTGCTCGCGGCGGCGTCGGGCGACGAGCAGGTCGTGGACCGCGAGCGCGTCCGCCAGCGCGGCGTCGAGCACGTCGTCGTCCCCGCCGCCCCGGGCCCGGTCGACAGCGGCCGCCAGCTCCTCGCGGTCGGCCCCGGTGTGCAGGCTGCGCAGCAGCTCGGCCAGCGCAGCGGTGCCGGCCGACAGCTGCGGCTGCACCGCCGCTCCGGACGTCACGGGACGGCGGACGGTGTGCGGTCGGAGCCCGCGGCGCTCGGGTCGTGGACCAGGTGCGGCTCGGGGTCGAGGGTCGAGGACCGCCGGTTCAGCAGGTGCCGCGCCGTCCCCCACACCCCGCGCCGGAACAGCAGGACCACGAGCACGAAGATGGTGCCGGTGATGACGCCGATCGCCTCGAAGCCGGCGGTCGCGAGGTAGTCCTCCAGCCGGATGATGACGGCGGCCCCGATCGTGGGTCCCCACAGCGTCCCGATGCCACCGAGGATGGTCATCACGACGACCTTGCCGGAGGTGGTCCAGTACACCTCCTGCAGCGAGGCGAAGCCGTGCCCAACGGCGTAGACGCCGCCGGCCAGCCCGGACAGGAACGCCGAGAGCACGAAGACGACCACCTGGTAGCGCGCGATCGGGTAGCCGAGGGCCCGGGCACGAGCCGGGTTGTCGCGGATGCCGACCAGCACGCGGCCGAAGGGCGAGTGCACCACCCGCCAGGCGATGGCCATGCCGGCGAGCAGGATCGGCAGTGCCGCGTAGTAGAAGTAGAACGGGTCGGACAGGTCGAGCCCGCCCAGCTCGCGCGGGATGCCCTGCAGGCCGTCCTCGCCGCCGGTCACGCTGCGCCACTGGTTGGCGAGAAAGAAGATCATCTGCGCGAAGGCCAGCGTGACCATGGCGAAGTAGATGCCGGTGCGGCGCACCGACAGCATGCCGATCGGCACCGCCAGCGCCGCGGCCAGCAGCGCGCCGCCGAGCACCGCCACCGGGAACGGCAGCCCCAGCCGGATCGCGATGACGCCGGTCGTGTAGGCCGAGGTGCCCCAGAAGGCGGCGTGGCCGAACGACAGCAGCCCGGTGAAGCCGAGCAGCAGGTCGAGCGCCATGGCGAACAGCGCCCAGGCCATGATGTCGAGCGCGACCGGCGGGTACAGGACCCACGGCAGGCCGAGGGCGGCCACGAGGCCGGCGACCAGCAGCAGCAGGCGCAGCGGACCGGGTGAGGTGCCGGCCAGGCGTCGGGTGATCACGCGTGGGCCTCCTCTCGGCCGAACAGGCCGGCCGGCCGCAGCAGCAGCACCAGGGCCATGACGATGAAGACGAGCGTCTGCGAGAGCGCCGGCACGTAGAGGTTGCCGAGGGCCTGCAGCAGGCCGACACCGAAGCCGGCGATCACCGAGCCGAAGATCGACCCGAGCCCGCCGATGACGACGACGGCGAAGATGACGATGATCAGGTCGGCGCCCATGGTGGCGTTCACCGCGCGCATGGGCGCGGCGAGCACCCCGGCGAGGCCGGCCAGCGCGACGCCGAAGCCGAAGATCGGGGTCACCCACCGGCCGACGTCGATGCCGAACGCGCGGGTGAGCTCGGGCCGCTCGGTGCTGGCTCGCACCACCATGCCGATCCGGGTTCGGGAGAAGACGTACCAGGCGAGCAGCGCGAACACGATCGAGAAGACCAGCACGAACACCTGGTAGGTCGGGTACTCGAACAGGCCGAGGTTCACATTGCCCTGCAGCAGCTCGGGCCGGTAGTAGGGCTGCGACTGCACGCCGTACTGCTGGCGCACGACGTCCTGCAGGATCAGCGCGATGCCGAAGGTGAGCAGGAAGTTGTACAGCGGGTCCAGCTGCACCAGGCGTCGCACGAGGGTGCGCTCGAGCAGCATCCCGGCGGCTCCGAGGACGAGCGGCACGACGACCAGGGCCAGCCAGAAGCTCATCCCGAAGGAGTCCAGCAGCACGACGGCGCCGAACGCGCCGAGCATGTAGAACGCCGCGTGCGCGAAGTTGACGACGCCGAGCATCCCGAAGATGACGGACAGCCCGAGCGCGAGGAGCGCGTAGAAGCTCCCGCTCACCAGGCCGTTGAAGGTCTGCTGCAGCAAGGCGGTCATGCGTGCGGCCTCTCCGGGAGGGGGCGGGCGGTCCGGGCTGCGCGCCCCCTCCCGGAGAGGCCGCACGCATGACCGCCTTGCTGC